>NZ_JAVRCC020000012.1:0-171376 GCF_034530975.2 Nostoc sp. DedQUE07 | reverse complement strand
CTCTGATTAACTCAGCCTTGCTGGGTCATTTTGCATGGCTTAGTCTAAACTCCAGATCTCAATTAAGCAGACAAATAGCTCAAGCAACTTGTTCAACGTAGGCAAACTTTGGTTAGATTCTACTAGATTTCACTATATTTTTAATGAAGTTTCCCTATATTTATTATCACCTGTGTTAATCTAAGGTACTCAAGCTAGGCTGCTATTTCTTGGTTTTTGTATCTAGGCAATTGTAATTATTAACCTGACATTAAATGTTGAGAGATTGAATGATGAAATCCTCTTCTATTATCTTAGCCGTTGTGATTAGCGCACTCACTCTCAGTCAGAGTGCCTATGCTAATCAAGAAAATGTTTCCATAACAATAGGCGATCGCGATCGCGCTGGAGTTTTATTAACAGAACCAGCTACGATTAATACTACATGGAGTAATTTTCTCGGACAGACTAATAATTCAAAACAAACTGCTGAATCAATTTCGCTAATGCAGGAGCGAGGATGCCAAAAAATTAACCCGCTTGAGTTCATCAATAACCCAAGCGCTTTTTTTAAGCAATGTCAGGAGCCAATCAAGACTCCAAGTACTGAACCAATTGAATATCTTAAGGTTCCGAAACTGGATTCTGGTATTAGTGTGACAGTTACTAAATTTTGATATGGGAACTTTTTTAACAAAAAATAGCTAATTCTTGGTAATGTGATTTATCTAGATAATTTACGCTTAAATATGGATGAAATATTTATGCTGGCTGCTTTAGCTCAAAGTAGAAAAGCTTTGCCGGAATGTTTGCCGAACCCACCAGTAGGCTGTGCCATCGTAGATGGCCAAGAGATCGTAGCTCAAGGATACACGCAAGCACCAGGAAAACACCATGCTGAAGCTGACGCACTTAAACAGATTCAAGGCAAAGCTTTCAACGAGTTGAAAATGTATGTAACTCTTGAACCTTGTTCTTTTCATGGACGCACACCTGCATGTGCTTTAGCGATCGCTAAAGATTGTCGGATACATGAAATATATTTATCTATACTCGATCCAGACCACCGCAATAATGGTAAAGGATTAGATATTCTCAGAATTGCAGGAAAAATAGTTAATGTTGGGTTATGTGCCAATGAGGTGAATGCTTTTCTTAGCCAATATCTACTAAAGTCATAGTTGAAGAGTTAGATTAAAACTTTAATATCATACCATTTTCCTAAAAATATTTGCAATCAGCCAACCATCTATGTAAATACATAACTGTGCTTTTGTGCAACTAAAAGTTGAAACTAGTAAGCGAGAAAGCTGTAAGATATTCCTTCATTAGGAGTTTTAGACTATTTCCGACTTCTCCAAAAAGTGGGAATGTTGTTGTTTAAGCTATGCTGCATAACAATCAACTAGATACCCTTACACAAAAATCTTTTCGCTTCAAGAGGATATTAGTTAGGGCGATCGCGGGTGTTACTGTCTTGCCAAGTATCATCCTTGATGTTAGTGTTACCACTGTTAGCACTTTTAGTCCATAAAATTTCTCTAGAAGTAATCAAGTTGATTATACCGCATCCAGTACAGATGTCTGCGTTAAATTATAACATAAGTGCAATTGTCACAGATATCTGCGTCTTCTCGATCGTCCTAAATCCCAGGAAAGAGATATGAGTAAGAATGAATGTACAGATGTAGCAGTGCTAGTCTGTGCAAGTGTTCTGGATACCGCATAATTAATTTCACCAGATGCCTCATTACTAAAGTATTTGACCAGATTCTTAAAGAAAGCGGTTATTAAAGAGGGAAGCAGGAGAAGTTCTTTCATGTTTAGCGATCGCCCACTATATATCTGGCTTGATATGCTTAGATTGTATTACAAAAAAAACGAGTTAAGAAATGGATATTTTATACTTAATAAATTTTTATGTAATGAGATTACATTGATTGATAAGTAGACTATGAAAAATTAAAGAAATAAAGTTTTTGTGATATTTTAAAAGTTGGTATTAATAATTTATCTCTTAGAAAATAGAATCGTGGCTCAGGATTTTTTACTTTTACAGTAAACGCATTGGATAACTAGACTAAATTTAATTATTAATTGTATTTTAAAATATGCAAAAATCAATGATAGAGGAATGTAATCACTTCAAAGGATATGCTAATGATACTTTAGGTATTTGATTTGCGATCGGTGATGATGTTATTATTAAGGGGTAGGTTGATTTTGGGTTTATTATCTCCAACAATTAACTTGTAATGTATCATAGACCAGAATTCATCAGTGTTGCAAATTGATTAGACCTTTTGCATAAATTACAAACTAATAAACCCACCTCGCCAAAGCGTAGCTTTGTCTATCTTCCCCAAAAGTGGGAAGGAAATTAAAGGATGGGGTGTTAAGTACTTTTGCAAGATATCTATGATTAGCAGTGTGAAATGGCTGTGGGTCTGAATATCTAGACTTGATACCAATAAATTGATGAGGTTACAGAGGAGCAAATAACCATGAGCAACTTAACATCTCCACATACCGAAGTTCAAAAAACGAAGAAAAAAAGTTTAACCGCAGATAAAAAGCCTCGATCTACAGATGATATTGTGCGTAGTTATCTGCAAGAGATCGGGCGTGTAGATTTGTTGACTCGCGAACAAGAGGTTATTTTTGCCCAACAAGTGCAGCAGATGATGAATTTATTAGCTGCTAAGGAAGAATTGGCTGTCAAATTAAACCACGAACCCACGCTACAAGAATGGGCAGATCGGGTGGAGTTAAGTGTGGAGGTGCTAGAGCAACAGCTAAATTTAGGACACCAGGCCAAGCAGAAAATGATTCAGGCTAATCTCCGGTTAGTGGTAGCTGTGGCAAAGAAATACCAGCACCGTAATCTGGAATTTATGGATTTAATTCAAGAAGGTACTTTAGGTTTAGAGCGAGGGGTAGATAAATTCGATCCCGCCCTTGGTTATAAGTTTTCTACCTACGCTTACTGGTGGATTCGTCAAGGAATTACACGGGCGATCGCTCAACAAGGACGTACAATTCGTTTACCTATCCACGTCTTTGAGAAACTGAACAAAATTAAACGGGTACAGCGAGAATTATCTCAACACTTAGGTCGCGTTCCTACTACTGCTGAAATTGCCACTGCCTTATCTTTGACACCTAGCCAAGTTCGAGAGTGTTTGTACTTAGCTCGTCAACCCTTCTCTTTAGAGGCGCGAGTTGGCGAACAACAAGATACAGAATTGCAAGACATACTGGAGGATGATGGCCCTTCTCCCGAAGATTATGCCGTTGAAGAATCTCTCCACCAAGACTTACAAGACTTATTGGCAAAGCTGTCTCCCCAGCAGCGAGAAATATTAACCCTGCGCTTTGGTCTAACGGATGGGTATGAACTTTCTTTAGCACAGATTGGCGATCGCATGGGTATTAGTCGAGAACGGGTGCGTCAGATAGAACAAAAAGCTCTTAGTCTCCTCCGGCGCCAAAAAGAACAAGTACGTAGTTATCTAGCTAGCTAAGGTTATTTTTTCAAATTTAGGGCATTTAAACTCAGGAAGCCACCATCATAACTGTGTAAAATTCAGTCATTATGGGCGAAAATAAACTTAGATAATCTCTGTTAATGATTTGATATGAGCACATCAAAGACAGTGCAACAGTTGCAAGTGCAATGGGTGACTCCTGAAAACTTTCGGCGTTATGGACAGGTTATTTTTGCAAGTCTTGATGGCAAAACTTACGATGGGGAAGATGCCCAGTTAAACCTGCAAAACGGGATTCCACGATTTTATATTATGCGGTTGGAGAAAATAGGACGAAAGTTTCACAAAATTACTCGCCATATGCAATGCACTCAATGTCTGGGTTCTTTAGAAGGGAAGGATTGGTTAATTGCAGTATGTCCTCCTCATAATGATGTGAATGAACCAACATTAGAAGAGATTACTGCTTTCCGCATTCCGGGGAATTGTTTTATCAAGCTACATGAGGGCACTTGGCACGCTGGCCCCCATTTTGACCATGAAGCTGTGGATTTTTATAATTTGGAACTAGCTGATACAAATATGGTGGATCATTTCACCCATGATTTTTTCAAGAGTCATCAAGTAGAGTTTGAGATAGTTTAGGTGAGATTGGGTTTAATTATAGATATATACAAGCCATTTTCCTGAATCAGTTCAACCATTTCAATCTACTTTCTACCGAAGGAAAGATTAATTCAAGTATTACGTCAGTTTGGTTATGATGTATAGAAGTATAATGTTAGCCTAGTAATTGTATCCCAGTAGAATAGTTGCGTAGAACTTTCCACTGCTTTTGAAATTTTTCTTAAACATTCATTTATGTCTTCTTCCAATTCTCAATCTTCTGACAAAAGCTTTGTCTACCGTGAATTTGGCAACGACAACTCCGCCGCCACAGAAAGACCAATTCCAGAACTACCCCCACAACAACAAAACTTGAAAGTACAAGCTTCCCGCAAAGGACGCAAAGGCAAAACCGTCACAGTCGTTAGCGGTTTTCAAGCCAAACCGGAAACCTTAGCAGATTTGGTGAAGCAGTTAAAAACCCAGTGTGGGACAGGCGGGACACTTAAAGATAACGAAATTGAAATTCAGGGCGAACACAAACAGAAAATTCTTGAGATTTTGACCAAGTTAGGTTACAAAGTCAAAATTAGCGGTGGTTAATCTTGAGTGCGGTTTACCGTATATAAACCGCGATCTAGATGAAGAGAGGAAATGTTATCTTTGAAATGTACAAATATGCTTGAACAGTGGTGAATCAGTTTGCCAACAAGCTGTCTTTTCTGAGATAAACAGGAGGTTTAAATGGATTTAGTTCGGATTCTGTGTGCCATTTTCGTGCCACCTTTGGGAGTTTTTTTACAAGTAGGTTTTGGTATAGACTTTTGGATTAATATACTTTTGACGCTTTTTGGTTACATTCCTGGAATTATTCATGCAGTGTGGATAATTGCGAAGAAATAATTTTTTGTCGGAGTAGGTTAAGCGTATCCATATCAGTGTTACTAATTCTAATAGAGGCAATTCATGAATTGCCTCTATAAAAAATATTAGGAAATTTACTGTTCTATATTCATTCGTAATATCAGGTTTACTTAATACTTATAATGTTTGTAGGTTCTCTTGAAAGAGAAAAGTCAATATTTGATGCTTGTTTATGTTCAGTTTCACTGACATTTAATCCAACTTATATTGCTAGATTTTATTATCAGTAATCACCCGATCTTGACATTACTTTAATAAACAAAAAACTCTAAAAATACTATTTTATTTTTTAAATACACGTAAGCACTGCCCAATAAAACTCGATATCTAAATAAGATTTGTAAAAACACGATTTATCAACTCTATAATGCACGCTTCGGTGTGGCTGAAAATACCAAATTAACTCTCATGTGTTAACATGGCATAGAGTCTAAACTCTAAAAGCAAGGGGCAAATGTGCAATTGCCATTGCACAGTTGAAACGTTTAAATCTTTGATTAACCCAGTGTGTATATCTAGTACCCAGCCATGAACCATAGGCGCTTTTCGCTCATGGAGTACCTGACGCATGATGGAAGTTTGATAAATATTTTTCACTTGCGCCACAACATTGATTTCTGCCAAGCGATTCAAACGTTCTTCTCTTGTTGGCAAAGCATCAATTTCTTCTTGTTTCTGTAGATACAGTTCCCGAATTGGATTTACCCAGTTATCAAGAATTCCAATCGTTCGCCCTTCTAAAGCTGCCTTAATTCCTCCGCAATCGTAATGACCACAAACGATAATGTGTTCCACTTTCAGGTGTAAAATTGCGTATTCTAAAACGGCTAAAAAGTTTATATCCGTTAGAGAAACTTGATTGGCAATATTACGATGTACAAATAGCTCTCCTGGTTCTGTACGGGTAAATTTTGTTAATGCCAGACGACTATCAGAACACCCAATGTATAGAAAAGGTGGTGTTTGTCCGTTAGATAATTCTTGAAAGTAAGTTGGATCTAGAGCTAGCTTTTCGGCAACCCAAGCCTGATTATTTCTGAGGAGTTCATCAATGCTGTTGTATTTCATCTTTCGTCAAATTCAAGAGAGAATCTCATCAATTTTTTATTTTAACCGATCTACAGTTTTGTCTAAATCAAGATGAACTTTCTCTGAACTAAAATCTTATAAAGATGACAATCTTTTTCAATCGGGGGCAACAACTTTGCTATCGTTATGATGGTTGATTGACCAACGGTGATCGATAGTTACAGAGGAAAACTCGCAAATTTCTTCTAGTCGCTTTTGCTGTACAGCAGCTTTACGGAGAGTAATAATTAGCTGATTCACCTGATGCCGTAAATCTGGGTTATCATTTACTGCTAACATAGTTTGTCTTTCTAAGAGTTGAAGTATAAGTTCGTAGTGAATAGGCGAAGGTAGAGGAATTTGCTCCATGAAGTTAACTTTTGATTTCATATTTGGGATTTTGTATGAGTTACAGTTTATTTCTTGTTAATAAATTGTTACATAATAAATAACTAGTTGCTTATGGCTTTGGTTTGATTAGCAATGAAGATTTGGCAAAGATATTGATGATATTTGATAGCAAAGTGCTGCGTGTATACGCATAGTATGCCCAATTGCTTAACTATTATGTGCAGTTGCCCTGCGCCTTTTAGGGCAGGTGGATGTTTATTTTAAAAATTCCTCGGTAATATACGAGCGATCGCAGCGCCGGGATCTGCTTGTTTTACCAAAGATTCTCCAATGAGTACAGCAGATGCACCTGCTGTCAGCACTAAACTTAAATCTTCTGGGTTGTGTAGTCCTGACTCGCTGACAACAAGGATATTTTTCTCTTGCAATTGTCTACCTCTTGCAGCCAAAAGTTGGCAAGTAGTTTGCAGATCGACAGAGAAATCTTCCAAATTGCGATTATTGATACCTATTAAGGAGACTCCATCTAAGGCTAACACACGGTCAAGTTCTGCCAAGCTATGGACTTCAATCAAAACTGCCATTTTCAGGTTATTAGCAATTTTCAGGAAGTATTGCAAATCTCGATCGCTCAGGATAGCTGCAATCAACAAAATCGCATCTGCACCCTGAACCCGCGCTAAGTACATCTGGTAAGGATAGATGACAAACTCTTTACACAGTAGGGGCAAATCTACGGCAGCCCGGACTTTGGCTAAATTGTCAAAACTACCTTGAAAGAACTTGACATCTGTCAGCACAGAAAGACAACTAGCACCTCCTTGCTGATAAGACAGGGCGATCGCTACTGGGTCAAAATCTGCTCGTAAAACGCCTTTACTAGGTGAAGCTTTTTTCACTTCGGCAATCAATGCTGGCTTTGTCTTACCTTGACGCAAAGCGGCAACAAAATCACGGGTTGGTGGCGCAGAGAGTGCTTGATGTTGCAATTCCCGTAAAGGCAGCCTTTCACGCATTTGGTCAACTTCTACTTCTTTATGCCAGACAATTTCTTCCAAAATATTGTTTGGCGCTGCATCAGGTACGGCAGCCTGATAACGTAACATGGACACGGAAATAGCTGGGTTAGGTGAACGGCGACGGATTTGCATAATTAGTCACTAGTCATTAGTCATTGGTCATTTGTCATTAGTCATTGGTCATTTGTCATTGATCATTTGTCCTTGTTTATTGACAAAGGACAAATGACAGAGGACAAATGACTAAATGGCTCGTTTATAAGCTTCGTCCAGGACTTCTGAGAGTGTCGGGTGGGCGTGAACTAGATGTGCGAGACTTTGCACAGATTGACGGTTGGCGATCGCAGCTGAGGCTTCATGAATTAAGTCTGAGGCGTGCAGTCCGAAAATGTGGACGCCCAAGACTTCTCCGGTGTCTTTGCGATATATCACCTTGGCAATACCGTCAGCTTCATTTTCTGCCAACGCTTTGGAATTTCCTTTGAAGTAACTCCTACTTGTGGCAATTTCAAACCCTTCGGCTTGTCCTAACTCCTTAGCTGCTGTTTCAGTTAAGCCTACATAGCTGACTTCTGGGTGGGTAAATGCTGCTGCGGGGATGCTGCGATAGTCTACTATTCTTTCCCTCCCAACTATATTTTCTACCGCGATGATGCCTTGAGCAGAAGCCGCATGTGCTAACATCATCTTCCCATTAGCATCGCCAATTGCCCACAAATGCGGTACGACTTCACCTGCTGATAGTACTGCCATGCGATCGTCTACTGGAATAAAATTCCGCCGATCGAGTTCCACACCCACAGACTCTAAACCAAGATTTTTGGTCGCTGGGATGCGTCCTGTAGCCACCAAACAAGCATCTACCTCAATGACATCTATATCTTCCTTGGTTTTGAAATCTGCTAACTCAATTACCACAGGTGAACCGGGAATGACTTTTTTGGCGTATATCCCGACTTTTGTTTCAATATCGCGGGGAGTAATTAGCACCCGTTCGGCAAGTTTGGCAATATCGCGGTCAAATCCTGGCATTAACTGATCTAGGGCTTCAATCAAAGTGATTTCACAACCCAAAGCTGAGTAAATATCAGAAAATTCTAAGCCGATGTAACCACTACCAATAATTGCTACCCACTCTGGTAGCGATTCCAATTTCACACCTTGGTCGCTGGTAAAGACAGTTTTACCGTCTACTTCAATCCCTGGAGGCACAAAAGGAATTGAACCTGGCGAAAGGATAATGTCTTTGGCTGTAATGGTTTTTTCACCGCCGTCTCCAGTAATAGAGATTTTTTGCGCGCCAGCGATTTTTCCCCAGCCTCTAATGATATCGACCCCTAGACGCTTAAGACTGTTGGTTAAGTCGCCTTGAAGTTTCGAGACAAGATTGGTAGCATGATTGGCGATCGCTTGGCGATCGAATTCCACGCTACCAATTTGAATTCCCAGTGACTTGAGGTGGTGGGCATTGCGTAACTCCCGCACACGTCCAGATGCTGCCAGCAGCGCTTTAGAAGGAATACAGCCCCGATTAATACAGGTTCCTCCCATATCAGCAGCTTCAATAATTGCTGTTTTCAAACCACAACTTACGGCGTGTAAGGCTGCGCCATGTCCGCCTACACCAGCGCCGATAATTACTAAATCGTAATCATATCCTTGACTCACGTTAGTTTCCCCGTCTGCTTCGCCTATTTATTCTCAACTTGACCGACAATCAGCGCAACCCTTTTAACAGTTATCAGTTATCAGTTTTATCGCTGAACTCTAAATCCCTTACCTTACATTACCCTGACTGTTTACTGTTGACTGTTCACTGATTTCAGGTTTGGGTATTGCTAACTCAAATTATGATTCACTCACTTCTGGCGAAAATATGGATATTTTCATTATATGGGTTGGTTTTCCCAGAAAAGCGACAATAAATTAAGTGAGTATTTGCAGGACAATGAAACTTATTTCCAGTTCTGAGCTAGTTAATGAATAGAAATTGCAGTCTCATTCAGAATCGCCACACCTTTTTCTTTACAGCGCGTTAGCGTAACACTAAGCTGGATTTAGGATTGATCCAGAAGATTTACGCAGGCGATCGCTCGATGTCTATTCCCCAAATTAGTGAATTTACTATCCGCCGTCATGCCAACGCCAAATCTTTCCAGCGAGGCGAGGCATATTATAACGCTGGTGCTGTTAATGCCGTTATCCAACGCGGTCATCTGCTTCAGGCAGATGTTGTAGGCACTGAAGCTAGACCTTATCATGTCAGCCTGAATTTCGATAGCAGTGGGTTAACCTCAGTAAAATGCACCTGTGCCTACAACTATGAAGGTTGGTGCAAACACATTGTAGCGACGATGCTCGTTTGTGCGCGTAACTCAGAAAATATTGAGCAGCGCCCCACCCTGGAAGAACTACTAAATCGCCTGAATTATATCGAAACTCAAAGGCTACTGCAAGAGTTAGTAGCGGAATACCCCCCCCTAATTGAGGCGATTGACCGTCATGTAAGTTGGATGACGAATCCTGCTGACAATCAAACAACCATAAAATTCGTGCGCCGCAATACTCTCGATCCGGCTCCCTTTCGGCGGCAAGTGCGGCAGATTCTCAAGGATACCGTGCGCTACTTTGAGGAAGGATACGAAGATGACCCGATTGGCGAAGATTTGCTGAGTGTAGTGCAAACTGCGGTAGATTTTAGCGAACGGGGAGAAGGTGAAAATGCGATCGCTATTTTGGAGGCGATTACCTCTACCTGTGCGGAAAATTGGGATGATGTTGCCGAATACGGCGCTGAAAATGATGAAGTTGTCGGCGAATTAAATAATGCTTGGTGTGAAGCAATTCTAATCGCCGAACTTACTCCAGAAGAAAAAGTTGATATTCAAATAAATTTGGAAGCTTGGCAAGATGAGTGGAATGCTGATTTTGGTCTAGTTATGGAGGCTTTACGCCAAGGTTGGGATTATCCGCCACTGGTACAAGTTCTTCAAGGTAACATTACTGAAAGGGGAG
Organism: Nostoc sp. DedQUE07; assembly: GCF_034530975.2. NCBI lineage: Bacteria > Bacillati > Cyanobacteriota > Cyanophyceae > Nostocales > Nostocaceae > Nostoc > Nostoc sp. DedQUE07. The sequence goes on along the minus strand of NZ_JAVRCC020000012.1, from coordinate 160,926 downwards.
CATGGGAAGAAGACGTACCAGATTATGCTGATGATTTGGCATTAATTCGCCTGAAAATTCTCGAACGTCAAGAACGTTATCAAGAATACCTGTATTTAGCAGAAGCGGAAGGGCAAACCCAGCAATATCTGACAATGTTGGGGCGTTTAGGCAGGGTGGAAGAAGCAATTGATGCTGCTCAAACCCAGATGAACTCAATGGAAGAAGCCTTTGCCCTAGCCCAAACACTCAGCGTTCAGGGAGCATTACAGCAAGCACTAGATATAGCCGAGAGTGGATTAAATTTACCGGGTAATTGTCAGTATGAATTGGCAATTTGGACAAGTGATTTAGCTATTAAATTAGGTAATAGTGAAGCTGCTTTATCAGCAATCAAGGCGGCTTTTCAAATGAAGCCCTGCTTTGTGGATTACCAAAAGATGGCAGAATTGGCTGGGGAAAACTGGGAAAGTGTCAAAACAGACCTGCTGAGAATTGTCCGTACTTATAATGGTTGGGGAACAGAATCAGCCAAGGTGGATATATTCTTGTATGAAGGGCTAATTGATGATGCAATTGCGATCGCTAGCGAACTAAGTTCCGATCGTTCAGAGTTAATTCACCGAGTCATGGATGCTGCTATTCCTCATAATCCTGGTTGGGTAATTGCTAATGCTCGTCGCCGTGCCGAAAAAATTATGGATGCAGGTAAAGCCGAATACTATTATTACGCGGTTGAATGGTTGAAAAAGGCGCGTAATGCCTACCTGAAATCTGGGAAGAAAGCTGACTGGTTAAGCTATCGGGAAAACTTGATGCAAACTCACGCTCGTAAACGTAAATTGATGGGAATGTTTAAGGAAAGTGGTATGGAGTAGAGCTCTTGCAAAAAGCACTTTTGCACTCTTGGGGGTAAAGGGGAAAGGATGGAATTTTCCCTTACCCTTTAACCTTTCACCTTTCCCCAACTTCAAGGCAAAAGTTACTTTTGCAAGACGTCTACTGATTGCAGCACACTCTCATCAGAAATTTGGTATCAGATTTAAACTGTAAAAAAAGCACGGAGATACTACGCATAGTTTGCTTCCACGTAGTGGTACGGAAAGCCTTTGACTACATAAATTTTGCTTACCAAGGATTTTGGGCAACGCATAATTAATTTAATTTCACCAGATATCTCATTAATACTTTTAAGTCTGCAATCACCAGATGATTTAGCTTTTAAATTGCGATTTGCTCAAGACATCAACTTTAACGACAAAAGATGAAGTAAGATTCACATCTGAAGCAGTCCCCGTATAATCCCATAGTTACTGACAAAAATAGTCCAGTGCGATGATTGATAAATACCCTCAGAATCTTATAGTGTCCTGCTTACCGCTGAGTATGTTTCTATTACTTAGCAGTACATTTTTAAGTCCACTGCAAGCTCAGGCTGTTGATACTACACAATTACCAAGTGGTGATTTCATCCTATCACAACAAATTCCACCACCACAGGATATCCAACCACCCACAACACCTTCACCACTTCCCTCACCGGAAGTGCCACAGCCACTCCCCCCACCAGCAGAACTACTTCCACCCTCTGCCCCAACTCCTACACCTGATACACCACTCCCTGGCAACTTTCCTCAAACTATTGTTGTTGAACGCTTTGAAGTCGTTGGTAGCACAGTTTTCAGTGCCCAAGAATTAGCCAAAGCCACTGCTGAATTTACCAAACGACCGATCTCACTGACCCAAGTGTATCAAGCACGTTCTAAAATCACCGAGCTATATGTCAAAAATGGTTACATTACTTCTGGTGCTTATATTCCACCTCAAACAATCCAATCTGGTGTTCTTAAAATTCAGGTGGTCGAAGGTAAATTAGAAGATATTCAGGTAACTGGGACTCGGCGGCTGAATCCGAATTATGTCCGTAGCCGACTAGCAATCGCGACATCACCACCTCTGAATCGCCAGCGTTTATTAGAAGCCCTGCAACTTTTGCAACTTAATCCTTTGATTAAAAACGTGACTGCTGAACTCTCAGCAGGATCGCAAACGGGTACGAGTCTTTTAGAAGTTAAAATCAGTGAGGCAAAAACCTTTAGCGGTCAAATAGTTCTTGATAATGGGCGATCGCCCAGTGTTGGCAGTTTCCGACGCGGGTTAAGATTGAATGAAGCCAACTTACTCGGATTGGGAGATGGTCTGAGTGTAGGCTACACTAATACCGATGGTAGCAATTCCTTTGATGCTAGCTACACGTTGCCTCTCAATCCCCGCAACGGAACGCTTACCTTTAACTATGGCACTACGTCAAGTAATGTCATTGAGCCTCCTTTCGACTTCCTAGATATCGAATCGGCTTCTCGCTACTACGAACTGACATTCCGCCAGCCAATAATCCAAACTCCTACACAAGAATTCGCTCTGGGGTTAACAGCTTCCCGACGCGAAAGTGATATCTCGTGGATACTACAGAGAGAGAACCCACCAGCTCCCCCCTCTTTACTTTCACCTGGCGCTGATAATGAGGGACGCACTAGGGTATCTGCGTTGCGAGTTTTTCAAGAATGGACGAGTCGTAACAGCCGGGAAGTCATCGCCCTACGCTCTCAATTCAGTTTGGGCATAGATGTGTTGAATGCCACGGTTAATCAAGATGCTCCTGATAGCCGTTTTTTTGCTTGGCAAGGGCAAGCACAGTGGGCCCGCCTTTTAGCTCCTGAAACCTTACTATTATTACGTTTAAATACGCAACTTGCATCTACAACACTTTTGCCTATAGAGCAGTTTGGCTTAGGTGGGCAGGATAGCATTCGCGGCTACCGTCAAGATTATCTGCTGACGGATAATGGTACTTTTGTTTCTGCGGAAGTTCAAGTACCGATTCTGCGCTTACCTCAGATAAATAGCATCTTACAGGTTATCCCCTTTGTGGATTTTGGTGTTGGCTGGAACAGTTCTGGTAAAGAGAATACCGATCGCAATACTTTAGCTGCTGTTGGTCTGGGGTTGCGTTGGGCACAGGGCGATCGCTTCACCGTTCGTCTTGACTGGGGTATTCCTTTGGTATCTGTTAACTCAAATGAGAGAACATTACAAGAAAACGGTCTGTATTTTAGTTTACTTTATAATCCTTTTTAACTGCTGTTTATGTCTACCCTCAACTCTTAATAGGGTGGACATGGACAGTAGTCAATGATGAAAAAATGATGATTATCTAGGTTTTTATAAAAAAGACCCTGGGTTATGATTCCAGGGTGCATACACGTTTTTCAGGCATTAATAGGTTGAATAATAACTTTGTCAAATAGTTATTTCTACTATCTATAGAATGATACAAAAGTAGATTTAGTTATTTTAGTCGAGCAATACATCTACCGTTGGGAGTATACAAATATTGGAAGAGGCAAGTTATCTGGCAATATTTTGATTGGATTAACCTTCAAATGCTGCTGTAATTAATCTATATAATTTAAACTAAATAATTTAAGCTAATTTTATTTTTGCTGGGTGCATCAAAATACATCCAAAATTATAGCGGTAGTCACATAGGTTAGGACATAATGACAAGCGTGAATGCTAGAAATAGCAATAGTTTTACCTTCTGCCTTCTGCCTCCTGCCTCCTGCCTTCTGCTATAAATGTAATTTCTTGGGAGATATCCGCAAAATAATCGGTGGTGAAGGAGAATAACTTAAGTATTTTTAGGTAGTTGCACAGTAAATAAACTACCTCTCCCTACTTCAGAAGCGACCTTGATAGTTCCTGCGTGCCCTTCTATAATGCGATGGGATAGATGTAGTCCTAAGCCACTACCCGAACGTTTATTTCTGCCTTGGCGAAATCGCTCGAAAATTGTTGCCCGATCTTCTGGCGCAATTCCATATCCTGTATCTTCTACCTCAAGTATTACCGAATCTGGATCTCCTGGATTAGATGATGTTTCATAAATGCGGATTGTTATGCCTCCTGTATCTGTAAATTTGATGGCATTTGCAATCAGGTTGTTTAACACTCGCCGTAATTCCAAACGATCGCCCATGATAATAGCAGCGTTTGGACTCAGTGGATCTAATTGATGGGTATCAATTTCCAGAGTCAAGCCTTTTTCATTAGTTAGAGGACTTAGTTCGCTGACTACTTCTTGAGCTATCTCACATAAATCACATTCCTCCCAATTCAAGGTTTTTTTACCCGCCTCGAAGCGATAGACTTCTAATAGGGTGTTGACCATTTCCATCAGATTTTGGTTACTGCGAATCATGACTGCGATCGCTTGTTTCATTTCCAGCGAAATTTTGCAGAATGTTTCCATTTCAAACAAATTCAACATGCGATCGGCGGCTACTAGGGGAGTTCGTAAATCATGAGTCAGACGGGAAACAAAATCTTCCCGTTGGCGGGCCATTTTTTGTTGTTCGTCCAGACTGTGCTTGAGACGTAATAGCGATCGCACCCTTGCTAGTAGTTCATCAGTATCAAATGGTTTACGAATAAAATCGTCAGCACCAGCATCCAAACCTTCGACAACGCTGGATTGATGAAAGGCAGTAATTAATAGAATTGGAATATAAGAAATTGCAGGGTTATTCCGAATCCGACGTGTGACTTCATAGCCATCTATCCCCGGCATCATTACATCTAACAAAATCAGATCGGGTGGAGATTGCTCAATTTTCCGTAAAGCTTTTATTCCATCTGAAGCCAAATCAATTTCATACCCCTCACTTTCTAAAATGGCTTGAACCAAAATCAGATTATCTTGAGTGTCGTCAACTGCTAATATCCGATAAATTTTATTATTTTCAACTACAGACATGATTTATAAATTTGTATCAGTTTTTCTGGAAGTAATTTTTAAATTTAGGATATTCTATTGGTGCTTTTCTGGCTTGAGAAGGTGACTGATGAGGATTTTGCGCAGGAGAAAAAAAATCATCGTTATCTAACTGTGAAGCTGGAGCATTTGCTGCTACAGTCGGTAATGTAATTTGACGTGGCAATTCAATTTTAAACATTGAACCCACCCCCAATTTACTCTCAAGAAATATTTTACCGCCCATCATTCGCACTAGCGAATCTATAATTGCCAAACCCAGACCTGTACCTGGATATTTGCGAGTGATAGTTTGATCGACTTGCCGAAATGCTTCAAAAATATGTTTAAAATCTCTGGGAGCTATGCCTATACCTGTATCTTGAACGATAATTACTACTCGATTTCCAGGTAGTTCCTTAACCTCAACCCAGATTTCACCAGACTCTGTGAATTTAATGGCGTTGGAGAGCAAGTTAATCAAAATCTGTTTGACACGAACTGAATCGTTAAATATCAAAGGATTTTGCAAATCGGTTTGTACTAACAATGAAAGATTTTTAGCATCAGCTAGGGAACGCATTTCACTGACAACGAGATTGATTACCTTTGATATATCAAATCTTTCTGCCTTTAGATCTAATCCTCCTCCCTCCAGCTTGGAAAAGTCGAGAACTTCATTGAGTAGCATCAGTAAATGCTTCCCATTATTCAAAATGCGCTCAACCATATCTGCTTGCTGGTGCGTTAGTTGACCGAACTTAGGACGCAAGAGTATTTGTGAAAAACCAATAATCGCATTCATCGGCGTTCTAAGTTCGTGGGAAATAGTTGCCAAAAAAAGTGATTTTAGACGTGATGCCTCCAATAACTTGAAGTTTTGCATTTGAATCTGTTGCTGTTGTCTCTCCAATTCTTGGTTCTTACAAATGAGTTGTTCATGAGTTTCTCTAAGGTGCTGGTTTGCCAAATCGACCTGCATTTGTGCTTGATAAATCCGAATCGCACTCCGTAAAACTTGCGACAAACTTTCTGGGGATATTCTAGACTTAGAGAGATAGTCTGTAGCACCAGCTTTCAATAATTCGAGAGTAATTTGTTCATCTCCTTGACCAGTTAAAACTACTAAAGGAACTTTAATTTCTGAAGAACGTAGCTGTTGAATCAAGGTTAGTGCGTCCCGATCTGGTAAACGATAGTCGAGGAAAACACAATCGTAAGTAGTAATGCTTAAGACAGAGAATGCTTCATTACCATTGCCTACTTCAGACAGTTCTATCTGAACACCTGCTTTAGTCAGGGCAGAACAGATTGCTATCCGGTCTACTTCGTCATCGTCTACAACCAAAATTTTCAGCGTCTCTTCCATCGGTTTTAACTTTCGCCGCCAAACATAGGTTGATGTATAATATTTATCTTTTTAGATTATCAAACTAAAGAATATAAAATTTCCCTTCATCTAAAACCTGTAATTTGATTGATTAAGATATTTTGCATAAGATCCACTTTAATACCTGCTTGATATTCATCACATTAACTTCGTTATCCTCCGTTAGTAGTATGTCGGTCGCTCCTTCGAGTCTTTCCTTGGGTTGAATTGAGTCTGTTGGATATTCAATCTGGTTAATTTACCAGATGGTAACTAAACTCCTAACAAATGACCAATGTCCTGCAAAAATTAGTAATTAACAACCAGACACCACTGATATAAAGTAAAATAAAATACTTTACCAAGCTTAAAACAATTGTAGATGAGTGAGGAAGCCACCGTCGTCAGTCATTGGTGAGAGTTGCATCCCATTATCGTGTACCATAAGCTTGAACAGTTTTACTATCAGGTTAGTTAGACTAAATAAATAAAAAAGTACTATCTATACCTATTTGTGAATTTGAAGTAATCCTACCTCCTGAAAATTCGACAATTTTCTTAGCGATCGCCACATCTGTGTTAGTATTTATCCAGGTATATTGACCTTATAGATGTTCGCAAAATTACCAAAGTTTAATTCCGAAGAAAGGTTCCCGACAAAAGTTAGGCAAAAATTCAAAACCTAAAAGGGAAGAGGTTCGCACAGAGCGGCTTGTATTATATCCTGTGAAAAGTCAGACGGATAAGTTCGTTACAAAGGACTACTAATTACTTTGTTGTTTATGATTTCAGAAAATTTTAACGCTGGCTGATTCCCTTCCTTCTATGACGATCTCTATTGGCTCTATCAATCGGATGAATCCAAAGGTTTGATTAAAAATCGTTCCCAACCATCTTTTACTTTCTCGTAAAGCAACTTTCACACGGTGTAATTTTTTCATTTTCGTAAGCTTTTTTTAAAGTTTGCTCCAAAATAATAGTAATTAACGGATGCAACATGACAATTCAAAGCTGAATTATCAGCAAGGAACAGCAATTTGGCATTCGTTTCAATATTTCATACTTTTTGTGTAAGTATCTATATATCTCCAGCTAGATTTGTCCTCTATCTAAATGTAAAAATTTTGGCTACTTGTTATTTCTATCGGTGGATGCAGACAGGTTGAAATATCATCTATCTTGAGTTTGGGAAAATAATAGATAATAGTTACAAAAGGCAATATTTTGAAAGATGCAAACAGCGCAAGAGTGAGTGTAGCAATGAATGAAATTAGTATTATTTTAATTGAAGATCATGACTTAACGCGAATGGGGCTACGAGCAGCATTACAGTCTCATAGTGCATTGAAAGTAATTGGGGAAGCGGCAAATGCTACTCAAGGGTTAAAACTTTTAGAAACGGCAAAGCCAGATGTAGCGGTAGTAGATATCGGCTTGCCTGACATGGATGGCATCGAACTCACTCGTAAATTTAAACGCTCCCAGGCTGAAAATGGGCAATCTACTACAAAGATTCTGATCTTGACAATGGATCATACAGAGGATGCCGTACTTGCAGCCTTCGCAGCTGGCGCTGATTCTTATTATATGAAAGAAACCAGCATCAGTAAATTAACTGAGGCAATTCAAGCAACTCACGGCGGTAACTCTTGGATCGATCCGGCAATTGCCAACGTGGTATTGCGGAAGATGCGCCAAGGTATTCCTGGAGAAAGTCAAGGTTCTGACAAGCCGAAGACTGTCAAAATTGAAGCGCTGGCGACAGAATACGAGCAAGTTTTGGAAACATACCCTCTGACTCAACGGGAACTGGAAATCCTCGAGTTGATTGTAGCTGGGTGTAGCAATGGTCAAATTGCCGAGAAACTTTACATTACAGTTGGTACTGTAAAAACCCATGTTCGTAATATTTTAAATAAACTATGTGCTGATGACCGTACCCAAGCTGCTGTGAGGGCCTTACGTTCGGGGTTGGTGGCGTGAGGAATTAGGGACAAGGGAGATAAGGGGACTAGGGGATAAGGAGAATAACCTGCCACAATGCCCCATACCCACTGCCCATTATCCCAATTTTTCCCGCAAGCAATTAGCAATACGTAGTGCTGCTCCCGGTTTACCCATACGTCGCCCACCATTTTCAGCAATAATTTGCAAATTATCAGGGTTTTTGAATAGGGATTGTACAACCTTCGCTACATCTGCTGGTCGATCGATTAAAATCAAAGACGATCCCAGTAGACGACTTTGAGATTCAGCAAAGCCAAGGTTATATTGTGGGCCATTACCGGGAATTGCGATCGCAGGTTTGCCTAAACCGATAAACTGTTCTGTGGCTGTACCTGCCATTGCGATCGCTAAATCTCCCAAATGCAAGCAATCATTATAGGCTTGTTGTGTTAATAGCAGATAAGCATTTCTTTGTTTAAATGTCAAGACATTTGGATCGCTTAGTTTGATAGGAGATGCTGATTCAGCGCGCCAGCCTTGGGATTGTACACTTTGGGATAAAATATTAGAGTCTAAACCAGGAGCGATCGCACCTAAAAACACTACTTTGTTAGAACTATAAAAGATTGAATCTCGCTGTTGAAAACTTGTCATCAATGCAGATACAGCAATCATAATTGTTTCCCAGTTGGCGTATGCTTCTGGCGGACGAGAACCAGGAAGAAGAGTCACTACAAAAGGTCGAACTGTCTCTTGCTGTTGGATATTCTGACTATAAAATTGTTGGCGTGAAAACCTCGATTCTAGACCATCCATCATGGGATTACCCAAATAGAAAGCTGGAATTGGCCATTGTTTTAATGTTTCTGTGGTCAGCGCATCTCTAAGGAACACAGCCTTACAACGACGACGACTCATTAACCAACGTTCCCAAGGATGGTAAACTGAACCAGAAAAGTTTTCCCAACCCGCGTCTTTAGATTTTCGTGGTAATAATCCAGCTTCATCTCGCACATAATATTCAGATTTTGCCGTACCGACAAAAGCATAATTAGCGCCACTAAATGTTGCAAACAACAGCGGCAAAATATCTCCTACTGCTAAAATCGCTCTTCTATTACCTAATTTTTTTTGGGAACTTACCCAACGGCGAATAGCTTTAATTTGGCTGAGGGTAAGTTGCAATAAACCACCGCGTACATCCCGCGCTAATTCGCGGCCATCCATATAAATAAAGCCGCCAGAAGGCATATTCAGGACTGAACCGATAAAGGGGATATCCAACTGTTCATAAGCACGTCCTTCACCCACTAGAGGCAAAGCAAATATCTCTGGTGGGTTTGGTTGTCGTTGGAGTTCTTGCAAAATCCGAACTGCAATCGCATCTTCCCCATGACCATTACTTAATACAAGTAACCGCAAAGGAGAAGTTGCGGATTGGGAGTTAGAAGCTAAAGATGACCGAGATAGATTACTCATAAGAAACAAAATATCAAAATTAACTGTCTGTTTGGGTAAGAGGTATAAATAGAGAAATCGACAAGGAAGCTGGAAGTTAGTATTTCCCTATTCCTTTACTTCCCTACAACTAATACCAATTTTGGATAGGAATGTAATTGTTTGAAATTTCTAGAACAGCCTTTTGGTCAATACTTTTAATCAAAAATCTAAAATCTAAAATCCAAAATTAGTATAACTCCCAGTTAATTAGGTTAAATATTTATGCGAGTTTCTGCTACTGCAATTTTTACATTAGCTACATTAGCTACTGGCAATATTACTCAGCAAGCAACGGCTGCACCTGCTAAAACCGTTACTCCAACTGCAAAAGCTGGTAACTTGGTGGTACCGATAATTGAAGACACTCCCGCACGGGTAGAGACAATTGCTTCCCCAGAAACTATAGTTGCACAACAATTTTCCCAAAATCCTGTCGCCGTGCAAACAGGTGCAAACAAAAATTCCCCAGTAGTCTTAAAATCAACAGACAAGGGAAATTCATCAGTAACGCTTCTTCCCACTCCCTCTTTTTCCCCTTCATCCCCCAAAACTCCTGCTACTGAAAGCGATTTGGTAGTCAGAGCTACAGATGTACGGATGGTGGGAGCCAATCAAGAATTACAGCAAATCATTGGCCAGGTAATAAAAACCCAGGTGGGTGGAGAAACCAGTCAAAGCCAGCTACAAAAAGATGTAACAGCAATTTTAAATACAGGTTTATTTAGTAGTGTCAGTGTGAATAGCTTTAGCACTCAGGCTGGATTGAATGTAGTATACCAAGTTCAACCAGTGATTGTGCGATCGCTGCAATTATCTGGTGCTAAAGTACTTACCTATCAAGTCGCTCAACAACGTTTGCAATCTCAGATTGGAACCACTATTAGTCCCAGTGGACTGCAACAAGCAGTAGCACAAATTAACAAGTGGTACGCCGACAATGGTTATAACTTAGCACGGGTGCTATCAATTAAACCCAGTTCTCAAGGCATTCTCACTGTGAATGTCGCTGAAGGTTTGGTGAGTGATATCAAATTTCGCTTTGTCAACGATGAGGGTAAAACCCTTGATAGCAAGGGAAATCCCGTCGGAGGACGCACCAAAGCAGATTTCTTACAACAACAACTCAAGTTGAAACCCGGTCAAATTTTCCAAGAAAATGTCGTTAAACAAGACATTCAACAACTATATCGGACTGGTTTATTTGAAACTGTGAATGTTGCTTTAGAAGGTGATGCAACAAAACTTGATTTAGTTTACCAACTCAAAGAAACTGGGGCGCGTGGTGTTAATTTGGGTGGGAGTTACAATGCCGATCAAGGATTGGTAGGTACAATCAGCTATCAAGATCAGAATGTCGGTGGTGTTAATGATACTTTAGGTGTGAATGTTGGGGTAAGTAGCCGAGACTTACAATTTAATACCAAATTTATTAGCCCCTATCGAATAACTAACCCCGATCGCTTGGGCTACACTGTAAATGGTTTTCGTAGTCAGGAACTTTCGGAAACCTTTGATGACAAGATTAAGCTAGCTAACGGCGATAAAGTGCGAGAAGGTCAAATTGGCGGTGGTGTCAGCTTGCAGCGACCAATTGACGACTGGAATACTTCATTAGGATTAAACTATACCCGAACTAGTATTCGCGATCGCCAAGGTAATATTACCCCAACTGACGTTCAGGGCAATCCCCTCTCTGCGAGTGGAACTGGTATTGACGACCTAACTACCGTATCCTTCACCGCCACCAAAGATAAACGAGATAATCCCCTCAATCCAACTCAAGGTTCCGTTCTAAGTCTGAGTACAGAACAATCTATACCCATCGGCGAAGGTAATATTTCCCTCAATCGCCTCAAAGCCAACTACAGCCAGTATTTACCAGTGCAGTTATTTAACAGCAAACAGCCACAAGTATTTGCGGTGAATGTCCAAGCCGGTACCGTCCTTGGGAATTTACCGCCCTACGAAAGTTTTAACTTGGGTGGTTCCAACTCAGTGCGCGGTTACGATTCTGGAGAAGTTGGCAGTGGTCGCAGTTATGTGTTGGCTTCGGCAGAATATCGTTTTCCCGTCTTACCAATCGTAGGCGGTGTATTGTTTGCCGACTTCGCCTCAGATTTAGGTTCTGGTGATACTGTATTAGGAGATCCGGCAGGTGTACGGGATAAACCAGGTTATGGTTTTGGTTATGGGGCGGGAGTGCGATTAAATTCACCACTAGGCTTAATTCGGGCTGACTATGGCATTAACGACCAGGGAGAAAGCAAAGTGCATCTGGGAATTGGGCAGCGATTTTAATTTGAGTTCAGGCGTTGCTGAGAAAGTCATATCCAGAAATTAAATATGCGTTATCCGAAACCCTTGTAGAGACGTAGCAGTGCTATGTCTCTACAAGGTTTTTGGGTCATACAGCAGATTTCAAGTTGGTGAGGTACACAAGCAAGCTAAATCTGTTACCCAGGTATAAAGCGTGTTTTATATCATGTCCGCTTGATTGCTTATTAAACCCGAAGAACCCCACCCCGCCAAAGCTACGCCTTGTCTCCCCTCCCGAAGAGCGGGGAGGGGTTGGGGGTGGGGTGTAATGACTGTGGTTAGCATAACTAATTATGCGGACATGATATTACTCCTGAATTCTGAATTCTGCTGTATATGTATTAGCGATCGCCTTTGAAAATGACTTTTATAAATTGGCCAATTTATTACACAATATTTAATAGTATATAAATTTCAATAATCAAAGAAAAAAAGCTATTGTCACGTTTTCACGAGACATTAATTTTTTAATAGCGCTAGTCATGCAGAATATAAAAAAATATTATAAGTAATAGCATGGAAAAAAGTGTTATTAATGCCAGCCTTTCTACTCAAAACCTAATCTTTCGTCCAGGTGATACTCCTGTATCATTTGAGGTAACTGTTAATAATGACAGCGATCGCTTCGTCAATTTTCAGATAGAAATTACTGCGGCAGGAGAAATCCGCAACACAGGATATCGCTGGTATAGACTTGAACCAGAGGTAGCGGCAGCCAAGCCACCAGGCAGTAGTACCATCTTCCAAGTTTTCGTATTCAATACACCCATGCCGGGATTTGTTGGTACTGTCAACCTGATGGTAAACATTTTTTCACCGCAATTAGCACAACAGTCCAGACTTGTGCTACGCCTGAAAATCGAGCGAGACAACAGACCAACACATTTAAGTGTAGAATTACCTGTACGAGAGTTCCAAGTTTATCCCCGCAATTCTGTCGATATACCAGTACGGGTGCGGAACTTGGGGCAGCAACCAACTGAGGTAATACTACGTTTTACAGGCGTCGATCCGTCTTGGCTGGCTGGCAGTGCAGAACGCCGATTACCCTTAGATCCAGGTGGTTTAGCAGAAGCTACATTCCAATGCCAACCTCCTTCTGTAGTGCAAGCGCCCAGTCAAAATTACCCTTTTACTATTGAAGCTGTTAGCAATAATGGTTATCCAACTAATGCTGAAGGCAATATTGAAGTTTTGCCAGTGGGTTTTATAGACTTTACTACCACCGAAAAACACCTGAAAATCCCCAATAAATCGGCATGGTTGCCTGACTGGAAATCTGATACAGCTTCCTTTGAATTACTATTTAAAAACGCTAGCAATCTCAACCAACAAATTAATGTACAAGTGCAGGGTAGAGACTGGCGAAAATGCAGTTTTAAAAAGCTTCCCGAAACTGCTAATCTGCATCTAGGAGAGACAAGTAAAGTCATTCTCGATGTTAAAACAAAACGTCCTTGGATTGGAATCGGCAAAACTCTATTATTAGAGGCTAAATCGGAATTATCGGATCAACGTTTAGGCAGTACAGACCCAGCCACGCAGACATTAGAAGTAGAGACTCTGCCAATTATACCTTTATGGCTACAATTGGCTGCGATCGCACTATTAGCCGCACTCCTCGCATTAATCTTGCAACCAAAAGGTGTAATGCATACCCGTTCTGTTAACTCAGTCCGCTTTAGTGGCATTGGTTTATCTGTGGTCAGTGGCTCAGATGATTGCACCTTAAGACTTTGGAGAATTGGTGCTGATAGCCTAGACCCTGATGATACAGTAAAATATTCTGGGCAACCCCTTGCTTGCGACCAAGCACAACAGCCTAAAGGCTTGATGGCGATTACTGATGATGCTGTAGAAGTCTTGCGCTTCATGCCGTTACAAAATAATCGCGCTGCTGTTGGTTTAGATAATGGTGTAATTGAACTTAGAGATGTCCCTTCAGGTGCCAAAATTAGCCAACTTCAAGACCTTAAAGATCCTAAAGCAAAAGGCGATCGCGTTTTTGACCTAGCTTTCACCTCAAACTCACTTAACTTATTCAGTGGCTATGGTAGTGGTAAAGTCAGACTATGGTCAAGACCAGCACCTAACAGCGATTTTCTGCCAGAACCCCAAGTTATTGACGTACAAAGTAGATTGAAACTCTCAGGTTTCCAAGTCCGGGCATTAAATCTCAGCCCAGATGCAAAAACTCTAGTAATTGCTGGAAACTTTAAGCGTTTTATATTGTGGCAGTGGAATCAAACTCAATCTAATAAACAATTTCCAAGTTTATCGGTGCAAAATCTAGAAAAACTAGACCCATTAGTTGGGCCTGAAGATTATATTTGGGGATTAGCTTTTGTTCCTGACTCAACAGGAAAAATCCTCGCAACTTCTGATTCTGCGGGATTTATTACCATTTGGGATTTAAATCAGTGTCAAACTCTCAAAAATCCGAATCCGCTAGAAAAAGTAAATGAACTTAATTGTTTACAACTAGACCGTTGGTCAGCATCAAAAACTTCTGTGCGGACTCTAGCATTTAGTGACGATGGGAGTCTCTTAGTAAGTGGTGGCGATGATGGACGAGTCGTAATTTGGTATTTAACTCCCGAACATAAGCTTGACAAAACAAGAGCAGCAGAAGGTAAAACAATTTACCAAAGCTCTAAAAAAATCAATAGTATCGACTTGAAAACCAATCAAGGAACCATGATTGTGAGTGGTGGTGAAGATTTTCAGGTCAAATTACACCGCATCAAATAAGGGAATCAATGACATGCAAGCTAAATTCAATCCACTGCAAGTTATTATCAACCCACCTGGAATTCAATTTGGGATGCCAGGAGATACCATTGAACTTTATATTGTTGTAATCAATCAGGGAAATCAAAGTGCGGTTATTGACTTATATTTTGTTTTTGACGAAGTATTTCAAAATTTAACCGGCTGGTCTAGTTCTCCTAGAGAAAGTTTAGCATTAGCTCCAGGGCAAAATAGCGACGAAGTAAGATTTGAGTTTCAAATCGCCGCAAATGCTCTCCCAGGAACCTATGACTATACACTAGTCGTAGATTCTCCTCTACATTATCCACAAGATACTCCCATAACTTTCGCAAACCAAATTAAGGTTCTGCTAAAAGAACAGACTGCAATTCGGGTAAACGACCCGACATTTTCCATCAGACCTAACACCAACCCCAACAAACCGTTAATTTTCAATCCTAATGAGCCTCTGCAAGTGGAGGTAATAGTTGACAATCGCTCTTATCTCGTAGACAGATTCCGCTTGAGTTGTCCAGATTTAGACGATGACTGGTTCACAATTAATTATCCTGCGACTGGATTTGAGGGGCCAGGATTAGTGTCTGACGTGACTGCATTAGAACTCAATCCTGGTACGCAAGGTCAAATATTGTTGAAATTTCACCCACCTGGAGATACCCTTGCGGGAAGCTATTCGCCGACAATCCGCTTGTATTCAGAAAACTCTCCAGATTTAGTACTGCTGGATTTGGTGTATATCCAAATTCCGACAAATTATCGCTTAGATATAGAACTTAATACCATCTTGGGACAAGTTAGCCGTAGTCTTGGCAAGTACGAATTATCACTAGCTAACCAGGGCAATATTGTCCGCGAACTGATATTAAACTTAAAAAGTCGAGACGAAGAAGAACTATATACTTACAAATTCGATCCCACTGAAGTAAGATTATTACCTAATAGAAGTGCTGTGGCTAATTTGACGGTCAAACCCAAACCTTGGTGGCGACGACCGTGGTTTGGTGCAGGGCTAGCGATCAACTTTCAACTCAACATCAAAGACCAACAAAATTTACCCCTACCGAACACACTACCTCAAGGAACTTTGGTATGGAAACCCCGCCCTTGGTGGCAATTTCTTCTGTTAGTTTTGGCAATTTTGGGGTTATTGGGAGGGATAGGATTTATCATTTGGCGAATTTTAAACCCCGACCCTTTGAGATTAGAAAATTTTAGTGCAAATGACTCTCAAATTACTGAAGGTGATGAGGTAGCTTTAAACTGGGAAATTCATCAATATAAACAGTTAAAAAAGTTAGTTTTGACGGCTAAAGGTTCCCAACCTATTCAGCCTATTACTTATGACTTTAGCAATGGTATTCCTGAAACACTGGGTAAAAGAAGTGCTAATGAAATCCCTGCTTGTCAGGTACAAGATAAACAAGAATTAATTTGTAGCAACGTAAAAACTGGAGTAAAAACAAAAGGTAATTACACTTTTGAATTACAAGCCTTTTATCGCAATGGTATACAAATATTTTCTCAAACTAACCAAGTAGTAGCGCAAACTACCCAAGTAGAAATTGTAGAAAAACCAATTGCATCAGTAGTTAATTTTCAGCTAGATAAGCCCCAGTACACAAAAGGTGAAAATATTCTTTTTAGTTGGACAATTGCACGTCCATTATTGCTGTCACAACTACAGGTTGTTGGCAATGCAGATGATGGTACATCTTATGGTGAACCAGTTACTTACAAATTTAATCAAGGCAATATTACAGACCCTAAACTTAAAAAACTATGTATACAACAAAATCAACAACTGCAATGTAAAAATATTCCTTTATTAGCAAATAAAGTGGGAAGTTTTGCATTTGAAATCAAAGCTGTTTCTAACAATGGAAGCGACAAAATTAGTTCTAAAAAAGCTGAATCAAAAATTCCAATATTACCCAAACCATTTAAAATTGTCTATTTCAAAATTAACGGTAGCGAGCAACCAAATTTGGTTCTCAATGAAGGAACATCTGCTATTCTGAGTTGGAGAGTAGAGGGAGAAAATATTCAGGTTAAACTTCTACCATACGGCAATGACGTTCCAGCAGTTGGTTCAACGAAGTTTCTAGTAAATCAAGCCTTCCCCGCTCAAATCGGGCTGCTAGTCAATGATATATCTGGTAAGCAACAACCCCAGCAAAGAGGATTTGCAATCACAGTCCTCAAAAAAGTAGAGCCTACTCCTATACCTAGCTTTAACCCAATTCCACCTACTCTGCCACCTAGCAATAGCCCATTTAAGACTCCCTTACCTCAGAGGTAACTTTTTGGGCATTTGCTAGCTCAATTTCTAGTTTTATGAAAAGCTCGGCGTCTGCGCCCATTTTCAAGTTGAGGTTTTCGCAACGGTACTACCTCAGCTTCATTACTCTCACGTGCTACCCGAATCAACAACCCAGCAGCTATTAAACTGGCAATCATAGAATTACCACCATAACTAAACATCGGTAAAGGTAAGCCAGTAGTCGGTAGAGAACCTGTAGCAACACCGATGTGGAGCAATGATTGTCCCACCATCAAAGTCGTCACACCGATCGCTACCAATCGATGTACTATATTTTTAGCCTTCAGCGCCACAACTAATCCGAGAGTAGCGAATGTAGCTAAAAGTACCAATAACACCATACTGCCAACAAAGCCAAACTCTTCAGCGAACACCGCAAAAATAAAATCGGTATCTTGAATTGGTAAATAAAACAGCTTTTGTTGAGAAAGCCCATATCCAGCTCCCCAAGTTTTTCCAGAACCCACAGCTAGTAGACTTTGCACCAACTGGTAGCCATCTCCTGTAGCATCCGCCCAAGGATTGAGGAATGACATCACCCGCTTACGCTGATACTCTTTAATACTAATACTGAGTAGCGCCAACATTACTCCACCAATTGCTGTTCCTCCCAGGTACTTGTAAGGTAAGCCAGCTGCTAAAGCAATTAGCCAGATAGTCATGCCGCAAAGTGCCGTTGTACTCAAGTT
Source organism: Nostoc sp. DedQUE07 (assembly GCF_034530975.2). Classification (NCBI taxonomy): domain Bacteria; kingdom Bacillati; phylum Cyanobacteriota; class Cyanophyceae; order Nostocales; family Nostocaceae; genus Nostoc; species Nostoc sp. DedQUE07. Next base: position 143,221 of record NZ_JAVRCC020000012.1, on the reverse strand, counting down.
CGGCTGGGCAAGAATTCCTAAAAGTACCAAACCAAAAACGCCCAACCAAGCGAAGCGAACCCGCCAACTAATTCGTTCCCATTGACCAAAAAGCCGCGCACTTTGCAACACCAAAAAGGGTTTAATTAGTTCTGAAGGTTGAATCGGAATTGGCCCGATCGCAATCCAACGCGCTGCATCAAAAGCTTTTCTTCCCAATCCTGGGATCAGTGTGACAAAAATTAACCCCAAAAATAGCAACAAAAACCAATGGGATAGTCCCAAAATTTTCTGCAACGGTGAATTAACAATAATATTGAATCCAATTAAGGAAACTAAGACCCAAAGCAGTTGACGTTTAAAGTAATACAAACCATCATTCTGACGGGCATCAGCGACAGGATATGATGCTGAAAATAGCATGATCAAGCCGACGAACAGCCAAATCAAGGTTAACCAGCGCAAGAACCGCGCTTCTAATGCCCAGTTGGAGACTGAACTATCAAAAATTGGAATCAGGTGGCGTAGATTCACGATCGGTACAGGTAAAAAGTTAGAAATTAGGAGTTAAAAATAAAACTCATAAATCATAACTTATAACTCATAAGTAGGCTTTACAACCATAAATATTAGAGTTGTTAACTTTAATACCCCACTAGTGCAATATTTCTGACAAATTGCAATCTTTACTCAGCGTTTTAAAAGTAGTATTTTATACTTAAAATTTAGGGTTCTATAGTTAAGAGCGATCGCTAGAAAATTGGCTGAAGGTTGGAAAAGAAACCTAATTGTGCTTGATGAAACTATTGAACAGGCTAAGAATAGACAGAATGCTGACGCTCCAGTTCCACTTTATACTCGCGGGTATCGTCTTTTAAATATGTTTAATTATTGATTTGCATAAAATCCGAGCCATAAAAAAGAGGTCTTTCTCGACCTCTTACCAATTCCCTAAAATAATATTCTATTTACAGAATTACGACAAGCCAGTATTAGCACCTTGCTTACCAGTTGCTAGTTCCACCTTGATGATTGTGCCACCTGCTTTTTGAATGCGTTGCTGTTCGCGGAACCAGTTTTCATAAGGAACTAACTTAGTAAAGTAAGTATTTTGCAGTTCGCGTTGAGTCCGAATTCGGGTTTGGCTGGGAACTAGAGCAGTAATTTTAAACAAACGGGACATATTTTGAAAATCTCCTGTATACCTTGTGAAAACTTTTTTATCTCAAAATCTTGAGTGGAAATCTTTTAATCATTCAAAGGCTGGAAATCAAACATCAATACTAGACCACCAACACTCATCACTGATAATTTACCAAGATAAGCAATATAACGTTCTAGCACTCACGGTTGATTTCCAGACCTTAATAAAGCCGCACCTAAATTCTTAAGCGCAAACTAGTTCTTAGCTTAAGCCAGAGGAGATATAGTCTAAGTAAACGCCCATTTCCTTACCAGCATCAGAACCTACCAAACTGGCGGTTACTTCTTTGATTGCTTGGATAGCTTGCACGGTAGCACCGACGGGAACGCCCAAGGAGTTGTAGGTTTCCTTCAAGCCATTGAGCACACGCTCATCTAGGATGGAAGGATCGCCAGCCAACATAGCGTAGGTGGCATAGCGGAGGTAATAGTCCAAATCACGGATGCAAGCAGCGTAGCGGCGGGTGGTGTACATGTTGCCGCCGGGACGGGTGATGTCAGAGTATAGCAAAGATTTTGCTACAGCTTCTTTGACGATCGCAGCAGCGTTAGCGCTGATGGTGCTAGCAGCACGTACCCGCAGTTCGCCAGTGGAGAAGTAGCCTTTTAGCTTCTCTAAAGCAGAAGAGTCTAGATATTTACCTTGAACGTCTGCGGAGTTAATGACAGCGGTAATTGCGTCTTGAGCCATGTTGTTAATTCCTTATTTCCAACCGTATTGCAATACTTCTGTTTAAGTAGGTAAACAGCTTTACCCTATCCTAGAAGGGCACCAACTAGGTAGTCGAAGTAGCCAGCAGCTTCACTAGCGTCATCACCAGAGAGCAGTGACGCAGAGCCATTCTTCAGCCCGCGGATACCTTCAGCAACACCATCGATAGGAGTTCCCAAGGACTTGTACAGTTCACGGGCACCAATAACACCAATTTCTTCGATGGGGGTGACATCACCAGCAACGATACCGTAGGTAACGAGGCGGAGGTAATAATCTAGGTCACGCAGGCAAGTAGCAGTCAATTCTTGACCGTAAGCGTTACCACCAGGAGACACAACATCAGGACGCTTTTGGAACAGTTGATCGCCAGCTTGCTTAACAAGCCGTTCGCGATTTTCTGATAAAACTTGAGCAATCCGCACCCGGCGCTCACCACTTGTAACAAAGGACTTGATCCGATCTAACTCACCAGGGCTGAGGTAGCGAGCTTCTGCATCAGCATTCACGATAGCTTTCGTGACGATACTCATTAATGGATTCCTCCAATACTAATGAAACCAGGATTTGATTAAACTGGTGCGACTTTGAGTTTGGTTTACTGAGTTTGTTTTATCGTCCTTTTAGACACAACAGTTTTACAACTGCTACAGCTAATAAAATTACGAGTTTGCTTGAGTCAACACAAGTACACAAGCTTTCAAACTCAGTTACCTTCCGCAAAACATTTTCCGGCATTCTGTTGAGCATTTATGACTGCTCTTAATACTTTGTAATATTGCTTTTCAGAATTTACTGTTTTAACTGCAATCTGAGAGCGGTATTACGAAAGGTTAAGAAGGGGACAGGGGAAAGGTTACAGGGGACAGGGAACAGTAAATAATCTGTACCCTATTCCCTATTCCCTATTCCCTACTTCTTAATCAACCGCAACACTGCCGAGGTAGTTACCTGCTGGCAGAGATGGGAAGCGGTTGTAAGGCACAACATCTTCACCGAAGTAGCGGTTATATTCTGGACTTTCGACTATTGCTTCTACAGCGGCTGACAAACCACTATCAACTAGCAGCTTGTTATATTGGCCAATTTCTTCCTGAGTTGCGGGTGTACGCCCCAACAGATGACGGAAGAGGAACTCAATGGTCTTGGTATGAGGATAAGGTGATAAGAAGCGCTGGCGATAGATTTGGGAACTAGCTAGTTCATGCACAAACTCCCGCACGGAAATTTCACCATTTTGGAGTTTGCTATCTAGGTCAGTGCGACGGAAATTATCGGGCACCTCACCGCTAAATACATCCAATACTTGACGATAAATGGCATTGATTGCCTGTTGTTTTTCGTCTTGGTTGGTGTTTTCTGTTAGACGGTAAATGCGCGCATGTTTACGCACACCTTGTTCCACGGATTGTCCGCTAGCATCGTTGTAAGAACGGCCCAGTTCAGCAAAGGATGGCTGACCATTTGTTTGGGCTGCGATATCTGCGATCGCCTGTACCAAAAGCGGTGTATCGTTACTAACTCCGACACGGGCTTGTACTGGCTTAAAGCTGGGTACAACCACGTCATCGTTTTGCTTGGTCAGCTGGTTGTAAAGCTTCTCTGTATTCGGGAAGTTTGCCGCTGGCAGGGTCGGGAAGCGGCGGTAAGGCACCGTATCTTCACCAAACACCTGGTTATATTCCACACTATCTACCAAAGCACCAATAAAGGCACGAATACCTTGAGTAGCCAAAATTTGGTTATACTTGCGGATTTCTGCTTGGTCTAGTGGCGCACGTCCCAAGAAGTGTTTGGTTCCTAACTCAATCACTTTGGTGTTGGGGTAAGGTGTGTAGAACTCTTTCAGGTAGAGGTTAGAGTAACCCAAACCTTCAATAAATTCCTTCACGCTAATTTCGCCATTTCCCAACTTGCTTTCCCATTTGGTAAATTCGTTTTTGGCGATGTATGGTGCAATATCCCGCTCAAAAATCTGACGATAGGCAGCGCTGATCAAAGTTTTGACTGCAACCTTGTCAGTAGTATTCGCCACAAGCTTGAAGATTTTGGTTTGTTCCCGTTGCTTGCTAACACCTTGGTTAATGCGGAACTGAATATCTGGTTCTGACCGCTTTTCTGTCACTGTACCCAGTGTCACAAAGCTTGGTGTTACCTCCTTCTGGATTTTTGCGGCAATATCATCACGAATGCTACCAACACGTAATTGTCGCCCTGCTACACCACCAGGAGTCAGATACCGTTCGTAAGGAATCGTATCTTCACCAAAGGCTTCGCTGTATTCTACGCTGTTAATAATGGCATCAACCACCGCGTAAAAGCCTTGTTTAGAAGCGATATCAAAGTACTTGTTGATTTCTTGACGACCATAAGTCGGACGACCTAACAAGCGGCGGTGAATATACTCGATCGCTTTACAAACATACAGCGATGACCAGTACAGATTGCGGAAGACATCCGACTTAGCCAAAGCACGGATAAATTCCCGTACCGAGATGTCACCGTTTTCCAGCTTGATTTCTAATACCTTCGGGCGCTGACCTTCGTAGACATCGCGACCAAAAACTTGCAGGTAAGCAGCTCTAATTACTGCTTGTGTGGAGCTTTCGGAGTATCTGACACTAGAACTTTTGGGAGCCTTTTTACCTCTAGTACCAGGCAGTTGGTCTAATTTGAACACCTTGGGACCAAGGGTACCAGGAGCTTCACCCCGCGCTCTGGGATTACTATTTTGGTTATTAATCCCTGCTCCTTGGTGAATCAGGATGCGTTTGGTATCCTTGCTAAAAGGAGCCGGACTGGTACTGGGGTTGCGAGTTTCTTTCGGGAAAATCGCCCCAAACTGAATTTCCAAGGGGTCGTTACCAGAACCGTAAGGATGTTGATCTGGTAGCGGTTGCTCGTAAGCCGCAAATGTGGTGAGGAACTGAGGTATCTTGCGGAAAGGCGCACTGTAGTTAAACAGGTCTTGCTGCGGCCCCCAGTTGCGACATTCTTGTGCTTCTTGACCCAGACCCCGCAGGTAGGGTACTGTTTCTTCACCAAAATAGTCGCCGTATTCAGCAGAATCTACTAAGGCATCTACCAAAGCTGGTAGACCACCGTTAGAAATAATCGAGAAGTATTTTTGTACTTCTTCTCGGCTACTTGGGCCCCGTCCGAGAATGTGACGGAAAGCTAGTTCGATGACTCGGCTGTTAATAAAAGGCTGGTAAAACTGTTTTTGGTAAAGGGGAGATTTAGCTAAACGACGGACAAACTCTTTCATAGAGATGTCGCCATTCTTCACCTTGGATTCTAGGTCAGATATGGACAAACTATAAGCACGGGTAATGTCGCGCTCAAAGATTTGTCGATAGGCCGCTTTAACTACCTCATTTTTTTCACTACTGGATAACCCAGTCTTCATCACAAACTTGGGACGACGTTCTGAGGCATTGAAGTAGATTTGCGGCAATTCTAACCCTTGCTGGTCGCTAGAAGGGCGTTGGCGCAGTTTATTTGAAGGTGTGGCTGCTTTGAATTCTGTTAACAAAACATCCATGTACTGAGACACAATTTCTGTACCCTCAGCATCGTTGCGGAAAAATGAAAGTGCCCCAGCTTTGATTTCTTGTAAAGCTACTAGCGTAGCTTCTCCAGAGCAGGCATTTTCAATGATTTCCCGCAAACCCCTTGTATTCACCGCTATGATGTTGGGATCGCCAGCAACGATCGCATAAGTAGCGTAGCGCAAGAACCAGGATAAATCCCGCAAGCTCTTGGCCATGTTGCTTGGGCCATATCGAGCAATGTTAATTGGTCTGAAACCTGGAGGTGTCGGGCCGCTGGGGGATGAGTTAAATATTGATCGTAAATTTTCTAGGAACCCACCACGACTTTCAACGTAGGTTACAGTTCCCAGTTGCATCCCTTGTTGAACATTAGCACCGCTAACAGCACTAACCGGTACTATTTCTACTGCTCTGGGCTTTTCTAAAAAAGCCATTGGCGAACCACCAACAAAAATCCGGTTAGCAGCTCGAGACACAATAATCTCGGCATTGTCCGTCAACGTCTGAGAAATTTCTAGACGCTTTGCACCAGATGCAAAATAGCTTGCCAGTTCATTTAGTTCACCATTTCCCAAGAAACGGTCTTGCTGCTCCGCTTGGGTAATTGTGGATACAGGTAGGGTTTGATATAGTTGCGGACGCGCAACCGAGCTTCCACCACTCGCCTTAACACTCATCGGATTTGTAAAACTCCCATTATAAGCGTTTATATGTTAAGTCTGGATTGTTTTGAGGCTTGACACATCGGCGTGTCTATGCTTTATAAGCTTGAAAGTATTACCTGCAAAACTGCCAGTAAATTAACCCACTTAGCTTTTAGATTAGAACGTTTTGCGTTCTCAAGGCGGATTTATTAAGAAGTATGTAGAACCTGTATCTTAAATGTCTCCAGTCTTAAAAGTGTATACTCCAGTTTGTCTGAGATTAAGTCTAAGTTTTGTAACTAAGTAGTAGGTTGGGAACTGTCTGCTGATTTCTTTTTTATTTAAACGCATAAGCACTTCGCCTTTTTGCAGGGTAGGGGCACAGAGGGAAACGCAGAGGCACGCAAAGAATTAGCTATGCATTAATTAAAGGTTGCACTTAGTCACTAGACAGTGGTTATTCGTCGATGTTAAGTTGTTTTTGCTACTGGTAAAAGCATGTTAAAACTGACACTATAGGGGAAATAATTCTTAATTTGTGGTAGTTTAATCTGGAAATAGTCAGTATTAAGATTAAGGGTAAATGCTAAGAACAAAAGTTGTAAATTTAACTATTGATTCAATGCTACCCTATCTGCGATCGCAATTATTTTCGCTGTCACTTCGGCAAATGCGTTTCCAGAGAAAACATCAGCACTGTTATCAACCGAGCAAAGACTAGACCTCAAATACCAACTCTGGTATACAACAGTGAAGCCCGCCACTACGACCCAAATTAAATGTATAAATTTATACTTTTATTTTAATGTTACTTCTTAAAAAGGGACAGTGACTAAAGAAAGCATAACTGTTAGTGGTAGCGATCGCTTCAAATTCACTACAAAAAATGCTAACGCAGTGAAACTGTTACAAAATATTTATAATTCTAAATATTGCCAATGATTTTCAGAGAACCAGCATATATCACCAAAGGTGGACGTGACCAGTTTTATCGCGGACAAACGTTTGCTTACATCGCTACTAAGGTATGAGGTAGGTACTCAAATGTCCTTGAATAAGTTGCAATGATTCATAGATAATACCAAATATTGCCAAACCAATCAATGTGATGTTTAATTAAGCTTGTTCTTAAATTTAATATTTGATAATGATAACGCGACGTAAATTTATAGCTTTAATTCCTGGTTTTTTAGTAGCTAGTACTAGCAGCATACTTGTAAGTTTAAATCCCAAAAAATATTTAACTAATCGGAAACGAAGTTTACCGTTTTTCTTAGGTTGGTATGACAATATCAATAATATTGATGTACCAATCAAAGCATCTTCTAAAGGAATTGACTTATTAATGCCCTATGTTGAAAAAGAGAGCAAAGCAAAAATCCAGGCATTTTTGGATGCTTCTAAAAAAACACCAATAAAAATCCTGCTTGAGATTCCTCGTATTTTAATCGAATCAGAAAATATTTCTGGAGTGAAAGACTTTATTCGTACTTATAAAAACCATCCTTCCGTTTATGCTTGGTATCTTTATGATGAACCAGAAATAAAAAAACCTAGACCAATTTCTCCAAATTTGTTAAAAAAGGTATACAAAGCTATTAAGGAAGAAGATAAATCAAAGCCAGTGGCATTAGTTTTTACCAAAATAGAAAAAATTGAACCTTACAGCGATGCAATGGATATACTGATGTGGGATTGTTATCCTTGTAAATATGGAGTTGTAGAATTCCAATGGGTATCATTTTACCGAAAAGCACTCTACGAAGTCATTTCCCTTGCTGATGTTAAAAACAAAAAGTTTTGGAACGTAATACAAGCTTATAAAGGAAATCAGACCGATTTTCGATTACCAACAAAGTTAGAATTTCGCTATATGTTTTATTTATCAGTCCTGACAGGGGCTGATGGGTTGCTATTTTGGATACACTATCTCTCTTCACCTTCCTGGAATGAGTCAGTTTTGTATCCTACTATTAAAGAATTCCGAGATTACATTCCTGCAATCGTTAGAGGAGAAGATTTAAGTAATCCAGTACAAGTAAACAACCCAAATATAGAAGTTAAATTATTTCCTATTCCTAATACTACAAAATCTTTAATCATAGCTGTTAATCACACTTCGAGTCAAATAAATTTCGTAGTAAAACTAACTCAGAATTTAGCTGGTAAAATAATTACTTTTAATGAAAAAACTATTAATAACCTATTTCCTAATGCAAGTTTCAGTACTCGTTTAAATCCTTATGAAGTAAAGTTGTATCAAGTAAGATAAGTTAATAAGCTTAGTAACTAAATATAAGACATCTAAACTATTCAAACTTCTTATCCCATATCTCTTAACTCCGAGAAGTGGGGATGAAGAAGTTTGAGCTATGTGGCATAGTTAACTCTATCTTATGTTTAATTGCGTTATCCCACTTAGATATACAGTATGATAAATATTTTTTACGGAGATTAAATAGATATGATATTAAACCACTTTTTATGATGGTAATTAATATCTATAGTTTAAATATAATTAAATAGAAATCTTAGATTTCTATTTAACTAAAAATTAGCCAGCATTTTGATTAAAATTGCTCTGTTTTTTAAATTTTTTGTATCCCCAAACTTGCATTTTATAGGGAAGAATGCGAAATAGTAAAGACATTACTTTGAGAATATTTAATTTTAGTGAAAGAGTATTGTATTGATATCGTGCTTTAATTTGCTGTCCTAAAGCCGCAGACCTTCTACTGATAACGCCTGTATTTCTATAATAAAGTAAAGGTTCAGATAAATTTGAAATACCAACTCTCAATTTCAATGCTCTTGCCCACAATTCTAAATCACATTCAGAACGAAATTTCATGTTATAAAGTCCTGTTTTAGCAAAAACACTACTTCTAAACATCACAGATGGATGTATCAACGGATTTTGATAATGAAACAGTGCATGTATCTCCTGATTACATACAGGCATTATCCTAATTGAGCAATTTTCTCTTGGAAATTCATCCTCAAAGACAAAAGCCCAAGTACCTAAGATGTCAATATCTAAGTGACTTTCTAAAAAATCTATTTGTTTACTTAATCGCTCTGGATGTGCAATGTCATCAGAGTCCATTCTTGCGTAGTATGTAGATGAAGAGTTTAATATGGAGATATTAAGTGCATGAGCTAAACCCATGTTTTGAGAAATTAAGAGGTGTTTTATATGAGGATAAGTTGCAGTATATTCATTAACAGTTTCCTCCAAAATTTTTGAAACCAAACCATCCTGAATTAAATGAATTTCCTTTGCTGGTACACTTTGCCATAAGATAGAGTCAATAGCAGCACGAAGATGTGCAATATTGCTACCTTGGTAAAAAGGAATACCCACTGTAATGCTTGCTTGTATGTTGCTAGAAACTGTAGGTACTGTATTCGACATGGATGTATTTCACCTCTGTATATTTCAAAAACAAAAATATGTTTATAAAATTTCTTGCAAGGTTTTTGAAAGATAAGCTTCTGAATGATTTTCTTGGAAGTATCTTATTGCATCCCAATAGCGGGTTTCATAATCATTTATGTCCATACTAAATACATCATGGATGCATTTTGACATTGAGCTTTTGTCATTAAAATCAGTAAAAAAGACAAAACTTAGACCTTTTAAATATGAGAAAGTAGAAATATCATTAATAATTAAAAGCTTTCCATAACTCAAAGCCTCTGTCACCACACCACTTTGAGTTGAGAATGAGTAGGGAATCACAACAAAGTGGCTTAAACCAAGTAGGAAACTTTTAGCACTATTTGAAATGAAGCCAGGAAATCTAATTATTAGTTTTTCGTCGTAATTTACTTGTATGTTCCTCTCACTTCCACCCCGAATAAATCTCGCTTGTTTTGGGTAATCTGTGTTAATTATACTTGCTAGAGATAAAAATCCTTGAGGGTTTTTATCTCTATCTGCTCGACCTAACAATAAAAAAGTTTTTTCCTTATCCCAACTATACTTTAGTTGTGCTAAATTATTTTGTAAAATATTTTCTGGTATAGAAATAAATGATAAGTTTAACTTGTAAAGCTTATCATTATTAACGAAGTCTTTTGCTTTCAAAACTGCCTCATTGCTAGGCAATAATATTTTATCTCCTATATAGCCAAAAATTAAATGATATAAAAATACAATATCTGCTTTTAAAGGGTTAATTCTTCCTTTTTCAAATTTAGGCTCATGCATTAAATAAAAAACTTTTAATTTCTTATTTAATAATTTACTAATAGCTTTTAAAATTAAAGCTAATACTAAATAATCTAACTGAATTAAAAAGAAAAATACTGATATTTCTTCTTCCTTATTTATGCTCACGAACTGTTTGATTAATGACCAAACCTCTCGTAAAGTGACGGAATACAAGTATTTTACAGAATAACTAGCTATATCAGAATCAGTATTTAGTGTCATTGCTTTGTAAAAAGATTCTGAGCAATGATGCACTCTGGGATTTTTCGGTCTAAAAAGATATATTATATGCATAATTCACAAATGGATAAAAACGCGGTGATTTCAAAAATAAATATTTGAGATGACTGAAGTCTTAGTAAATATTCGCTAATATAATTTTGGATTTATTCACTTTTTTTTTGATGCAAAAGGTGAATCAATTTTGAGATAGTTTTTAAATAAAATTAATGTATTTAAAATGCTAACTATCAATTTTTCATGTATTTTATTAGCGTAAATCAAACGTATTTGTGAATGTTCACTAATTCTCTTTTGAGTTTGGCTAGAAATACCTCCAGGTTCGCGTATTGATATTACTGTAGGTAAATAAAAGATTGTTATATTTTTAAGCATTCGTAAAAATAACTCGTAATCCATAGAAATTTTGAGAGATTCATTGTATTTGTAATTCTTATGTAGAGAAGTTTCACAGAAAAACCCCTGGTGTGGTAAAAACATAAAGTATTTTAGAAATTTCGATGAAAGTTGCGGCGGACGATAAAATATGGTTTCTCCAGCAAAACTTGTAGTGACGGTGACACCAATAGCACATTTCCATTTATGTTGCATATAGCTTTGCACAACTTCAGAAATCACTGTTTTGGAAAAGAATACATCTCCAGAGTTTAAGAAGAAAATTAAATCCCCATTACTTTTTTGTAACCCTTTATTAAATGCGCTAGATATCCCATTATCTAGTTCTGACAAATAAATATAATTTTTAGAATGGGTATATGAATCTAAAAACTCTTTACTTCCATCATCAGAATCTCCGTCAATAATAATATGCTCTATTATTTTATAGTCTTGTTCTTTGACTGATTGTAAGGTTTTTTGCAATCCTTGGTAATTATTTTTGGATATCGTCACTATCGATACTTGGCAATTATTCATATTAGTTATGATTAATTATGTTTAATAAAAACTGATAAAAAAGGTAAAAATATTCACTGATTGGTGTAGTTAGCGGTTCACCATTCCAAAAAGTTAGGTAGCTTTGAGGAAGTGTGATACTAACAAAAAAGTAAATCATCCTGAAAACAATTGCCAATATAAATATCAAAGTATCATAGCTATAGGCACCATTAAGTTTGTCTGAAGAGAGAGCGATAATATAAAAAAAACCAGGTATGCAAAAAAATATACTGGTAATTCTCAAATTAAATCCATATGTTAAAGATCCAAAATAAAGTAAGAAAAGCAAAAAGAATGTTGTAATCCATCTTATATATCTTCTATTTGTTTTGCTATATACTCTATTTATTTTGCTTAGATCGGTTCTCAAGATAAATATAGAGATAATAATATAATCAAGAATAGGACGTATTTGATTTTTAATTTTATCTCCAAAACTGTAGTCATCACCGCCACCGCCATAAATATCGATTCTCTGAGATACAGAACCATCAAAAGATGACAATGAACTTGTCAAATCTAGCAGTGATTTCATTATTACTGATGAAAATAAAAGTATCGAGCTAAAACAAATAATAATACTAAATCTATTATTCAAATATTTAGAAAATGATTTGAATGGATTTAATGCATTAATAAATTTATACTTGAATAGTCCAGGTAATATGCCAAAAGTATACATTAAAGAAGATTTGTGTGTCCAATAACCGACATATATACAAAGACAAGCAATAACAAAATTATCAACATAAATAGCAGGTATTATAAATATCCATGAATAAATTTGTCTCATCCAAAATAGTTGAAAATAGTATCCTTGAGTCGTGACATTAATTAATATGATTAATGGATAAAATTCGGGCATAAATAGTATGGCGAAAACGGTGAAAGCCGTATTCATGGTCAAAGATTGAAGGAATAAAAAACTCAGCTGACTAGGCCCTATTAATACACTCAAATATTTAGGCAAAATGAAAGAGACTGGTTCTAGTTCGATATCTGGAATAGTCAACCCTGTTTCTTTCTGAAGCGAAGAATAAATATCAAGATATACAATTGTATCTTGAAATGGCTCAAAGCTAGCTATATATGTAGTAATTGTAAATAAAACTAGTAAGATTGGAAATATATTAAGTATACATTTTTGGTTTCCTACTATTTGATTTTGGGAAACGTTAATTTGGCAATATGCAAGTATAAAAACTACACCTAATAACGGAATAATAGCCCAAATAGCTAGACCAAATATAAAAATAAAATTTTTAAAATTGCCAAACAAAGAAAAAACTTTATGTATTGAATGGATTTTATTTTTTTCTGGGATGAATTTAAGAAGCATAATTTTTAGATATTAGAAGTGCAACATTATCACCTCTATAGACTCAAAAGCCTTACACTTTCTCTGGGAGGTTGCTAAACGAATTTGATTAGACTCTGTTACGAAGCTAGTATTTATCAAGCTGCGTAAATTCTAAATCCACAGTGGGGCTTTTTCAACAAGCCCTATATAGTTACTCACTCACTTTTTTTGTATATTCATTGCTTCCTTATAAACCGCAACGTACTGCTGTGCGATCCGAACTGGGTCAAACATATATTCTGCATGACGACGAGCTGCTAAACTAAGAGATTTACTTTCCTTTTGTTGTTGTAGAACCCATTGAATTCCTGTTGCTAAATCTTCTGCTTCGTATGGTTGTGCCAAATAGCCTGACACTCTATGCTGAATTAAATCAGGCATTCCTCCAATTTTGAAAGCAACAGTAGGAGTACCACAAGCTATTGCCTCAACAACTGTATTCGGTAAGTTATCTTGTCTAGAAGGTGCAACAAAGACATCAGCAGCAGAATAGAGTAGAGCCAGAGAAATATCATCAGCAAGATGTCCTGTATATCGAAGTGGGAAACCCAATTTAGGAACTTGTGGCGGACGTGACTGTCCAAAAATTACTATTTCAATTTCTATATCTTTTGACTTTTGATTTTCCAGAAAACTGGTAGCTTGTAATAATAAATCAATACCTTTGCGAGGATCGTTAGTTCCGCCCAAGGCACCAAATAAAATTAACGATCTCTGTTGAGGTAAATTCAAAAGCTGTCGTGCTAATATTTTTTCAATCGGGCGAAAGCTATCTAAATCTAAGGGATATGGTATTACTGAGACGGGACAATCTGCCATCAATGCACTATTGCGAACGCAATCTGCTAGCCAGTTACTAGGACACACAATATGGAAAGGATATTTCCAGTTACGTTGCTTGCGTTCCCAAGTCCAACGATTTAAATCGAAACCAGACTCGTCTTGTGGACGATTGTCTGCTCGATAACCCTCACGCCAGCGAGCATTAAGTCCATCGTTTGTATAGTGCTCTGCTCCACAAAATGCCCACATATCGTGAAACGTCCACACTATCGGTTTACGAATCTGACCAATTTCACTAATGGATAAAGTCTCTGCACCTACCCAATGAAGATTTATCACATCTGCATCAGAGGCATGGAAAGATTTTACCCAATTAGAAGGAAGAAGTCCAGCCGAATAACGCGTTGGATCGCAACTTTTGATGGTTTTTTTGGCTAATAAACCAATACCTGTGCGAATTTCTGTTGTTATTCTTCCGATTTTTAATGAATTACCTCTAACTGTTGGATCGTCAGAAATTTTTGACAAAACTTGCATTCGAGAGTCTATTTCTGCCTGTAACAAACAACGATGAATCCGGTAAGCTGCACGAGCAGCACCTCCAGATAAATCAGAATAACTAGTATGAATAATTTGCATAAGTAGATTCAATGGTTAAACATTAATAGATCGACAAATTATTTGAAATTTTTGAATGTTTTTCTGAGCTTTCTCTGGACACGTTTCAAGAGACTTGGCATATAAACATGTTCTCTTGTGAAGCGATCGGCTTGGCGATCTGGGATCGTGAAGGGCGGATGTTGTAATGGAAATTGCATAGGTTGTGTCGGAACATTGGAGCGTGGATCGCCTCGATCTGTTGTATTGGTTCCATCCAGATCGAATCCCAGATTGCTAATCAAATTAACTGTGGGGATAATGCTCAAGGCATTTTGTAACCAGGAACAGAGCATCCATTGATAGTCCCAAGTATCAAAACCATCATAGGTAGATTGAAATTGGTTTTGCCAAAATTGGACTTCTCTGGAATCTCTGAGAATGTCTTGCAGCCAACCCTCGTCACGAATGGTTAACCACTTTTTCATTTCTAGATCGTAATGTTGCCATGCCCTACGCCAGGTTGCCCATCCCCATGTTCGGGCATAAATCGAAAAGTAATAGCTATCCTGAGTCTGCCGATTTCTAGGATTGCCCAAGGGGGTATTATCTCCAGAAATTGTCATAATCCGCTCATCGTGACGGTAATACCTCAATAATTCTTCGCAATAGGGAAAAAATGTCGGATGAGGTAAACAGTCGTCTTCCAAAAGAATAGCTTCTTCAACGATGTCAAATACCCAAGAAAAAGCAGTCGCTTCTCGCTGCTTCATCCCCATATTGATGTCAGAATAATTGGTTAAGACTTCGCAGGGCCAGTCAACGCGATCGATAATCGATCGCGTTTCAGCACATTTTTCGGACTCTCCAGCTCGATTTACACGAGGCCCATCCGCTGCAACTAGGAGCATCGGTGGACGCGCTTGGCGAATAGCCTCAAACACTTTTGCGGTTCTATCTGGGCGATTGAAAATGATGAACGCAACTGGAGTTTGCATTTTGACAATACCTTTCTTCCTGAAAGTTGATACAAGAGATGATGCGTTTGTACAGTGCGTAAGTTTTAAAGTCGCCAAACAATAAACAAGTCTGGGAGGATTTTAATGACTGGAGTGACTATCTCATTACCTTCCAGAATTGGTATTATTTAGTTTATTTAACTTCGATAAAATGACAGGGAACGTTTCAATCCAGCTTGGGTAGCAAAGTAAATAAAATATGCTATCACCTTTGGTGAAATACTGCATTGAAATGCCTCTTGAATTTGGGCGATCGCAGCAGATAAATCGCCAATCATCAGCATATTTTGGGCTGTTCTGAGAGCACAGATTGCCGAGTGTTTTTTATTGGCATCGATCAGGCGATCGACTGTTGATTGTGGCAGATAAGCAGGCAAATAAGACTGTGCAATTTCCAATCCACGGCGTACCTCTTGCATGTTTTTGCCTGTACGCACAGTTTGTCCAGTATTAGATACAGAATGTAGCCGATAAATAGCTAGTGGCTCAACTTCATACCATACAGGGTATTGTGCGGCAATTCGCACCCACATTTCCCAATCTTCATAATAGAAACGAAACCGATGGTCAAAACTACCTAACTTTTCATATACTTGTCGGCGAACAACAATAGAGGGAGTTTGAATATATTGTTTAACTATAATTTTTTCCAACCAATTATCAATTATCCCGCTTTGAGGTTGTAATATCTCAGAAAAGTGTCGCCAGTGCCCTGTTTCATCCATAAAGATGTGACGACAGAAAGCGGCTCCTATTTCCGGCTGGGTATCAAATGTTTGTTGCATCTTGCGATAAAAGCCTTCCCGAACGCAATCATCACCATGCAAAAGATGCATGAGTTTGCCACGCGATCGCTCTAAGCAGGTGGTAAAGTTCTTAACGTGTCCAACATTCTCTGGCTGGCGATAAAAACTAACGCGATCGCCTGCTAATTCTTTAACAATAGCTTCAGGATCGTCCTTGGTGGAGTGGTCATCAACCACCTCTATTTGCATTATCTCCGATCCTGGGTCTTGCGCTAAAACGCTTGCTAATGTTTCACGCAGATAGTTTGCACAGTTGTAGGTGGGAATCATCACTGACCATAAAGGTCGTGGTTCTCCATCGGGCACAGGTTGAATAACAGATCGAAAAGGGTATAGCTCATTCATAATAATTGGCTTTTCGTCACTTCAGGTGTTCAGTTAATTTGTTTTTTTATTTCTGTAATTAAATAATTTCTTCAAGTCATTGTAAAAAACTATCTGTCAATTAGTTCTGGACAGATCGCTAGGTCTGTGCTAAGTACGTCTAAATATGAATTTCACAATTTTTTTTATACTCCTCGTAAGAGACTGAGCAACATCTGGAAAAAATTGCAACAAGTAGAACATTCGTGGGTGCTGATAAGGCCATAATGCTTTATTTAAAGCTTGCAAAATCTCAGTATCCTGGTATCCTTGTTCGCACAAATATTTCTCTAACCAAGTCAAGAAAGTTAAGTGGGTAGAATTTGGTTTGAGTGGATTGTATTGTGCTGAAGCTTGTGCAACATAACAGGAGCTTTTTGGGTGTTGTCGATACCTATCCCAACAGCCACTTTCTACAAAGACAGATGCATTGACACAGACTTTGGCAAAGAAGGCTTGATCTTCAAACATTCCTCGGAAGGACTCCTCAAAGCCACCGACATCTTGAACGAGTTTGCGACGTATGAGGACGCTACAGGTGCCTGGTGTTTCGGCTTTGCCTTTCAAAAACAACTTGAGCAGTGTTGGCGGTTTTAGTAGGGTATCAGGTTTTACACCTAGAATTCGTTGGCGATCGCGCTTCGCATCTTCAGGATTACCCGTCCAGCTAAACCACATCAGAGTGGAGCCATAAACCATACCTGCTTCGGGGTGAGCTTCTAATATTGCTACCTGCTTCTCCAGTTTTTGCGGCAACCAGATATCATCTGCATCTAGTAAAGCAATATATTCACCTTTTGCATGGCGAATTCCCAGATTACGCGTTGCGCTCATACCGCGATTTTGATGACCTTCATGCTCCAAATAGCGCACTTTGTTAGGGTGTTGTTGGGCATATCGCAACGCAATGGCTGTACTCTTGTCGGCTGAACCGTCATCTGCCAACGAAAGTTCCCAATTGTCATAGGTTTGAGCAAAAATGCTTTCTATTGCTTCTATAAAGAAATTTTCAACAGCGTTCAAAAAGATGATGATGCAGGAAACTAATGGTTTCTTATTTATCTGTTCAACCATGAAACCACCTCGCTAATTGCTTGGTAAATTCTTCCCCATTCCAGTTTTCAATCCCGAAGCGAGGCAATTGAAAACTGTTGCTCTGTCGCCAGACTATGTCTTTAGTTGTAGTGCAAGCACAGTCAAATCCAATAGTTTGAGCCAACTCAAGGGTTTGTTGAGTGTAATTACCAAATGGATAGGAAAAACTTGTTATGGGACGATTGAGCATCTCCTCTAAAGTAGCTTTGCTTTGCTGGATTTCATATCTTTGTAATTCTGTTGATTGTGCTGAAAGAAATGGATGGGTAACTGTGTGAGCGCCAATTTCTACTAAATCTCCTTGCCCCAAAGCACACACCTCTTCCAGTAAAAGGGAGCGGTGAGTCTTACGTACAGTAGATTTGGCATTAGCCCAAATTACTAACTCGTCTAGAGCTTTTAAACATTCCCCTTCCGGTAAAGGTAGTAATACTTGCCAAATTGAGTAATAGAAAGACATTCGAGAACCGGGTTTAGCTTCCCAAGCTTTAGAAGTGCGATCGCTTTGATAGTCTTGTTGAGTGTAATTGGCGGCTTGACCCAGCTCCCAGTGACAAAGGCTACCATTAATATTCAAAGAAAGTTTCTCTGGTAATTTGCCTGGTTGCAAAAGTAGCCTTTCTAACTCGTCCCACCAAAACTCACGCTCTTTTCCTATGTAGCCAGTACTTACGAAAACTGTGGCTGGAATGCTATAGCGCTCAAGTATTGGTTTGGCATGATGGAGATTGTCTGCATAACC
The DNA here is from genome assembly GCF_034530975.2 of Nostoc sp. DedQUE07. Classification (NCBI taxonomy): domain Bacteria; kingdom Bacillati; phylum Cyanobacteriota; class Cyanophyceae; order Nostocales; family Nostocaceae; genus Nostoc; species Nostoc sp. DedQUE07. The sequence continues at coordinate 124,972 of NZ_JAVRCC020000012.1, read as the reverse complement.
GTCATCAAAGGTGACAACCACTGCTCGCTCTGGAATGTTGTCATCTCGCTGCGCTTGCGCGAATTGCTTGAGGCTAAGAGGTTGGTAATATTTTTGCAAAACTTCTAGTTGCTCGGCAAAGTTTTGGGGAGTTACGCACAGACTCCAGGGGTCTAATTCTACCTCAGCGACGCGATGGTACATCAAAATCAGCCCCTTAGAGGATGCTAAATTTTTTTGGAACCGTCGAATTGTTCGCTTCAATTTGTCACTTCCAGGTATTTTCATTCCATCACCTCATATCAGGTTTCACTGCTCTAACGGTGATAGTTACCTCGTAGCTACGATCATGATAATCTAGCTTTCCCTTGGGTATATCTTGAACTACCAATCCTTGAAGAAAAGCTGTGGCTGCCAAAGCATTTCCGTGGGTTTCGACTTGAATATTCTCCTTAGGGAAAACCTCCTCAAACAGTCGCTGTGCAGATAGGGCTGTAAAATTCCAACACCAGCAACTGTTCCATTCCTCATCTTTGAGTGGTGTGATTCCCGGAAACGTAGCCAGAACAACACCTCCTGGTTTCATAATTCTGTAGGCTGTTAAGAGCGCTAGTCGCACTTCGTAAATTAGCTGAAGCGTCTGAACCAGTATAAAGCAGTCAAATGTATTTGATGGTATATGTTCCGCATCTGTTAGGTCTGCGATGATTGTTGCATTGGGGTTATCTTTAACGTGCAATACATCGCTTTTAGTAACGCGATCGCCTCCAAATTCCTGAGTATAATAGTTATCTCCAATTTCTAATACGTGCCCATGAATATCATTTGAATAGCGACCCAAAAAATTCTCAATATAGTAGCGGTCAATTGGTTTTCCTTGCTCAAAACCCCAACCTGAATTTATAGGTTTTAAGCTTTGCAAAGTACCCAGGCGTACCTTATTATATTGAGACTTTAGCCAGTAGTGGGTAGGAGATGGTAATATCTTTTGGACGATTAGTTTTAACTGTTCTTTGTTCATCAGAAAAAATTATTTTAATGAATATGGCTTTTTTTAATAAGAGCTATATACCTAACAGTTCTGCATAACTCCAATTTGCATAAACACGGACACCCCGTTCTAAAGATAAAAAATCGGTTATTCCTAGACTTCCTAATTTTGTAACATCAGCTTGCCAATTAATGGGAGTTCCAACAGGAACCATTCCATCAAACTCAACACTACCTTTGTAGTCTAAGGATTTAAACACCATCTCCGCTAGTTCTGAAATTGTAACTTCTCTTCCACTTGCGAAATTATATGTTTCTCCTTGCATTGGTGCAGAAGTTGCTACTACTAATAAAGCTTTGGCAATGTCGAGTACATGAATAAAATCACGGCTTTCTTTGCCAGTTCCTTGTAACTTAACTATGGGTTGATAAATTGCTTGTCGGCAAATATCCCAAAGGACTTGACGGCGTAAACCCGGGCCATAAGCAGAAAAAATTCGTACACTTGCAGTTGGTAAATCATAAACTTTGCTAAATTCTAAACATAGTTGTTCGCTTTGTAACTTATGAAATCCATAAGGAGAAATGGGGTTACAGCGTTGAGTTTCTCCAATAGGTAATGACTCTGGATTTCCATAAATAGCTGCACTAGAAAGAAAAATAAATCGACATCTAGGGGCATTAATTCGCAACGCATTTAAAATTTCAAAAGTTAAAGCTGTGTTAGATTGAAAGTCAACATCGGGTTCTATAATCGATAAGCCAACAGAGGCACGCCCTGCACAATGAATGCAAATGTTAGGAGAATATTCCTTTAATAAGTTATTTAAAGAGGGGTCGGGTAATTTGAGACGATGATAGGCTGTTAAGTTGTGAAGGGGAGCATTTTCAGGAGGCGAATTATCAACGCCTATTACCGACCAACCTTGCTCTGAGAAATACCGAGCAACGTAACGACCAATAAATCCCGCTACCCCAGTAACTAAAACTGATTGATGGAAAGTAGTCATTTTGGTTATATTGTAATAACTAGTGTTTGACAATTTTTATAAATTGAGATAAATGAATTTTGATAATTATCTCAATATTTCAAGTTAAATATTTACATATCTAAAACAGTTTTTGTCCACCAATCTTTTCGAGTATTAGCAAAATTCAAAGCATCTTCTAAGATGCGGTTACTTAATTGCTCTAAGACTTCTTTTCTCGATAAAGTATCACAAATATAAGCTGCTGCTTCGTCAGGGCTATTAATATCTAAAATTGGCAAGCCAGATAAATATGGTAATGCTTTCAGACAAGGCTCAGTTGCAAAGAAAGGAATTCCATAAGAAACACATTCAACTAATTTCATTTTCACTGAAAAATCATTATCAATAGGACATATAAAAATATCGGAAGTCTGAAACAAAACTTCAAGCTGTTCTTTAGGAATAAAACCAGGAATATGAACGTTACTTTCTATAGTCCAATCTTTGGGTATATTATTAAAATCTGTACCAGCAATCACAATTTTTATTTTATTATTTAGTTTTAATAATCTCGGAGATAATTCATAAATTAGCCATTTTACAGCTAAGAAATTGAAATAGAAATTAATATTACCAGCAAAGAAAACTGTCTTTGAATTTGTATAACGCCAGCCGACGAGTTTAGGCGGGAGTATTTGTGAATTGATCGATGCTTTTTTATTAGCTAGTAAATAATTGGGAATATCTGCTTCGGACATAAATATACATTTATCAGCCAATTCACAGACTTTTTTCTCAAAATTATTTAGTCTTAAATAACTAATAAAAATACTAAATTTAGATTTGTAATTGAACCAATTATAGGGAGCAAGAGCTTTAAAAAATTCTGCTTCTTTATCAGTTGCAAGATATATCTTTTTTTGTTTAAGTTTAAGGAAATTTTTAAACCATAAAATACTATATAGCTGTTCAACAATAACAACTTTAATCGAGAGTTGTTCGCAGAGTTCAGTTAAATATTCAGAAACATGTTTTGCTCGATCCCAATTGTAGTACGTTACATTCTGAAAGCTAAAAGTCGAGCGTAATTTATACACTAATCTTTTATATATTTTTACTACTTCTTTTAAAAAACTTTCTTTTGTTGTAGAAGGGCTTAATCGATTAGTTAAGTAATATTTAACTTTTAAATTTTCTAATTGTGTTTTAGTTTGTAATTGATTACTTTCGTTACAAGTAACGGCAACATAAAGGTTGATATCTTCTATCTGAGATAGTTGAAAAATATCATTTAAAAGTGCCATTCCACAACCATTATTAGGGTCTAAAGGATAACTTGTGAAATAAAGAACATTTTGCTTTTCCATGCCTTCTCTCTTATCTATCTTGTATCAAAAGTGATGTCTATTGATGTCTTTTTTTGTATTGAATAAACATCAGACTATCTCTAAAAGTCTCTCAGTAAATTATTTCTAGGTTTTTAAATTTAGATTTGAATCGGCGATTGGCGCTGATAATACTTGAAAGTTACAGGTTACTAAACCGTCACATGTTATACCAAAATCTTCGGATGGAAGTTCAACCACCTCTATTTCAAATGCCGACTCAATATAATCAAAGATAGTATGGAATGAAGAATCGGAAAGCCAAAGACCAATGACATAAGTACCTGATTTTAAATGTAGCTTTTCAATGTTTAATTTAACTAGATTTTCTCCCTGCTGAAGGGATATTATTTGTCCAAGTGATACAATATCCGCATTTACTAATTTTATACCGTACTGGTTATAGACAACAACTGCAAGACTTCCTATATTTCTTGAGGAATCTGATTCGATTTTCAGTAGAAATTCAAGTTCACCATTTGAATAAGCATTAAAAGAAATATCTTTTTTTAAACTACTATATTGAACAGCGATAAAACGAGCTTGTCCATTGCCATTTCGATGTGCATCGCTTAAATTTATCCACTTTTTGGGAAAAGCTTGACAAGAATAATAGTTACTAGATAAATATTGAGTTATCACGCTATTTGTATTTCCGTAATTAATTAGCTGCCCCTTATTTAGTAACAAACATTTAGAACATAGTCGTTGAATTGCTTCAATATTGTGACTTACAAATAGAACTGTTCGAGCTTGATCGTTGGATACTTCCTGCATTTTGCCAAGACATTTTTTCTGAAAATTTGCATCTCCAACTGCTAAAACCTCATCCACAATCAAAACATCTGGCTCTAAATGTGCCGCAACTGAAAATGCAAGGCGTACATACATCCCAGAGGAGTAGCGTTTAACAGGCGTATCTAAAAATTTTTCAATCTCTGCAAAATCAACAATTTCATCAAACTTGCGTTTGATCTGTTCCCGACTCATGCCCAAAATCGCGCCATTGAGGTAAATATTTTCCCGCCCTGTCAACTCAGGATGAAAACCTGTGCCCACCTCTAGCAAACTCGCTACCCGTCCCGTAATCTCAATACTGCCATGAGTAGGTTCCGTGATCCGGCTCAAAAGCTTCAGTAATGTCGATTTGCCGGCTCCATTCCGCCCAAGAATTCCCACCCGATCGCCCTGCTTAATCTCAAACGACAGATCTTTGACTGCCCAAAATTCCTCATGATTCGAGTTTTGCGTTTTGCGTTTTGCGTTTTGATTAAAGGGGTTCAACGTCTTCGCCATCGATTTCGCCCCGTCCACTATCACATCGCGCAACGCCTTATAACGATATCCCTCCTGCTGATGGCTCAACACATAGCTCTTACTTAAGTTCTCAACCTTAACCACCGTATCTGCCATATATCCTCCAACCTCTGCTAACAACTCCTGAAACGCTGTACCTAAATAATGTCCGCAAACTTGCGCTCCATCCGGCGGAAATAGTAAATCCCGGTAATCAGTACTAAGATGACTAACCCCACGGACAAGAGAAATCCGGGTAAATAAATAGCAAAGTCTTTACCCAAAATTGCCCACCGGAAACCATCAATTACACCCACCATTGGATTTAATGAGTAAAGTAGTCGCCACTGTTCCGGCACCACACTACTACTAAAACCCACCGGCGAAATATATAGTCCAAACTGCACAATAAACGGCACAATATATCGGAAATCCCGATATTCCACGTTTAATGCCGCCAGCCATAACCCCGATCCCATTGCTGCTGCAAATGCGATCGCAATAAACAACGGCAGCGTTAAAATTCGCCAATCCGGCACAAAGTTATACCACGCCATAAATCCCAACAGGATGATCGCAGAAATCATAAAATCGACAAAACTCACAATCACTGCACTCGTTGGGACAATCAAACGCGGAAAATAAACCTTAGAAATTAAATTAGAATTACTAATTAAGCTATTACTACACTCACTCAAGGCATTGGAAAAGAACTGCCAAGGCAGCATCGCCGAAAACACGACAATCGGGTAAGGCGCACCCGCCGACGGAGCCTTGAGTAAAACACCAAATACAACCGTAAACACAACTGTCGTTAAAAAAGGTCGCAGCAATGCCCAAGACAGCCCGATCGCCGTTTGCTTATAGCGCACCAAGATGTCTCGCCAAGCCAAGAAGTAAAACAACTCCCGATACTTCCAGATATCCTGCCAGTACTGCTGCTCGGTTTGCCCTGCCTTAATAACTAATTTCTGCCGAGGCTCGATTGTCTGTTTTCCGATCATGAAAATACCCCTATGCCCATTAACCTATAATCAAGTCAATAAATAAACTTCATCAAGCTCTTATCCCAGGCAAATTTATCTGACTCAAAGCAGACCTTTTTCCACCGTCAGATCCCCTAGAGTGATAGTAACCAGACGCCTTTTCAGCAGTAACCCCATTTACCACCATTCCTAAAACATGCGATCGCGCTTGCTCTAGCATGATTTTCGTACTCTTAGCAACAGCACGGTCAAGCACTCCAGGATGTACAACCAGCAATATCCCATCTGCCATCTTGCCTAGCATGAGTGCATCACCAAACAAACTCAAGGCAGGAGTATCAATAATCACACAATCATACTCTTTGACTGCCTCTTGAATTAACAAAGCCATGCGCTGCGAATGTAGCAATGCTGCGGGTTTTGCTAGGATTGTCCCAGCCGTTAAGAGATCCAAGTTAACTAATACTTCTTGAGTGGCGTTGCGAAACTCTGCTTGACCAACTAAAACATTACTTAGTCCGATTGGATTGGATAATTTCCAGATTTCCTGTTGGGAAGAGTGACGCATATCCGCATCTACTAATAGGATTCTACGCCCCATATGTGCTTTAGCTACTGCCAAATTTGCAGCCACAAATGATTTGCCTTCACCCGGAGCTGAACTAACTACGACAATTACTTTTAATGGTCGATCGGAGATAGTAAAATCCAGGTTTATCTGAAGCATCTCAAAGGCTGAACTTGCTCCCGAATATGGATTATCTTTGACTGCTAGTTCGACTAGACCTTCCCCACTGTTTTTAGCTTTTCGATCGAAGTGAGGAATCGTACCGAGTAAAGAATAACCTAATAACTGCTGGGCTTGCTCAAGAGTTTTCAGGGATCGATCCATAGATTCTAAGATCAAAGCTACGCCTACACCCAGCAAAATTCCCAAAAATCCACCCAGCGCTAGCTGAAAGGCAATTTTGGAAGGAATAGCTTTTTGAGGAAGTAAAGCCGCAGATATTACCCTGGCATTACCGACATTCTGATTTACTACTACATCGACTTCTTGCGATCGCTTTAGCAGTTCTTCATAAGTAGATGTAGCAACTTGCAACTGTCGCTCTAACTGCTCCTGTTTTTCTTGCAGTTGCGGTAAAACACTCAATCGTCTTTGAGAAAGTGTGTATGCATTCTGCAAAACCGTAATTCGGTTAGCTAATGCTGAACGTTCTACATCCGACTGTACCAGTTGGGCCACTAAGGTCTGCTTGAGTTCTCCCATCCCTAAATTCTGGGCTGGTACAGATTTTTCTCTATCTGCATTCTCAACAATTCGCGTCTCTAGCTGCTTTTTGAGGGCTGCTTCTTTTGCTAACAAATTAGCGATCGTCGGATGTTTGTCTGTATAACGAGTCTTTTCTACTGCTAACTGGTTTTGCACCTGTTGGTATTGTGTTAACACTTCCTGCACAGCTTTTGATTGACTTAAATTCCCTATATCCACAGCCTGCTGCGAATTCAATCTCAATTGACGTTGCAGAAGTTTTGAGCGAGTCTCAGCATCCGTTAAATTTGCCTGGGCTTGGGTAATCTGGTCTGATAAGTTTGCGAGTTTGTCCACTCCTTTCGTTGCTTCTTGCTCTAAAGCAATCACCCGATTTCCTTCTTTAAATCGACGCAAAGCTGCTTCCGATCTAGCTACCCTTGCTTCAACTTCAGGTAATTGCTTGCGTAAAAACTTCTTTGCCACTGTCGCTTGGGCTTGGTTAATGCGAATATTGTTCTCCAGGTAATATCTCATCAGCGAATTCACAACATCTGCGGCTTCTTTTGGATTGCTGCTGCTGTACGAAATCGCCAAAATATCTGTACCTCGGACACTTTTAATTTTGACTTGTTTGAGAAATTCATCTATTTCCAAGGGTGTTCCTTGCTTATCTACCAACCTGAGACTAGCAATAGTTTTCTCAACTATTGGATTAGAACGAATGACCTCTGCTTCTGTATCCAATGGACTGTTGATTTCAGTCACACTTCTCAACTCCCCAACTTGTGCCGAGGGATTTGTCAGCGAAGAAACGCGGTCAGTTTTACTGAAAAGCAACTTACCTTCTGCTTCATAAATTGGTTTTTGCTTGATAGCACTTAAAGCTGAAAGCGCAAAAATAGAGGCAGTCACCACAGCTATAATTAGCCAACGCCTTTTCAGAAGTAGCGAGTATTGCTGCAAATCTAAGGAGTTTTGGTCTTCTTGGTTAGAGGGCATGGAGTATGTTACGAATACCTGAAATTGTTTTTACTAATTTTGCTTCACAATTTTGGTAGTCCAAGATAGCTATTTGGACATAATTAGGATTAATTACTAATTGTTTGTATAAAAAATCATAATAAAAATATCCGTATTTTTAAAATGTTTGCTTTTTATTAGATTTCCTTAGATTTATCCCAGAAATATTATCTGAATGTCAAGGTGTTTTTAATTTTTTTTCTAAAAATTTAAATTACATTAAAAAGCATTTATTTTAACTCATTAAGTAGAAAAGCATAAATATTTATAGTTGAGGTCGAGCAGGAGGTAGAAGGCAAGATATAAGAGGGAAGAAGCTTTTAGCCTCATTTATCTTGGTTAACATGATTATGTTTTTTTTCACCCACTTACTTGTTTGGTATTAATTTAATAACAGCATTTCAACAGCTTGCATAAGCTTTTTCTTTATTTTGTTACTTTATGAACAGCTACTTTAACAGCAAATATACGCTAATCAAAAAATTAAATATAAAGTTCAGATTGACTACACTCATGGCATAATGCAAATGTCAAAAGAACAACCTTGAAGCCGTAGTGTAGTTCGTACAGCCAATGCAAGTTAAGATGTATCTCCTACAGATATGCTATACCGACGCACAGATAGTTCCCCTCCTAGTTTGTAATACCTAATCTCCAATTTCTTTGACAAACAGAGTATACAAAATTTCTCATTTTTGTATGCTTTGGCACAATACGGCTAGTCTTTAATATTCCCTTATTTGACTCGGTTGCTGGTTTTAACGAATAAATCGATATCAGGATACTGAAGAATAATAGAAACCAATGACTTCCACAAGTTATGTCAGTTTACCTATCAATACTAGGCTGCCAAATATAGTCCGCAGCCTACCGATATTGCTTTTGTTAGGGGATATTTTTGGGTTGCTAATTTGTTTAGCGATCGCACAATGGTTGCGTTTAGATCAACCCTTACATTGGCTAAATCCGTTGCCTTATGTATTTGTCTGCATGATACTTGCAGCATTTTATTTAGCAGATGCTTACCATCCAGATCGGCAAATTTCAGGTTTAAGAGCGCCCGCTCGAATTATTGTTTGTAGCATTGCGATCGCCTTCTTGATTTCTGCTCTGATTTACTTGTCAGATATTGCCAAATACAACCCGATATCGTGGCGGAGTGTCTTCTTACCTAGCTTAGGAATCTTTACTATCTGGGCAATAATATTGCGCGTAATGGCGGTGAGATGGGTGCGATCGCACGCTCTGAAAAGCCGTTGGTTAATACTAGGAGGCGGGGATAATGCCATCAAATTTACACAAAAATTGCTAGAACTTAATCCTTTAGGAAAGCTGACTGTTCTAGCAGAGGAAAACCAAAAAGCTATAGACTTACCAAAAAGAAATCTGAGTTATCAGGGAAGCCTGAGCGATTTGTCGCAATGGAGTCAAGAATCCTGGTCTGGGGTTATAGTGACAGCGCAGATAAACTTTTCTAAGTCACAAGCACAACAGTTAATGCAGATGCGGTTGCGAGGCATTCCGGTTTATACATTGCCGGATGTTTACGAAACATTTTGGTATAAACTCCCTTCGTCGCTGTTACAAGATAAATGGTTGGCTTTTAGTGATGGTTTTAACCTCATGCCTGGTTACTTCAGTATGAAACTGAAGCGAGTTATCGATCTCATATTGATCCTCTTTTTACTAGTATTAGTTGCACCACTTCTGTTATTGGTTGCATTACTAGTTAGGCTAGATAGCCCTGGCCCAGTATTGTACAGTCAGCAGCGAAGTGGGTTATACGGTAAACCATTTAGAGTTTATAAATTTCGCTCCATGTATCAGGATGCAGAAAAGTTGGGGGCGCAGTGGGCTAGTCAACGCGATCCACGAATCACCAGAGTCGGATACTGGCTACGTTTGTTGCGTATTGATGAATTACCTCAAATATGGAACGTCTTACGGGGTGAAATGAGTCTGATTGGGCCTCGTCCAGAACGACCAGAATTTGATGTCAAACTCAAAGAAGCGATTCCCTACTATGAAGTTCGCCATTTGGTCAAACCTGGAATTACAGGCTGGGCACAGGTTATGTATCCCTATGGAGCATCTATAGAAGATGCTTATGAAAAGCTGTCATACGATCTGTACTACATCAAAAATTATTCCATTTGGTTGGATTTAGCGATCGCCTTCAAAACGATTCGAGTTGTTTTGTTAGGTAAAGGTAGATAAGGAAAAAGAAATGAAAAATAAAATATTGGTAACTGGCGGTGCTGGTTACATTGGCTCCCATGTAGTTCGTCAACTAGGAGAAGCTGGTTATGATGTCGTAGTCTACGACAACTGCTCTACAAGTTCACCAGCATCGGTACTACACGGGAAACTAATTATTGGCGATTTAGTAGACAGTGGGCATCTTTATCAAGTTTTTGCCCAGCATAAATTCAGCGCAGTCTTACACTTTGCCGCTAGTCTGATTGTTCCAGAATCAGTAGCTCATCCCCTCGACTACTACGCCAACAACACCCGCAACACCTTAAATTTGCTGCGCTGCTGTAGCGTTATGGGTGTTAACAAGTTCATTTTTTCCAGCACAGCCGCAGTCTATGGAGAAGTAAAAGACAATCCTGTTACTGAGTCGAATCCTACACAGCCCATCAATCCTTACGGACGTTCAAAGTTGATGAGTGAGTGGCTGATCCAGGACTATGCAGCAGTATCTTCACTAAACTACGTAATTTTACGTTACTTTAATGTAGCAGGTTCTGAACCCAGTGGACTATTGGGGCAAATGTCACCGAATGCCACACACTTGATTCGAGCTGCTTGTGATGCAGCACTCAAGCGCAAGCCAGAAGTCCGAATTTTTGGTACTGATTTTCCTACGCCCGACGGAACCGCAATTCGAGACTATATCCATGTTGAAGATTTGGCGACTGCTCACTTAGATGCTTTAGATTACTTAGAAAAAGGAGGGGAAAGCCAAATTTTCAACTGCGGTTATGGGCAAGGATACAGCGTGCGACAAGTTATTGAAAGAGTCAAGGCTATTTCTGGTGTAGATTTTCCCGTTATTGCTGCACCACGTCGTCCAGGCGATCCTGCCTGTGTTGCAGCTTGTGCTGATAAAATCCATAGGGTTCTGGGTTGGCAACCAAAACACAATGATTTAGACGAGATTATCAACACAACCATTGCTTGGGAAAAACACAAGAGTAACTTGGCAAGTCAAAGGCATATCAATATGGCATATGCATAATTAGAACTTGGCACCTAATTAACCTTGTTTTTGCAATTTAGATAACGTGAATTCGACGGCTCATATAGTGTCCCTATAATTGACTCAATCAAAAAATTTCTTAGAGGTTTTACTACACAAAACCGTCCCTATTGAAATTGAAGAAGCACAGACTTGAAGTTTAATTCAAGGTAAAGAGAGGTTCGTCGAACTTACGTTGACATAGGCATTATCTTTAAATAAAGGCACGCAATTACTGATGTTAAAGGCGGCGGATAGTTCAACATCTGACTCAAAACCTCTTTCAATCAATTCTTTACCAGAACTGCATTTTTTCAAGTACCCTAGTAAATCCTGCTGGAAAGCCTGAAATGTTGTCACAGCGACTTCGGCTTCTGGTGATAGACTGCCATTTAAATAACTAAGAATTGCCCCAGCACCAATTAAATCTTCAAATGCAGGGCGGAGGCTACCATCTTCTTTCCACCTCTCACCAGCAGGAATCACAGCAATTTGATCGCCATACTTTTGAGCAAACTGCGCCACAGCTTGGCAATTTCGCAAGCAGCCAGCCAAAGTTGGTGTATTTCCTGTATGTAAAGTCAGGAAAGAACCGTTAGGTGATGGTAAAACTAGTCTGGTTCCAGCAGGAATCTGAGCCACCGATTTTGGCGAGAGAGAATATCCAGTTGTAGTCCAACGTTGTCTATGACTTGCCAACTCTGCTTGCACTGATTTGGCATAATCTATGGCTGACTCATCTTTATATGCGTAGGGAAAAATTATTGCACCGTTGTTAGTGGCAATTTCTACGCAAGTAGAAAAAGAGAGAACATCAACTATCACAATTACATCACTGATAGGAACGAGTTCAGCAACTCCTTGTGCGCCCCATTCACAGCGTAAATTAAACTCTGATTGGTTGTAAATCATTGGTGCGATCGCAAAAGACAATATGATAAAAATTAAACCATAGATAAGTAAGGCAGTGTAAATAATTAAAGGTTTATAGTCAGCACAAAACGTGCTTATCTTAGTATAAGATATCTATACAATTTTAATATGTTAAACTCACATTAAGACAACGATTGTAGATTATTTATTATCCATGTCTCTAATTGTTGCCAAGGTATTATTACAAGGTTGTTTTCATTAATTTTATCTACATTAATATCATGCCAATATGACTTTATTGCTCTTTTTGCCATTACTATTTCAATGCCATCTCTATTGCTAACTTCAAATTTTTTGCTTGAAGACCATATAATTGCAGTCTTAGTTGATACTTTTTCTAGTAAAATTAATGCTTTCTCTCCTTTTTGAAAACATGCATATGACCAAGCTGTATACACATTAAACTTGATATTTCCAAAGCAATCTGATTCAAATTCATCCTTTTGTCCTTTCAAGATGGCTAGGGGTTTTGCAGTGACCTTCGCACCTCTATTTTTCACAGATATGACTTGTACAAAAGCGATCAATTTTGCAGATCGGCAATCATTCAAAAAAGTGTATGGCCCTGAACGTTGATATTCTTCTTTGAAGTCAAGGTAGTATTTAGGTAATAGCGATTCTTCCAACTCACAATCTGGAGGAAGTGGGTCAGTTATCAATTGGAACATCTCACTTAATTCGTCATAATATTCATTCAGACTATGACAATATTCAGATGTATTTTTAGAACTGGATTCGATAGAATGTTTTAGTTGTCTTAAAATATTTAAATCATCTTCTGGGAGTTCTGAATAATATTGAAACATTAGCGCTATCACTCAAAAATAATTACAAATGTTCAAAAACCAATTAGATTTAGAATGTTTGTACAATTTTAACAACTTTCTAAAACGTCTCCTCATCTTAGTGCAACACATACTTGCTGTTATTTAGATAAGCGCGTATCTCATTTATTTTAGCTTGCTTATTACTTTCAGAGTTAAAAGACTTACTATCAAATCTAATCTATAAACAACTTAAACATAAAGCTCTAATCTAAGGCTAAGAATTTTAAATTAGATAAAAGTTTAAGAAAGAAAATCATAAATCTAGTTGTAAAAATTTCCGATGTGTCAGTTAAACTTGCGCAAATATATTACTTTGTTGATTGGGAACATACAGACTATTAGCAGCACAAAAACAAATTTTACGCTCCTTATAAACGCGAATTTACTGACTTTGCTGTTGGATAAGTAGTTGAAAATAAGCAATAGTAATCTTTGCTCTAACCAGCCACTATCCGCTAAACTCAGAAATGCTGCGTTATTCCTCATCATGTCCGATTCCCAAACTGTTAGTGCTGCTGTTGCCAAACTCTACAATACCTACCCCTTTCCGCCGGAAGCTTTGTTGGATGAACCACCTCCAGGCTACAACTGGCGCTGGAATTGGCTAGCCGCTCATAACTTCTGCACAGGGCAAAAACCCCAAAGGCAAGATATTCGGATTTTAGATGCAGGTTGCGGTACTGGTGTAGGTACAGAGTACCTAGTTCATCTCAATCCCCAAGCTTCTGTTGTGGGAATTGACCTCAGTACTGGTGCTTTAGCTGTAGCAAAAGAACGTTGTCAGCGTTCAGGCGCTAACCGAGTTGAATTTCATCACCTCAGTTTGTTTGATGTAGAACAGTTAACAGGTGAATTTGATTTAATTAACTGTGTTGGCGTTTTGCATCATACCCCCGATCCCATTCGCGGGATTCAAGCTTTGGCGAAGAAGTTAGCCCCAGGCGGCTTAATGCACATTTTTGTGTACGGGGAATTGGGGCGCTGGGAAATTCAACTGATGCAAAAAGCGATCGCACTTATTCAAGGTGACAAAAAAGGCGACTACCGCGATGGTGTTCAAGTTGGGCGACAAATATTTGCTTCCCTACCAGAAAATAACCGAATTGTCAAATACGATAAACAACGTTGGTCGCTAGAAAACAACAAGGATGAATACTTTGCTGATATGTACGTTCATCCTCAAGAAATTGACTACAACATTGAGACGCTGTTTGAATTAATTGATGCTTCGGGATTGGAATTTATTGGTTTCTCGAATCCGAGCTTTTGGGATTTAGAGAGACTTTTAGGCAAAGCACCAGAGTTAGTGGAACGGGCAAAAGAATTGAGCGATCGCCAGCTTTATCGCCTGATAGAATTATTAGACCCAGAAGTAACTCATTACGAATTTTTCCTCGGTCGTCCTCCTTTAATTAAAGCGGACTGGTCGGAAGATAACGCTCTACTAGCAGCGATTCCCGAACTGAATCCTTGTCTTGAGGGATTTCCCAGTCAATGTTTCTTTAATTACGATTACCAGATAGTTAATTTATCTTTAGCAGAGTTTGAGTTTATGCAAAGATGTGATGCTAATGCCACAGTTGCAGAGATATTGACAAATGTAGAACTGGGATTGGATGGGGTAAGAAGCCTTTTGCAACAGCAGTTGATTTTATTGACACCTGCTTAGGGAATTCAAGTAAAGAATATCTAATTATTTATTGTGGGATGGGCCTTTCGGTTATCCCACAATTAGATATTTACCCTACAAGAGCCGAACTTGCTACTTTCTCCTGTCTTTGGGAAGGCGGACGCATTCCCAAACCAAGTAAATTCAGCATTTCTCGGTCAGTATCGTAATCTGGACAGGGAGTTGTCACCGTCAACATCTTGTTATCGTCGCTGGAAAAGATAGAATTGGCTCCTGCCATAAAGCAGAAAGCTTGCTCAACTTGAGAAAGTCTCGCCCTTCCAGCGCTAAGACGCACATCGGAAGCTGGCATTAAAATTCTGGCTGTGGCAATCATCCGCACAATATCCCAAATGGGGACATCAGGCTGATTTTCTAAGGGTGTGCCTGGTACTTGGGAAAGAATGTTAATTGGCACGGACTCTGGATGAGGATGTAAGTTTGCCAAAGTTTGTAACATCCCAACCCGGTCATCGACAGTTTCGCCTAAACCCAGGATACCGCCGGAACAGACAGTGACATTTGTCTGGCGGACATTCTCAATTGTGTTCAAGCGATCGCTATATGTTCTCGTGGTAATAATTGTGCTGTAATATTCCTGCGAGGTATCTAAGTTATGGTTGTAGGCATAAAGTCCTGCTTCTTCTAATTTCCTGGCTTGATTTGCCGTCAACATACCCAGAGTGCAGCACACTTCTAAACCCATTGCCGTCACATCCTTGACCATTTCCAGGACTTCCTCAAATTGTGAGTTATCCCGGACTTCGCGCCAAGCAGCACCCATGCAGATGCGACTAACACCAGTTTCTTTAGCTTTTTGGGCGATGTTAACTACCGTTTCCTTTTCTAGGAGTGCTTGCGCTTTTACCTCTGTTTTATAGCGAGAAGATTGGGCGCAGTAGCTACAATCTTCTGGACAACCTCCCGTTTTGATAGATATAAGCTTGCAAACTTGTATTTTTGTTGGGTCATGATATTGGCGATGCACGCTAGCAGCTTGATAAATAAGCTCTAGCAATGGCGTATTGTAAATCGCCCGAATCTCTAATTCCTGCCAATCGTAGCGTATTCCCACCACATCACTATCCTTCTTGTAGACTGGGTTAAATCTTGAGCTGTCTTTTGCTTAAATCTGCTGCGGTACAGCCTTTGGGCAAAGCTATTTTATCGAAGTTGTACCCTGGAATGTGCTTTATCACCCATTGGCTCTCAATCCTTCCGCTCTAGATATTAGACATCAGCTTATCAAGATTTTGGTTGAATGGCAGATTAAGAGCAAAAATACTCACCCCATCTTTTGTAAAGGGAATTGGGAATTGGGCATTGAGCATTGGGCATTGGGAATTGGGTATAGATATATCTTTTGTCATGCTGGTCAAGAGTTCAAAGTCTATATAAAATCAGTTAATTGACCCCTGACTATTAACAACCTTTATGAAAAAACTATGACACTTGCGTAAGCCCTGATAATCAGACAGCTAATCTAGCTGCTGCTAAACCGCAGATTATGAGAGAATTTACAAAATTTAGAGATTGTTCTGGGAAGAGATCCCGCCAATTAAGTAATTTATGATATCAGAACTGCCAATAATTGCAAGCGATCGCCTATTATTGCGAGCAGCGATCCATGAAGATATACCCCAAATTCTCAAGTACTTTATTGATAACAAAATTTATCTCACTCCATTTTACCCTCTTTGGGCTGATGGCTTTTTCACTGAAGAATATTGGCAATATCAGATAGAGAATAGTTTTCTGGAATTTATCAATGGTCAATCGTTAAAACTATTTGTTTTTACCAAAAAAAATCCTACCGTAGTTATTGGAACGGTCAACTTTAGTAATTTTGTCCGAGGAGCCGCTCATTTTTGCTATGTGGGATATAGCCTTGCTGAAAATAAACAAGGTAAAGGATATATGACAGAGGGTTTAAAATCTGCAACTCAATATCTATTTGAAGAGTTAAATTTTCACCGAGTTATGGCTAACTATATGCCTCACAATCGGCGCAGTGGTAATGTACTCAAAAGGCTCGGTTTTGTCGTTGAAGGATACGCTAGAGACTATTTGTTAATTAATGGGCAATGGGAAGATCATATTTTGACAAGTCTTACAAATCCTTATTGGAAAGAACCTAAAATTTAAATAAGCTGAGGGCTATTGTCAATATTATTTAATTTCTCTAGCAAAACTGCTTTTAAAGCAATTTGTTTATAATTCATAATTATCAATTTTGTTTAGTCATTTTATAAAAGTAAGTAATTCTTAAATTGCACTCAATTACTCATTTGTAATTTTTGAGTAATACCCATCCTACAGCTATTCGCAATACTCTCATATTTATATGAGAAGGAATTTAATATATCAGTTGTGAATCTCTACAAATTCATAGTAAATTCATCATAAATACACAACAACTCCACAGGCAAATGCAATAGTAATATTTGTTCGCTAACAAACTTAGTTACTAAGGTTAGCTTTAGCCGATGTGTCCAATTTTCTTAAACAGTTGAGGAGTTTTTAAAATGCTCATTAATTCTATAAAACGCTTATCTGTCTTTTCTACTATCTTCGCTTTTGCTACCGTCTTAAACGGAGTTGTCTTAGCAGCACCAGGCCCAAATCCCAGCACTACACCAGCCTTAAAAACTCAAACTAGTGCTGTACCACACCAACCAATCAAACTCACAAATCAACAGCGCCAACAAATCCAAGTGGCTCGCCAGCAAAGAGACAAGAATATTGAGGCTCTATTAAACCCGTCCCAAGATACTAAATTTAAGGCAGCACTGCAATCCCGTCAGAGAATCAGAATAGTTTTAAAATCTTTGGATTTGAATCAAGATCAACAGAAACAAGTTCAATCAATTTTGCAAACTTATAACCTGCAATTGAAAAAAATTCTATCTTCACAGGCATCACAACCAACATCAAAACCAGGAGAAATTGCTTCACCAACATCACAACCAATTAAAAAATAAAAAATCAGTTTTATTTCATTAAGTTTAAATTTTGCAAGACTGGCGGATTTTATCCAAACTTCGGTTAAGCCAGTCTTATTTTTTTTGAATATCCAAAACTTTATTTATTTTAGAGGATGTTTGAAAAGTCGTAAAGTATACTATAAATCTCACTTCCATTTTTCTCCCCGTTGGCGTCAACCTGCCGTTAGGCAAGCAAAGAGAGGCTTTGAAACCCCCATTTTCTCGTGAGTGTTGGGGGCTAGGGGGGTTAGGTTTCTGAAGCTTTGATGTGATGAAAAATACTTTTAAAACATCCTCTTAAAAGAGGGTACGAGGTATGCAGTTACACTTAGGGACTACTTGTGTAATAGGCGATTGAAAGCGGTTTTACAAGAGCCGATACCTCATGGCAGAGGTAGAAATTTACTCGTGAGCGATTGACACGCGTCTACGAACTTACGCCAGCTAGCTTCAGTGTTCTAATTATTCTGAGTTGCCTAACCCAAAACGGGTGTATAAACTTCAACATTTATAGGGCTTATTCTGTACAAACCACTTTTCACAGGCATCTTTGACAACTTTTCTGTCTTCAGATGACAAAAGCTCATCTGGCTGACCAGAAGCTAAAATTTTAGCGGCAGTAACCGCTTTTTCATATAACACACCGCACTGAACCAGTTCTGTACAAAAGATTTTTTCTCTTTCTTCTACAGGCGTAAAAAAATTACTTGGCATTTAGAAAAAAATTGTTTAGTTTTGTTTTTAAGAGAATACTTTTTATTACTAAACTTCTTCTTCTATCTAGTGAATAATTTCAGGTAGATAAAGCATGGTTTAATGTAAAGTTTGCTAGTAATAAAAAATACAAAACTGAAATTTCTCACTGATGATTTTATCAGGCAGTTTGATACAACTACAAATTAGTCAGCGTTCTTGCTTCAATTCCACGTTTTTCAAGGTGGCTTACTTCTGCCTCCTGAAGCGCTCCCGATTTTGATATGGATCGCTTTTTGCGTCTATGCTGATGATGCTGAAGCCAGAGGTAGTATTAAAGGAAGAATGAATTAGCTTTGCTCGTAATGACTCTGGCTGAAACTCCAAACGACAAGAATTCTAGCAATCCTTTTCTCTCCCTCAACTACGAAACCGCCTTAGAATCTCTAGGAGGCGACTACTACGATGAGGTTGCAGCAGCTGAATTTCCCCAACACCTCCTGCGTTGGCGTAACGATCAACTATTACCCCGTTTTGGTCTAGACCCCCAAGTAGTCAAAGACGAAGATTTCATCGCAGCCTTTGGCCAATTTCAAGGGCGCAAACCGTTGTTAGCACTGCGTTACCACGGCTACCAATTTGGTGAATATAACGGGCAGTTGGGTGATGGTAGAGGCTTTCTCTACGGACAAGTACGCGCCAATGATGGCGAATTATACGATTTTGGCACTAAAGGTTCTGGAAGAACGCCCTACTCCCGTGGTGGCGATGGTATGCTCACGCTCAAAGGTGGGGTGCGGGAAGTTCTGGCTGCGGAAGCACTGCACTACTTGGGTGTACGTACTTCGCGCTGTCTGAGCATGATTGAAACAGGTTTACCACTCTGGCGGGGCGATGAACCTTCGCCTACCCGTTCATCTGTGATGATTAGGATGAGCAGTTCTCATATTCGGTTTGGCACTTTTGAGCGACTGCACTATTTCCAGCGTCCAGATTTAACTCAGAAGTTATTAGACCACGTAATTGAGCAGTATTATCGACACTTAAATGCTGAAGAAGATAAATATGGCTTGTTTTACGCCGAATTAGTTAAACGGGTTGCAGAACTAGTAGCGCAGTGGATGGCGGCTGGCTTTTGTCATGCAGTCCTGAATACTGACAATATGTCGATTACGGGAGAAAGCTTTGATTATGGGCCTTATGCATTTATCCCTACTTATGACCCATACTTTATCGCTGCATATTTTGACTATTCTGGACGCTACTGTTACAGTAATCAACCAATTATTTGCAAGCTAAATTTAGAAATGCTCCAGGAACCTTTAAAGGCGATTATTGATAAAGGCGATATGGAGACTAGTTTAGCTAGGTTTGATGAATATTATCAAGCTGAATACAGTTCTTTGATGTTGAAAAAGTTGGGTTTTGTGGAGTTGCAACATCCACAAGCTGAAGAACTCTTAAATCTCACGATTGAATTCTTGAAAGCCAGCCAAGTTGGTTATCACCAATTCTTTTATGAGATGGCTCGCACTTTTTCATCTAAATGGCGAGATGAACCAGGTTTTGTAATGAATAGTTCAGATATTGTACCAGTACCGGGCGCATCAGCAATTTTTGATGATTGGTGCATAGCATATCACAAAATCTTGAATGATTTTGATAGCGATCGCATTAATGTAATTGCCCAAACTCTAGCTGTTAATAATCCCAAAACGGCATTATTAAGACCTGTGATTGAATCTGTTTGGGAAGCAATTGCCCAAGAAGATAATTGGCAGCCTTTTTATGAGTTAATCAAGGCAATTCAGTCTAGGAAGTAGTCAATTTACAGCTACTTTCTTTTTAATATAGTACTTCTCGTTTGTATGCAATACACTCTGACCTCTCTCCTAAAAGGAGAGAGGCTTTGAAACTTACTCCCCAACGCTAGTAGGGAAGGGGCTGGGGGTTAGGTCTGTATTCCATGCAATTGAGAAGCGCTATATTATGAATTTTTGTGCTTGGTCAGTAGTAAGCTGTTCCACCTTTAATTTGCATAATTAGGGCGGGCAAGATGCCCACTCCACAAGATGGATAATTTATTTCTTAGAAGTCCCTTATGGATATTCAATAAATGTTGGATAGGTCTGAAGCGGGAGACTAATTCAGTTGTCTTAAAACCTCGAACTTCCCCTGCCTTTAACTAAACTGTTGAGCATAAAACCGCGCATAGCGACGCTCTAGGGCTAATAATTCTTCATGGGTTCCCGATTCGACAATTTGTCCCTGTTCGAGAACTAAAATACGATCGCACCGCCTAACTGTCGATAAACGGTGAGCAATAATAAACACTGTCCGTTTTTCCATCAATCTTTCCAGCGCTTCCTGTACCAACGCTTCAGACTCAGAATCTAATGCTGATGTCGCTTCATCGAGAATCAAGATTTGGGGATTGAGCAGAACAGCACGAGCGATCGCAATTCTTTGTCTTTGTCCACCTGATAAGTTTACCCCACGTTCGCCTACCCAAGTCTTATAACCTTCTGGTAGTTGGCTAATAAATTGATGGGCATTAGCAATTTTCGCTGCCTCCTTAACTGCTTTTATGTCAAAAATATATTGTCCAAAGGCGATATTTTGAGCAATCGTCCCCGAAAAGATGATGGTTTCTTGAGGAACAATCCCAATTTGTCGCCGCAGACTATGCAACTTCACATCTCGAATATCAACCCCGTCAATTAATATTTCACCAACTTCGGGGTCGTAAAAACGGGGTAAAAGATTCACAAATGTAGTTTTACCAGCACCAGAAGCACCCACAAGAGCGATCGCTTCACCTGGCGATACCAATAAACTAATATCTTTTAATACGGGTTCACCTGGTTTATAAGCAAAGGAAATATGACGATATTCTACTTTGCCTTTGACTGGAGGGAGAGCGATCGCATTTATCTTTTCGATTACCGTCGGCTGAATTGCCATCAATTCAAAAACGCGGTCAACTGATGCCTCACCCTGCTTAAATTCGTTGTAGTTGTTAGTAGTATGACCAATGGGATCGATTAACAGCGCCGCCGCCGCCAGATAACTGAAAAAATTCGCCACAGTCAAGTTACCTTGGGAAATTTGCCAAGCTCCCACAATCAGTAACGATAACCCACTTAAGGCTTCCAAAAATCCGATGATGGGAATCTGAATCGCTTTCAGGCGTTCGGCTGAGTATTTTGCTTTGAGGCTGCGTTCTGCTTCATGGCCAAAGCGGGCAATTTCGTAATTTTCGGCAGCAAAAGCCTGTACCAAACGAATACCGTTGAAAACTTCCGCAAGGATGGCTGATAAACCCGACACGCGATTTTGACTTTTTAAGGAATATTTGCGTAAACGTTCGCCAAACCAGCCAACTAAAATACCCATGAGTGGCGCAACTATCACTGTTGCTAATGTTAGTTGCCAATTCAGATAAATCATGTAAATCGGAATTGCTAGCAGCTGCAAAATACAGGGGATAAAGTCGTGAAATACTTTATTTACCACTTCGCCAACGCGGTCAACATCTTCCGTGAGGCGGTAAGATAAATCACCAGCTTTTGCTGTTTCAAAATAGCTGAGATTTAGCTTTTGAAGATGCGCGTAGACTTGCTGGCGGAGATGAAAAGCAACTCGCAAAGCAGCTTTTGCCATGTACATATCTTGTATAGACTGAAACAAGCCTCGAACAAGAAATACTAAAGCACAGCTGCCAGTTATTTGAGCGATCGCGACTACATTACCTTGAGCAAAGGGAATTGCCAATTTACCAGCGAGATTAATTAATACTAAAGTCGCCAGCACGTATCCCAAGATACCAATAATTCCCTTGGTAATGGTTTGCCACTGGAGTCGGATATAAGGCAGCAATTGCCAGTAATTAGAACGGGTTTTCAAGCTTGAAGATCCACAACGCTATTTTACTTTGTTTGACGCTAGCAGTTTTTAGGGAGTTTCTGAATAGTTTACTAATTAGTTACAAACTGTTTTAGCGTTCAGGTCAAAATAATCTACATACATAGAATTGGTATAAATATTAAAAGTATACCCTGCTATAGATGACAGCTTTTTAGTATTAATAAATACTTATATTTAGATTTGACCATTACTTCCACTTACGCTTCATAGTTTTGCAGCTCGAGCAATATGGATGTAGATAACTTTGGCCAAGAGATAGAAGAATTGCGATCGCGGGTACGGAAAATATGGCAGCGTACAGCAACTCAACCGAACTCACAACAAGAGCTAATAATAGAGGCTTTCGATGAACTCCAAATGTCAGTGGAAGAACTATTGGCTGCCTCCGAGGAGTTAGAGCTAACAAGAGCCGGAGCTGAGAGAGAACGCCAGCGTTACCAAGAATTATTCGATTTTGCGCCGGATGGCTACTTAGTAACTGATACCGTCGGGAAGATCCTAGAGGCTAACTATGCAGCAGCAACTATGCTCTCCATACGCCAAAAATATCTGGTAGGTAAACCATTAATTGTGTTTATTGCTCAACAAGACCGTCAGATATTTCGCTCCCTGATCAATAATTCACAGCAGATACAGGACTACATAATGGATATAAAGCCACGCTTGGGTAAATCCTTTCCTGCTAGTATCAGCGTATCTCCAGTGTATGACTTACAAGAAAAGTTGGTAGGCTGGCGTTTGTTGCTGCGTAATCTCAGCGAAGCTAAACAAGCACAAGAACAAGTGGCAAAACGCACAGAGGAACTGGCAAAAGCAAATCAGCAATTGCTGAGTGAAATTACAGAGCATAAACGAGCCAAGTCACAACTGGTGCATCTTGCGTTTCACGATGTACTGACGGGACTCCCAAACCGCGCTTTATTTATGAACCGCTTAGAAGATGCGGTCAATTATTCCCAACGGCATTCAGATTATCTATTTGCTGTCTTGTTTCTAGACCTAGATCGCTTTAAGGTGATCAATGACAGCCTGGGGCACACATTTGGAGATCAATTACTGCTTACCGTTGCTCAAAGGCTTCAAGAATGCTTGCGCTCTACAGATATGGCTGCACGGCTGGGAGGAGACGAGTTTATCATTTTGCTAGTGGGAATTAGAGATGTATTAGAAGTGGTAGGGGTTGTTGAGCGAGTACAAAAGAATCTGTCACTTCCTCTGGTTCTGGACGGGCACGAAGTCTCTACTACAGCGAGTATTGGCATTGCTTTAAGCATAACAGATTATAAACAACCAGAAGATTACTTGCGTGACGCTGATATTGCGATGTACCGAGCTAAAGCACAAGGCAGGGCCTGCTATGAGATTTTTAACCCTGATATGCATATTCAAGCAATGGCACACTTGGAGTTGGTTAACGAGCTACGCCGAGCCATTGAACTTCAAGAGTTTCGGATTTATTATCAACCGATAGTGTCACTCAGTCATGGCAAGATAACTGGTTTTGAAGCGCTTATACGTTGGTTACATCCAAAACACGGCATTGTTTTGCCAGAGTATTTCATGTCAGCTGCTCAAGAAACCGGGCTAATTATCCTTATTGAGCAGTGGGTCTTGTATGAGGCTTGTCATCAGATACATCAATGGCAAGAGCAATTCTCCTCTAGCTGTGGTGAACTGGCTGAATATCCCTTGACCATTAGTGTCAATCTTTGTACTACTAGGTTCAGTGAAGAAAACTTGCTGCCGCACATCAATAAAGTTCTCCAAGACACTGGACTCCCCGCACCGAATTTGACGCTGGAGATTACAGAAGGCGTAATTATGGAAAATCACGATCAAGCCATTATCAGGGTAAAGCAACTGAAAAATTTAGGAATTAAGTTGGCAATTGACGACTTCGGTACGGGCTATTCCTCATTAGGTCGTCTCCACCACTTTCCAATTAATCAGTTGAAGATAGACCGCTCTTTTGTTAGCGGAAGCATTTTTGATGATGGAAATTTAGATATTGTTCAGACAATTATTACATTGGCACACAAATTAGGTGTGGATGTAACCGCCGAAGGGGTAGAGACAGAAGAGCAACTAGCAATGTTGAGAAAGTTGAACTGTGAATATGGGCAGGGATATTTTTTCTCCCATCCGTTAGATAGCTCTCAGGCGACGGCATTAATTATGGCAAATCCTCAGTGGTGATGGATCTTGTGCAAAGGGAATTGCCAATTTACTGCCAAGATCGATCGATAGACCTCTTGCATAAGTGGAATAGACCCCCCTTAATCCCCCCCTTATAAAGGGGGGAAACTTGAAATCTTGCTCCCTCCCCTTCACAAGGGGAGGGTTGGGGAGGGGTAATTCAAGGATTTTTGCAAGAAGTCTAATACAAATAAACAGTGCCTTATGCTGTCGCTAACACACTCTCACTACGTTCTAAAAAATTAGCCCTCTCCTTGTAACTAAGGAAAGGGCTGAATTAATCTTAAAATACTTCGTAATTTTCCGGTTAAATTACGAATTACGAATTACGAATTACGAATTACTTAATATCCGCCTTCTTCTTCGTATTCTGGCTGTCTTTCCTTGACTTTCTTAGGAATATTCACAGGCTTTGGCGCATCTTCCCAAGCATCGCCGTCTACGTCGTCATAATCATCGTATTCGTCAACATAAGGCTTGTTATAGGGCTGGGCTTCATATTTTAGCGGCTGCGGTTGTTGATACCTGTCGTTGCCTGTTGCCTCGCTCCAGTTATCTTCTTCCTCATCTTCTTCGTATTGAATAGATTCATACTGCCGCGCCTTCATTACCTGACGCTGTGGCCTTTCCTCTTCCACATAGTCTTCATTCCATTCTTCTTCCCGCGCTATGGGTTCGGGGGCGCGAACTTTTTGCCTGGGTGGCTGCAATGGTACTCCACTAGGCAGTTGTTTATCTGGTGTAACTTGGCGCGGTGGAGTATAGCCGCCATAGTCTTCTTCTATATCTCGCTCCCAAGGTGCTTTGCCGATACCCAGACGTTCTAGTAAACCAACTGTCAACTGGTTTACTCGTTCTTCGGCTCCCTCGAATACAATCAATCGATTGGGGCCTGTGCTGACAATTTCATCGACTGAGAACTCGTAAGTACTCACAAATTGATCGGGAATTTGGGGCAATCCTAAAGAAGCAATGACTATAGATTCAAGCTTCCCGCTTTCGCCGTTGAACTTGAAGCCCCGAACTTTGCCTAAGACTTCACCTGTTTCTGTAATTACTTCCCAGTTAATCAAATTACTGAGAGATTCAACTTCGATATCTTCAATGACATCTTCGTTATCAACCAGGATAACATCACCAATCTGGCTGATGTTGTTGAGGTACATATAGCGCGGTATGCCCGAAATGGAGATCAGGCTGTCTCGCAAACCAAGAGCCACAACCTCTCGTTGATCGATATCAACCCAGACTTGACTAATGATGCCTAGCCGCTTGCCGTTGTCGCGGGTAATCACCTGGGTATTTAATATGTCGGAACGCCTAATTATCTGTTCGGAGGTCATTCTATACCGAGTCCTGATCTCGAATCCGGTTTGTATCTATACACTATTATTAACAAAAACTCAAGCAGATGTATTGGATGATTGTAACTTAATCCCCAAAACTTGAGTGTAAGCTCCTCGTGCTTGAGTAACGCCAATTGTGCGTTCGGCTGATTCTATCATCGGACGACGCAAACTCACAACTATAAATTGCGCTTGTTGTGACTGTTGTTTAATCATTCTAGCTAATCGCTCTACGTTTGCTCCATCTAGGAACATATCTACTTCGTCAAAGGCGTAAAATGGCGATGGGCGGTAGCGTTGCAGGGCAAAGATAAAGCTCAAGGCTGTGAGTGATTTTTCTCCCCCAGACATGGAAGCTAGGCGCTGTACGGGTTTACCTTTTGGATGTGCGACTAAATTTAGCCCACTACTAAAGGGATCTTCAGGATTTTCAAGTTGTAAGAAGCCGTCGCCGTCGGAAAGAATGGCAAAAATTGATTGAAAGTTTTCGTTGACAGCATCGAAAGCTTCTTTAAAGGCAAGTTGCCGCAATGTGGTAAAGTTTTCAATTCGTAAAAGTAGTTCGGTGCGTTCTCCTTCTAGTGTCTCTAATTTTTGCGTGAGTTCCTGGAGGCGGTTTTGCGTGCGTTCGTATTCTTCCAACGCCAGCATATTCACAGGTTCCATTGCCTGTAAGCGTTTGGTAAGCGATCGCAATTCTTTCTGCAATTCTTCCAAATCTACCTTATCTGGAACTTCCGGCAAGGGATTTGGTAATTCTGCTCCCACATCCCGCAACTGCGTTTGTAATGCAATTAGTTCTTCGCGGCGCTTCTCTTGGGTTTCTTGGAGTTTTTCGATTTCCCATTCCAATTGTTGTTGGCGCAAAAGATGCGATCGCACTTCTTGTTCTGTAGCGTCGCGTTTTTGTTTTTCTTCTCCTAAATTTTGTTCCATTTGATTTAACGATAAACGGGTTTGGGTGATTTGATCGTTTATCGTTGTGGTTTGTGTAAAGACGCGATGAATCGCGTCTCTACAAGAGGTTTGTTGGGTTTGGTATTCGGTGATGCGTGTCTCTGCTTCTTGGATTTTTTCTTGCGATCGTTGTTGCTGATTTTCTAAATTTTTTAATCTTTGTTCGGCTTCGCGTAACGCTGTCTCCCGTTGTTGCAATTGTTGCTCTTGAATTTTAATGGTTGCCTGGATTTGTTGCCATTCACTGGGGGTTTGGGATGCTTCTAACTCTGCTAAAGCGTGTCGCAATTGTTGCAACTGAGTTTCTTGTCCCGGTAATTCCCGCTCTAAGATTTCTAATCGGGATTGAGCAGTGGCTAATTTTTCGCTGTTTTGGGCGAGTTGCGATCGCGTCCCCTCTAATTGCCCTGTTAAACTCTTAATGTCTTTCTGCAACTGCTCCAATTGCAACTGCTGTTCTCGCCGTGCTTGACGCGATTCTGTGAGTTCTTGGCTGAGTTTTTTGGTTCTGGCTGACAAAGTAGCGATCGCTTCTGTACAACGCTCTAAAATTCGCTCAATATCCACCAAGCGACTTTTTAAAGCGATCGCTTCATCAGATTCCGCCGCTTCACCCGTACCAAATCGTAACGCTGAACGCTGAGTGTTACTACCACCAGTCATTGCACCACTGGTTTCTAAGAGTTCCCCGTCTAAGGTGACGATGCGATAAAGTCCTAAATTTTTCCGCGCCGCTTCAAGGTTGGCAAAAACTACGGTGTTACCGAAAACATAGCTGAATACATCTTTGTAACGGCGATCGCAATCGACTAAGTTAACAGCATAGTTAACGAAACCGCTAGCGAAACGCAGCGTTGCATCTTGGGTAAATTTGGGAGCGTGAATTTTATTCAGTGGTAAAAAAGTTGCCCTGCCTGCACGTTTTTGTTTGAGCAATTCAATACCTGCTGCGGCGATGCTATCATCTTCCACCACAATATGTCCCAAGCGTCCCCCAGCAGCCATTTCCAAGGCTAGCTGATGGCGGGGTTCCACTAGTCCCAACTGCACCACTAAACCGCAAACACCAGGCATTCCTGATTGTAAAATGACTTTACTAGCTTGGGTTCCTTGGACTTCTTGCTGTGCTTGCGCTTGTGCCTCGATTTTATCCAACTGGCGTTGTTTTTCTCGTTGTTCGGAAAGTAACCGTTTTTGGGTTTCCTGTTGGATTTGCAGTTCTTGTTCTGTGGCTGAGAGATTTTGGGCTAAGTTTTGGATGGGTTCGCTAGAGGTGTTAAATTCTGTTTCAATTTGACTACATTCAGTTTGTTTTTGGGCTAGTAGCGGTTCGTCGCGTTCAATTAACTGGGTTTGCTCTTGGATTAACTGCTGTAACTGATTATTGCGTTCTCTGAGTTGTGCTTGTTCGGTGCGTTGCGGTTCTAGAGTGTGCAGCAAAGCTTCTATTTGACGGTTGAATGCTGTTTGTTGCTGCACCCAGGCTTCCGAAGCCGAGGCGATTTCTGCGGCGGCTTCGCGGGAGGTTTCTAGAGATTGTTGTGCTTCATTTCTTTGTTGCTGGGAAGACGCGATGAATCGCGTCTCTACAAGTTGGGTTTCGGAAATTTCTTGTAGGGAATGGCGGTGTTTTTCAATCTCTTGCTGAGTTTGAGCTAAACGTTTGGCGGTTTCTTGGGAAGTTGTTTGTAATTCCGTTAGCTGGCGCTGGAGTTGTTTACGTTCTGCTTCTTGGGTGGCGAGGGTAGATTGTACCGCCAAAAGTTCCTCTTCTCCCAATGCTTTGACGTGGGCATTGAGTTGTTCGAGTTCAGCAGTTTTTTGGACGATTTCGGAATTTAGGTTGGTGAGTTGGGTAGTGAGTTCAGTAGAATTGCGATCGCCTGTTTGAATTTCGTGAACTAATTTTTCTTGTTGTGCTTGTAGCGATCGCCATGATAATACAGCTTCCCAGGATTGTTTTGCTAGAAATTCTGTGCGGAGTTTTTGATATTTCTCAGCTTTCGCCCGATCTTGGGAAAGGCGATCGCGTTGTGCAGTTAATTCCGTTTCAATAATCCGACAGCTATCTTCCTTTTCCTTCACCTCATCTAAAGTTGATTTGGCTTGGACAATTTTGCGATCAAACGCTGCCACCCCAGCTAATTCATCAATAATTTCCCGTCGTTCCCGCCCATTCATCGAGATAATGCTGGTGACATCCCCTTGCAGTACTACATTGTAGCCTTCAGGATAAACCCGTAGATTACTTAGTTCCCCATGCAACTCTGTTAACGTGCAAGGTACACCATTGATATAGTAATTCGATGTGTAAGTCCCTTGGTGAGTGACTCGTAGCCTTCTAGTAACACTCCACTCGTCCAATTTTGGATTTTGGACTTCGGCTTCGCTCAGTCGAGCGATTTTGGATTTTAGATTTTCTTCCCCTGCTTCCTCTACTTCCCCTACTTCCTCTACTTCCTCCCTTTGTGCCTTTGTGTCTTTGTGTGATATCTCATCTGACAAATCAAACGTTACCGTGACGCTAGCCTCAATCGAAGCACGTCCTTTAGCCGTTTGAGTGTTATTTACCAAATCCGGTAAGCGTTCGGCTCGCATTCCCTTAGAACTGGAGAGTCCCAGGCAAAAGAGCAATGCATCTAAGATATTAGACTTACCCGAACCATTTGGCCCAGATATGACAGTACACCCCGGTAGCAAAGGGACAGAAGTAGTGCCACCGAAGGATTTGAAGTTCGTAAGTTCCACGCGCTTGATGTGCACCATAGGCGCTGGTTCCCTGGGCTAATGAAGAACAAGTGTATCAACTAATTAAGAATTCGCAAGAGGGTAGGAGGGAGGATTGGGGATTATTGTAGACGCGTTGCGATGAGCCTGCAAGCTTCACCCAAAAGGCTTACCACAGGCGATCGCTCAGTGTACGGCAAAAATTTTGATGTCGCAAACTGACCATCAAAATTTTCCCAGAGCAGATAATATCATGTCTGACTAATTACTTGTAATTCAAAAATCTCTGCGTTTGCGTGTGTTTGCGTCAGTCCTAAATTACAACTATTCAACCAGAACGAACTCAGGAAAAGTTTAAGTAATAAGAATAATTAGTTGGTATAGTTTAAATCATTTATTCTGTCTCTGTCGTCTTCGCTCGATCGTGACAACAAAGCGATCGCATTTTTATCTCAGGATATAACTAGTTTGAAATACGCTCAAGGCATTCTCACACAGTAATGTTACCTGCTAAGGAACTGAGGGGAACAAGAGAAAAAAGTAATTCAACCAAATGGTAGAGGATATTAAAAGCACCAAATGAATTTATAATAAAGTAATCTTTACAATTGAAAAAACGTAGAAAGAAAGTCATCTTTACTACCCTAATCCGTTGTCTGTGATATGGTTCTTAACCCCAAATATTTGTAGAAATTAGTAATGAAGAAATTAATTAAAGGTCTGCGCGAATTTAAATCTAGCTATTTTTCGACACATCAAAAATTATTTGAGCAACTTTCACACGGTCAAAAACCCAGAGTATTATTTATTACCTGTTCTGATTCGCGTCTCGATCCAAATCTAATTACACAAGCCCAAGTTGGTGAATTATTTGTCATTCGCAATGCAGGTAACATCATTCCACCCTATGGGGCAAGTAATGGCGGTGAAGGTGCGACAATTGAATATGCTGTTCAAGCTTTAGATGTTCGCCAAATTATTATTTGTGGTCATTCTCATTGCGGTGCAATGAAAGGATTAATGAAGTTACACAATCTCAGCGATGAAATGCCGCTTGTACATGATTGGCTTAAATATGCAGAAGCAACTCGAAGGCTAGTTATAGACCACTATAGCCACTATGACGAAGAAGAACTACTAGAGATTATGATAGCCGAAAATGTTCTGACTCAAATTGAGAATTTGCGGACATATCCAGTGATTCACTCTAAGCTTTATCAGGGGGAACTCAGCATTTATGCTTGGATTTATCACATTGAAACAGGAGAAGTTTTCGCATACGATCCCCAGAAGCACGCTTATGTTTTGCCTCAAACTCTGTTTGCAGAATCAGAAATAGATGAGTCATTCAGAGGTGAGGTTACAAATACCAATTTAGCTGTGCGTTCCCCCCAAAACCAGCAGGATGATGTTCAACCTTATGAGAAACAGTCTGTTTCTCCATTTGAGTGGTTTCCAATGAGACGACTTTCTCCAGAGCAGATGGAGCGAATTTATCGAGGTTCAAATAATGGAAGTTGAAAGATAAAAATATAGAATTTCAAACATTCTATTAGAGGGTTGAGGGTGAGGTTTTTCCACCCTGCCCTCCCCGAAACGGAAAGGGAGGAGCAATGAAAAATTCAGCTTTTGCTCCCCTCTCCGTGTCGGCTACAGTGTACAGTGATCTATCCCGCCTCGGAATAAATTCCGAGTCTCATAAGCAAAGTCCTCTAAAAGAGGACTAAACTAAATTTCTTGTTTAGTCCTCTTTTAGAGGACTCTAGCTATCAGCCCGGAACTTTAGTTCTGGGCGGGATATTTGCTCAGTGTAAGACTTTCACTTGAATAGAAATATTGGGTGGGTGGGTAGGATTTTTAGAGATGTGTGTACACCGTAGCTCCGTGTCGGAGAGGGGTTGGGGGAGAGGTCAAATAATACTTGTCGAACTTACGTTTATTTAAGCAAGTCAAAATAGAGACTTATACAGATATAAGTCTCTATTTGGCTTCCATGTTGATGCTAACTGAAAGCTTCAGTTATTCTTTTATGGCTTTTTTACAGCATCAATTTTTGCTTCTACCTTCACCGTCTTCACACCTTGGACTTCTTTAGCCAAGGTTTCAGCTTTCTTGAGTTCTTCAACAGAAGCAGCTGTACCTTTGAGGATAATTTCACTCTGTTTGTT
This sequence comes from Nostoc sp. DedQUE07, assembly GCF_034530975.2. Lineage (NCBI taxonomy): Bacteria > Bacillati > Cyanobacteriota > Cyanophyceae > Nostocales > Nostocaceae > Nostoc > Nostoc sp. DedQUE07. The sequence continues at coordinate 93,419 of NZ_JAVRCC020000012.1, read as the reverse complement.
TTCAACTTGTAACTTGTTGCCTGGTAAGCCTTTATTTAACTTAGCGCTAACTTCAGTTTTTAAGTCGCTCTTAGCTTTTGTTGCTGCCATTTTTTCAGCATCGGTTTTAACTTTAGTACCTGTACTAGCTGCTAAAGGAGTAGTTTGTGTTTCTGGCACTTTGGCAGTTTGATTTGTGTTTGAAGCTGGTTTTGCTGGTGCTTGAGCGGCTTCATTAGTTGTGCTAGGAGTTTCGGAACCAGTTTTAGGAGCCTCTTGGCAGCCAAAAGTACCAACTACCAAAATGCTACTAACTACTAATAGAATTAGTTTTTTCATTATTTATCTCCGAATTGAATACTTGAAGCGGTTAATTGAGGTGTGTGTGATGGTGAGGAGCAAATTTAAAAAAACAATTAAAAGTGAAGTAGCAAAAGTGCTTCAGCAATAGCTCAGGTTACTGAAAATTGAAATTTGGACGATTTCTTGAAGCTAAGATTTTGCACCCGGTTTTGAGAAATGTCAATTCAATTTTTCTGACGGCTGCTAACCAGGATGGCTTTACACCCAGTCTGTGGCTTTCGATGAATTTAATGTAGATGCACAGTAGCTCTTTTGATGGTAGACTATGCCACTCCACAGTAGTGACTCGATGTTATCAGATTTGAGTCAATTTGGCGATGTCTATGACGAACTTCAAACTTCAGCTTTTTTGCAATTCTGTATAAGCATTCTTGCCAGCAAAATGTTACTTTATAAAACTATGGCTTACTTACAATGCCTTAAATATCAGGAAATATTAGTCAATGCCCTACCTTACTTCGGCTAGCGAAATTCGTGCCATTGTTGCTGAATATACAAACGCTAAAACATTGTGGATAGATACAGAAGTCGCTGACTACAAAAGTCGTAATCCCCGATTATCGCTGATTCAGGTATTAGATGATCCTCAAGATATGAGTGGCGATCGCGTCTATCTTTTAGATGTATTAGACCAACCTAATATTATAGCTGAATTTATTGATAAAATTATGATAAATTCTGCCATTGAAAAAGTTTTTCACAACACGAGTTACGATCTAAAATTTCTCGGTAGCAAGAAAGCCAAAAATATTACTTGCACTTTGGATATGGCCAAAAAAATTCCCTACTATCTTTTGCCATTACCCAACTACCAACTCCAGACCATAGCTACAGCACTTTGTAGCTTTAATAATATCGATAAACAAGAACAAAAAAGCGATTGGGCAAAACGCCCTCTGACTGAAGAACAGATAGAGTATGCTTACCTAGACTGCATTTATCTTGCTCAAATTCACCTAAACTTGTTAGGCTTACAAGCCCAAGCCAGCCCCGAACCTGCAACAGAAGACTTAAGTTCGCTAAGTGCTAGATACTCGCAAGTTGAGCAGCAGTGGAAGTTGTTGAATTCAGAATTTGAGCATTTGCAAGAACGTATAAAAAAAGCCATGCAGACTCAGAATATATCAGAAACTTATGATTATAAGCTGACTAGTTATGAACGAACTACAATCAAAGCTGCATTTACAGAATTGGCAAAGCTAGCACAAACTCAAGGTATTAATTTAGATTTTCCGATTACGCTAACTCAGAAACTCCAAAAAGATTTAGGGCAAAATCTAGAACAACTATCTGTAGATATTGATAAAAATACCTCTTGGCGGCTAACTTCTAAAACTCCAGAGAGTGAAGCTGAGGATGAGTAAATTGTTCATCAGGCTACAAATGTCTGATTTTATAGAGTGATTGTGAAGAATAAATATTGAAATTTAATAATTCTTTCCTCCTCCCTTATCTGAGAAATCTATAAAATATTAGGGAAATTTGTCAATTAACTTGAAAGGACGATCAAAAGTTAGAATAGTTATTGAGTTAAAGAATTAAAATCTAGATTTTGGTATTAATTCCATTCAGGTATTATGGCAGTTTATATTAACTTATGAGACGGCGTTTATTTGGGCAAAAGCGAACAAGGGTAAATACTTTATTTACCATAGCTATTTTTACGACATTGACAGCAACTAGCACTATTTCTTGTAGTAAGAATGACAATGTATTAGTAACAGAAATAGGAGTTAGTCAACCTAGCCGTGGTTCAGCTACAACTTCCATTGGTGGGGAATTTTATCTTCAGGGAAAGAATCAGCATTTAAACGGCGACTTGCAAGCCGCGATCGCTTCTTATAGTAAGGCAATTAGTCAAAATTCTCAGTATGGCGCTGCCTACAACGCGCGGGGATTAGCCTACTTTGATTTGGGAGACAAGGAAAAAGCGATCGCAGATTACAATCAAGCCCTCCGCATCAATCCTAACGACGCCGAAGCCTACAATAACTTGGGGAATGCCCGCGCGTCACTGGGAAATAACAGAGAAGCAGTTAAAGATTACAGTGAAGCAATTCGCCTGAATCCCAACTATGCCGAAGCCTACAATAACCGAGGAAATGCCCACGCCACCAATGGAGATAAAAAAGGGGCACTAGATGATTTTGACCAAGCAATTCTGCTCAACCCAAAATATGCGATCGCCTATAATAACCGAGGAAATGCTCGTGCTACCAATGGAGAACTAGAAGGGGCGATCGCAGATTACAATCAAGCCATTCGCCTCAATCGTAACTTTGCCCCTGCCTACAATAACCGAGGAAATGTCCGCGCCAGCAATGGAGACAAAGAGGGGGCGCTCAAGGACTTACAACAAGCAGCAAGTATTTTTCAAAGTCAAGGTAACAACGACTTATACCAACAAGTGATGAATAATATCAAAGAACTTGGACAGTAGCAGAGGGGCAGGGGAGCAGGGGACAAGGGGACAAGGGGACAAGGGGACAAGGGGGACAAGGGGGAATTATAGAACAAGTCTCTCCCAAGTCTCCCCCCTCTTCTCGATCTACCTTGTCTCTTCTCCATGCCCAATGCCCAATGCCCAATGCCCAATGCCCAATGCCCAATGCTTAATGACAAATGACAAATGCCCAATGCTTAATGACAAATGACAAATGACAAATGACAAATGACAAATGACAAAATCACATCCCAGAACCAATGTGAATGCGATCTTCAACTTCCGCAAATTTTTCCTGTGCCTGTTGTTCAGTACTCAATAGTGAAACGACGATCGCTACAATAAACGCCAGTGGGATACTGATTAATCCAGGATTTTTCAGGGGAAAGGGTGCAGAAGCGTGCTTGAGAATTGTAACTTGAATAGTAGGTGATAAATAAATCAGCACCAAAGAGGAGACAGTTCCTACTAACATACTTGCAACTGCACCATTGGTTGTGAAGCGTCGCCAAAGCATGGATAAGAGCAATGCTGGGAAGTTTGCACTCGCAGCGATCGCAAATGCTAAACCTACCATATAAGCCACGTTTTGCCCTTTAAACAAGATGCCCAGGAATATTGCCACTAATCCCAAAAGCATTGTCGCACCGCGAGCCACCTTCAGTTGTTCTGACTCATCGGCATGACCCGAACGCACTACGTTCACCCACAAATCATGAGACAGTGCAGCCGCACCTGAAAGTGTCAATCCAGCAACAACCGCCAAAATCGTCGCAAAGGAAACAGCAGCAATAAAACCTAAGAAAGCATCACCACCGAGAAATTCTGCCAACATCGGCGCAGCCATATTACCACCAGTACCAATTTGCTTGATGGCATCTTGACCTACTAACACCATTGCTCCAAAACCTAGAATAAAGGTAAGGAGATAAAAAACGCCAATAAAAGCTGTGGCATAAGTAACAGAGAGCCGCGCTGCTTTAGCGTCGGGTACTGTGTAGAAACGCATCAGGATGTGGGGTAATCCAGCAGTGCCGAACATCAACGACATCCCCAAGGAGATAGCATCAAAAGGATCGGAAACCAGTTTGCCTGGAGCTAATACACCTGTATACTTTTGAGATGCAGCAGCGAAAAGAGCAATCGGGTTAAAGTCAAATCGTGCCAGTACCAAGATAGCTAGTAAGATAGTTCCGCCAAGCAACAAAATTGCTTTGATAATTTGTACCCAGGTGGTGGCAATCATCCCGCCAAAAATCACATAAGCCATCATCACACAACCGACGATGACCACAGCTAATTCATAATCAAAGCCAAACAATAGTTTGATTAGCTCCCCAGCACCTACCATCTGGGCAATTAAGTAAAAGCTAATTACTACCAGCGTTCCAATTGCAGAGGCAATACGTACAGGTTTTTGCTGCAAGCGAAAAGCCACTACATCAGCAAAAGTGTATTTACCTAAGTTACGTAGTGGTTCGGCAATTAGGAACATGACAATCGGCCAGCCCACCAAGAAGCCGATAGAATAAATTAAGCCGTCAAAGCCGTTGAGTGCGACCAGTCCAGCGATACCTAAAAAGCTAGCTGCACTCATAAAGTCTCCTGCTAGGGCCAGCCCATTTTGGAAACCGCTAATCTTACCGCCAGCTGTATAGAACTGTGCCGTATTTTTGGTGAGCTTTGCCGCCCAATAGGTAATGCCTAAAGAACTTACAACAAACAGAAAAAAGAAAGCGATCGCCAACGGGTTAAACTTACCAAGACTGGTAATATCCGCCGCCAGTGGCAGATTGAACCACACACTATTCATGCTTTTTTTGGTTTAGTATTTTTGAATTTGGGACTAGAAATTGCTTATAGCTAATTGCCTTACTCAGCACTCAGCACTTTTTTACTTGCGTGTCAGCCTTGCAATTTGGTCGTCATAACTACTATTTGCCCAACGCACATAGATAAAAATTAATACCCATGCTGAGACAATTACCAGCGCCCCTAGTAAAATTCCCAGGCTGAGGCCAGGAACTACTAATGACCCCAGCAGGGGTTTATTGAACGCGATTAATAGGATAAAGCCAAAGTAAATAAACATCATGGCTCCAGTCAGAATCAAGGATACCCGCCAACGTTCAGCGGCGAGTGCCTGGAGAGCCTTTGTGCGATCGTTCATGTCTTCCTTTAGGTTGAGAAGATTAGGTCAGATTGTCTCATTGAAGCTGATTTCTGCGTAATTTTCTTAAAGATTATTAGTAAATATATTGCTATATCAGGTAATAAAATTAACTTTGCAAAGTGATATACCCAAATAACAAGACAATAGCGACTCTGTTTTGAGTCAAGAAATATAAAACTATAGATGCAGTTAGACACAAATAAAGCTCATCGATTTGTGATTTTGCACATTTAAGTATTTTATTATACATTAAAATTGATTTATTAGCTAACAAATTAACTTTTTAGATACTAAAAAATAAAATAAATACGTAGTTATTCCCAGGTTTTAAAATCCTTCAAGTGTTATGAACTACTTTTTTTAAGCTATAAAATCAACTGAGATTAATAAAAGTAGTAAATTTTAATTTATAAAATATACCAAAAATTACAGTAGTGACTTAAGTAAGTGATTTGATAAAATTTATACTATTATTTTGTCTTTACACAGATAGGGCATTACCAAAATTTAGTACGTATGTTTATCGAAACACTAATCACAAACCCGATTCATTTTTTCAGAATCGTTGTAATTGTTATATTCTCCATCACTTTGCATGAACTTGCTCACGGCTGGGCTGCGATGAGTCAGGGAGATAATACTCCACAACAGACTGGTCATCTGACACTGAATCCTGTAGTTCACATGGGCAAAGAATCAATCATCTTTCTCTGTCTCATGGGTATAGCTTGGGGACAAATGCCCGTCAACCCATCTAAGTTTCGCTCTGGGAAGCTAGGCAATATTTTGGTATCAGCAGCAGGCCCATTATCGAATCTAGCTTTAGGCATTCTATTTATTGTGATGCTTAAAATTCTAGCTAATTTGAGTCTTTCAGGACTATTCAGTGCTGAATTTCTTTACCTAGCAGCTCGGATAAATTTGACCTTATTTCTGTTTAATCTGCTACCAATTCCACCACTTGACGGCTTTCATGTCTTCAGTGAGATTTTTCCTCAGCTAAAGCCACTGGAATATACCCAATTTGGACTTTTTGCCATGATGGTTCTATTTATAGTTCCGGGTTTTGGGATCGGACTTGGTAGGATTGCTGATTTATTTATCCGGTCAGGATTGGGGATGTAAACAGCAAATATTTAGACAAAGGCAAAGGAAAATTTAAATGAAAATCAAGCAAAAAGTTGTGGTTGCTGCTACTAGTATTGCCTTGAGTATTGCTGCTGTGCTTCTACCATCTGGAGAATCAATGGCGAGTACATTATCTGTAGGACAATATAGTAATCAATGGCATTCTGGAAATAATCATTTAGTCAAATATCCTCACGAAATAAGTCCACAATTAATGGTTGTGCAACCAGGGATATTTAACTCCGTGTTAGGAAATTTTGTAATTGAAAAAGGTAATTTTATGACCTGTTTGGATCGGGAGCGATCGCCATTTACCTCTTCCATTGAATTATTAATGAGATTATTAATTATTGGAAGTTTTGGCTCTGTGGGAATTGCAGGTTATTCTTCCTTCGTATAGCGCTATTTTCAAATCATTAATAAAGATTTAAAAATTATTTACTACAGTATTATTTTGTTATTGTCTTTACAGATTATAGGTAGTGTTATTGTTTTGATGTCTTCACCCACAAGTTCAATTTCTTCTGTAATTAGTCCAAGCTCTACCTGTATTTTAGGGAATCCCTAATAAATGGTGCTTATATTTACAGTCTTTTAAAAGAATACTGAAAAATATTGGATAGTGATTACTTCAGTAATCCTAACATTGAAGTTAGTGGATATGCTTAGTTACCTTAAAGACACAACTTGAGTGGCAAGATTACTGTGTTTGATCTGGAAGACTTTTTTAACCTTTCATCTGACCTATTTTGTATCATCGGACAAGATGGTTTTTACCAACAAGTTAATCCAGCATGGGAACAAGTATTGGGATGGAAACCGGAAAACTTAATCGGGCATTTGTGGCTGGGATTAGTGCATCCAGATGATATCACAATCAGTCACTTGCCAACGGAACCACAGCAACAGTTGCAGTGGGACAGCCGTTATCTTCATAAAGATGGTAGTTATCGGTGGTTGTGTTGGAGTTTATCAACTTCTCAAAAGGGACTCATTTATGCAGTAGGTAAAGACATTAGCCAACAACTGCGGCGAATAGAAGCGCTGCAAACCGAACGGGAAAGCCTTTATAACCTACTCAATCAGTTACCAGCTTTTCTCTATCTGCAACCAAAGGATTACGGGGTGGGATTTTATAACCAACGCTTCCGTGAGGTATTTGGAGATCCTACAGGGAAACGTTGTTACGAAGCGATCGCCGGATTAAAACAACCTTGTCCTGAATGTCCTACCTTTCGTGTTTTTGACAGTAACACTCCGCAACTCTGGGAATGGGTAGATAGTAAAACAGATCGGGTATATCAGATTTACGATTATCCATTCAAGGATATGAATGGTCAGCCGATGGTTGTGGAAATGGGTTTAGATATTACTGCTGTCAAAAAAGCTGAGTCTGCTTTGCGACAAAGGGAGCAGGAATTAACTCAAAAAAATCAACAACTTCAAGAAACCCTTGAACAATTACAAAAAACTCAAGCACAACTAATTCAAACAGAAAAAATGTCTTCTTTGGGACAATTGGTTGCAGGTATAGCTCACGAAATTAATAATCCGATTAGCTTTATCAATGGCAACATTACTCATGCTAAAGAATACATTCAACAAGTGTTAGAAATACTGCAACTTTACCAAAAAGAATATCCTCATCCAACACCAGTGATTCAGGAAGAAATAGAAGCGATCGAGTTAGATTTTCTGATTAAAGACCTACAAAAATTAATAAATTCTATGCAAATCGGCAGCGATCGCATTCGCAACATTGTACTGTCGTTACGGAATTTCTCACGACTGGATGAAGCAGAAATGAAAGCAGTGGATGTTCATAGCGGTATTGATAGTACGCTAATGATTCTACAAAACCGCCTCAAAGGCAAGCCTGACAGTTGCGAAATCAAAATTATTAAAAAGTATAGTCAACTCCCTCTAATAGAGTGTTACGCCGGTCAACTTAACCAGGTGTTTATGAATATTATTACTAACGCGATCGATGCTTTGGAAGAGTTATATGTCAATAACCAGGAGTCAAGTTGTAATCTACAAATCACTATTCGCACTGAGTTACTCAACTCAGATTGGGTTGCTATTGAGATTGCTGACAATGGAGTAGGAATGTCGCAAGAAATTCAACAACGTCTATTCGATCCCTTCTTTACAACTAAAGTAGGTAAGGGAACTGGTTTAGGGATGTCAATTAGTTATCAAATTGTCACAGAAAAACATCAGGGTCAACTGCGATGTATTTCATCTCTAGGAGAAGGAGCAACATTTATAATTGAGATTCCTATTCGACAAAATAAATCCATACAGCCAAATTTACTGCTTGACAATAAAGAAGTGTAAAAATACTAAAAATCTTTAATATTTTGGGATTTTCTATGAAGTTTTTCCAGCAGTTATCAATTAGATTCATAATACATATTTGTAGTGACACAACTATTTGTGCCACTACTGTGTAATCAGCAAAAATTCTAATTGCTATATAATCTAATTAGCTGTACTGGCAGAAACAACTTTACTGTAATATTCTGTTTTGGTATAGATACTGATAATACTATCAGCAACTGCAAAAAAACTGCCTTCTTGCTCATTTTTAGAGAATTGCAAATTTGGATATTTCGCAGCAGCTTCATCAGCAGTTATGGCTTTGGCTTTCATTTTATCTGGCAATAGTCCAGTACAACCAATGTAAAATACTAAGGGAGATATTTTATCTTGGTAGATATTTTCTGCATATTGTTCTAACTTTTTATTTGCCACTGTTAAAGCTGCAACCATTTCTTCTTTGCCGATCTGCGTACCAGTTTGTTTATCCTCTAATAACTGCGCTAAACTATCAGCACCAACTTTCTTAAGAATACCTTCAACAATGCCATTTTGCTCAAGCCCAAGAAAATCATCAAAAATTGGTTTCATCAATTCGTCAGCTTTTGTAATCTTGGTACGTGATGATAATAAGCTGTGCCTAATAGCGAGATTTTCATTAAATACTATCTCAAAACTCGGTTTAATGATAATTTCTCCGGTTTCTTTGTCATAGAGGCGATACATTCTATTGAGAAACTTGTTAGCAGAAGGTAATTTACTCAGATTCAGAATATCTTGACTGCCGATATCGATTTTATAACTCAATTTGGAGTCGATAGTACCATTAGCTAAAGCTTCGCTGATATCAGTGTACTCATTGGTTGTAGGAAAGTTGATGTAAGTGTTCTTAGACAGATAGTGCTTTTTAAACTCATCTAACTGCGTCTCGATAAATACATCTGACTCATTTTTCAAGTGAGCGCACATAATACTATTCAGTACTTTAATTTCTGCGAGTTCATTGAATAGTCCATCAATACTGCTGTAACTACTATTAGCAGCTACAAGTGGCAAATTATCTAACTGAATCGTATATTCTGCCCGAAAGTCAAATTCTTCTGCGTCTAGTATGCCTTTTTGTTTGAGTAAATCAAAGACTTTTTTACTGCTAATTTTGACTTGTAATGACTTTACGTTTATTTTACCGTCACTTACAATCGTGTAATTATTAAAAGCGTTGAGGTCATTTACTAACAAGCCTGCTACTTCAATAGTAGGAGTTTGGTCTTCAAATTTTGCAAGTTTAACTCTACGCTTGATAAGCATATTGATAGTAGCAGCGTTGCGGCTAAACTGAAACTCGCCCATGTCAACGTACTCAGCATTATCTATATATTCTGTTGTTAACCAAGGTTGTAACAGTTCTCCATTTTCGTTTCTAATGCCTCTAATACGTTTAATACCTGTTCTTTGATAATGCTCTTGTAAATGCTTGATATTGATGATAATGTTATTGCAGTATTGTCCAAAAATTTGGATTAATTCTACTAGAGAAATTTTATTGTCGCTCATATTGTCACCTTGCGAATAAGGTCAATAATCTTTTATAACAACGGTTATTGAAGTTTATTAATATTCCAAAATAAACTGTTCTTACCGTGTGAAATTTAATGGTAAGTTTGTGGATGATTGAGGGTTTAAGTTTAAACGCAGAGGGGAGGCATCGCGTTGCGGGGGTTCCCACGGCAGTCACTCATGGGGGAAACCCCCAAGACCTCGCTGCCTCCCCGTTGTAGCGACTGCCGTCGCGCAGAGTATAGTGCAGAGGAACGCAAAGTAAGTTTTGAGTCTATTCGCTAGGAATTTAGGCAACGCGAAGAACAGCCTTGCCTTTAATTATAGTACAATTGTATCATAAAAAGGACAAGCTGTGTAGGCGTAGCCGCTGGTAGATATTGCTTTGTTTTGAGTCTAGATTTAGGCTCCGGGTTTGAAATAATCGAAGAGGCGATCGCCTGAATCTGCACGAATCAATGCTACAACTACATCTGGTAAGGCAGCTAAACTGGGGTAAACTAAGTAACGCGGTTCCCAACGGGGACGGAACTTGTCTTTGTAGGCGTGCAGTCCCTTGAAGTTGTAGAAACGATTCAAATGCTCGTAAAGATAGCGCAATACTTTCTCCAAGCGGCGCGATTCTGGGTTGTCTCCAACTCCAGCAAGTGCAGAAAGACCGAAATTAAAGCTATCGTAGCCATTCTCTTTAAAATGCTGGAGCAGGGAAATAAATAGAAAGTCCATTGTGCCATTTTCAAGAGATGAGCGATGTCGCATCATGTCAATAGTCGCTTCGTTGAGTTGGTACTCGCGGATAATGTTGGCAAAGGCGCTGATGTTACCTTCAGGATTATGCACCACAGCAATCTCGCACTCTCGCAGGTAAGCTTCGTCAAACCAACCCAAAGAAAATTGTTTTTCTGAACCTTGTACCATTTTCAACCATTCATCACTCACAGATTTGAGCCGATGCAATAAATCATTGGCGATGGGTGGTTGGTAAAAGTCGATTTGGTATCCTAGCTTAGTTAAACGACTGATTGATGGTCTAAAGTTTTTACCGGCTTTACCTTGTAAGGTAAAACTTTTTAAGTCAACGATCGCTTCTTCTCCAATCTTAAGTACTTTAAACCCTAACGATTTGTAAAGTTCAACATCATCGGGCATAGTTTGGTAAAAGCCAGGATACCAGTCATTACGCTGACAAAACTGTTGGAAAGCAATAATTGTCTCTTTGCGGTCTTCAATGGGGCCGATGGGATCTCCTAAGGCGATCGCGCCCCGTCCTTTGGGAACATAAGCAATTACACTATTACCCGAAGGACTGAAATAATAACTTTTATCATTTAAGAGTGTAAGCGCTGCTAAAGAAGAACATCCATATTGCTCGACAATTTCTTTAACTCTTCTTTGCTCATTTGTAGTTGTTAGATTGCGCAAAAACACAGGTTGCAACAGCATAACTATTGCATAAGTAATAGTACCTGCGGCAATAATATAGATAGAATTAGCAAAAAATTCTCCAAATCGACTCTTTGGTTGCAGTCCCCAATTATCCTCGGTGAAGAACATCGCCAAAGTCTGAACTATTGCTTCCCGCCAATTAAAATTCTCTGAAAATTTGCCGTCTAACAAGTAAAATCCAATAGTTCCGTATGCCAGAGTAAATAATAAAGCGCCTATCAGCACTCTGACTCCCCGTGCAATCGAAGGACGGTCTGATTGCGCCGTGAAATAATGGCGCATCAAGATTAATTGCAGCAGCAAAACTCCAGAGAGTAGGCTTTCTTCATAGTCCAGTCCTTTTAGCAAATGGCTGAAAATGGAAATTATTAATAAACCAATGGTAAGTAACCAGGCTATTCTTTTACGGCGTAATAAATTAGTAGCAAGTGTTAATAAAATAAACCCAGTCAATGCTGCAAATATATGACCGCTGGCACGAATTTCAAATGGTAAAAATTCATTTAACCAGTGAGTCCGACCATATAGGTTAGGTGTCACTGCTGATAATAAATTTACTACTCCGACTAAACCTGTTAGGAAAGCTGCACTCCAAAGTCCAATCTGAGTTTTTAAATTATTTGTCATTTGTCATTTGTCATTGGTCACTTGTACTGAGCGAAGCCGAAGTATTGGTCATTGGTCATTTGTCATTTGTCATTTGTTATGGCGTTAAAACTCTTAACTCTTAACTCCTAATTGTTTAAACTGTTCTCCGACATAGGAGAGTGAATCTTTAAGATGTTTGTGGAAGTAGTTCCAGCCTACATTAGCACCAGACAAACCATGACCGCCAGGAAATGCATAAAATACGTGAGCAATGCCTAATTTATTTAAGGTTTCGTTAAAGGCTTTGGTAGAGGCTAACAAATTAGGATCGTTCACACCCGCATCTAGGTAAACACGCAATCGCTTCCTATCTTTAACTGGTAGCTGTTGCACAATTTGTTGAGGACTATTTTGTGAACCGCTGTCATCAGTAAAGTAACCGCTATGGCTAAACAAAATCTGAAAGTTGTTGAGATAGCGTAATCCAATATTAAATGCACCCCATCCTCCAGAAGATAAACCTCCTAGTGCCCAAAATTGGGGTTCTTCCAAAGTGCGGTAGCGCGACTTGACAACTTGTACTAATTCTGAACCAATCAAAGTCCCCATTTTGCCATTCGGCCCATCAAAATAATCGGGGTCGTATAAAGGACTAGAACCGCGATTATCATTACCATCAGGTGTAATCACAATCGATGGCGGTAATTTTCCACTTTGATAAAGTTCATGCAATACATCTAAAAGTGCGTATTTATCAGCATAAGCACGAGCGTCATCATGACCACCGTGTAGTAAGAATATCACAGGGTAGCGCTTTTGGGGATTTTTGCTATAACTAGGGGGCAAAATCACGCCGTAGTTACGGACTGCACCCATCGCTTGGGAGTTGAAGGTTGCTAATTGAAACTTTAGCCCAGTATTTGCCTCTTTTTTGGGTGGGTCTAGTTGTGGCGCACCTAAGATGAATACATAATAATAACCAACGCTAGTGAGGAGTGCGATCGCTCCTACTAAGCCAATTACAAATTTAGAAATCTTCATATTTTTTATATTGTTTTAACTTAAAAAAATTACCTCCATTAGAACTTACTATAATGAATCTTTTAAAAATTGCAGTATACTTTTTTACTTTAGTTTTAAAGTATTAACTGGCTGGCAAAATAGTATTATTTCTACTAGTGGTCTGTCAAGTTTAAATTGATGGGTAAGTAAATTCGTAGTAAGGATTTTAGTCCTTAATTTTCTCAGCACTAAAGTGCTTACTACAAATTTTTCCTTACTTTAGAGACTGTACTATGGATTTTTAATTATTTTGAGCATTTTTTTATGATTAATACTTAAAGTTTTATCAGCCATATTTGCTGTTTCTGAAGCTCGAAATTGTTCGCCGACAAATGTCAATGAATCTGCTAAATGCTTCCGCCAGTATTGCCAAGTGTGACTGCCAGGAAACTCACGAAATGAATTATAAATTTTCAGTTGGTTTAGTACTTTACTAAATCGCTCGGCTTCCTTGAGTTCATCAATATCTGATGTACCCGAATCCAGGTAGATTTTTAACCTTTTTTGAGCTTGTATAGGAATGGTTTTGATATAAAATATTGGGCTATTCGCCGGGCCACTTTTATCATTAAAATAACCACTATGACTAAATAAAATCGAGAAACGATCCAGGTTGTGTAATCCGACATTTATTGCTCCCCAACCACCAGAAGATAAACCACCTATCGCCCAAAAATCTGGATTATTTATTGTCCGATAACGGCTTTGCACAACTTTTACTAACTCATCGCCCACGGCTGTAGAGACTTTACCATTAGGGCCATCGATATATTCGGGATCTCGGTATGGACTAGAGCCACGTTTGTCGTTGCCATCTGGTGTAATGATGATGCTGGGTGGCAACTTACCTGTAGTATAAAGTTGTTCTACAGTCTTGAGAGCTTGTCCCTTATTCTGAATAAACCAATCACTGGGATTACCATGTCCACCGTGGAGGAGAAAGATTACAGGATACCTTTGTTTTGGGTTTTGCTCATAGCCAGGAGGTAAAGAAACGCCATAAGTGCGACTTGCACCCATTGCTTGACTATCGTAGGTTTCAATTTTATAGGTTAGGGGAGTTTCTGAGTTGCTAGTATTGCGCTGGGTTGGAACAACGGAAGGCGTTGTTTGTAAATTCTGCTGTTGCGGTGGTTTTGCAACGACACTTTGGTAAAAATTACAGCTAACTAGAGTTAATACTGAAAATAGCAAGAGAGTTTTAGATTGTTTGTAGTTCATCTTTGAAGGGAATTGAGCATGGGGTAGTCGTTGCTTGTTTTCAAAATCTTATGCAAGTGATATGTCAACGCTGTGTCAACAGAATGGAAACTTTACGACTGGTTGTAAATTAAAAGTCAAGGTTAGGATAAGTTTCTTCACTATGCTTAAAAAGCTGCAACTCAATTTCAGTTCTTTGTTTGGCTTGTTGCTGCTGGTGCTTTCTCTGTGGGCGATCGCTAACGAATTACGTGAGTATAATTATCGTGATATCCTCAACTCTCTAGCTGCTATTCCCAAAAGTCGCGTAAGTTGGGCAATTTGGCTGACAGCTTTGGGTTATCTAGTGATGATTGGGTACGATATCTTAGGTTTTAACTACATTAATCGTTCTCTAAGTTGGAATAAGATAGCTTTTACTAACTTTATTAGCTCTGCATTTAGTAATACTATCGGTTTTGCCTTGCTAACTGGCAGTGCTATCCGTTATCGATTTTACTCAACTTGGGGAGTGCCAGCAGTAGCGATCGCTCAAGTAATTGCTTTCGCCAATTTTACTTTTTGGTTGGGAATGTTTGCCGTTGCAGGTTTATTGTTCGTCATCAACCCACTGAAGATTCCCACTCAATTACATTTACCTTTTGCTACTGTGCGTCCCATCGGCGTAATTTTTCTGCTATTAGTTGCAGTTTACTTACTAGGAAGTATTTTTATCAAACAACCATTAATAATTCGTAGACATGAATTTCGATTTCCTTCTTTGAAAATATCTCTGGCTCAAATAGCAATTTCTAGTTTTGACTGGATTCTTGCGGCAGCAGTTCTTTATGCTTTACTTCCTAGCAATATATCTTTGTCATATTTAGACTTTTTGGGAATTTATCTACTAGCGATGTTTGCAGGTGTGGTTAGTAATGTTCCCGGCGGTTTGGGAGTATTTGAAACTATAATTTTGCTGATTCTCTCTTCAAAAGTTTCGGCGGCGGCAGTTTTGGGTTCAATGTTAGCTTATCGGGGAGTCTACTATTTCTTACCTCTGCTAGTAGCAGCAGGTTTGCTCGGAATTTATGAAATTAGATTTAGAAAGGGGAATTAAAAAATAGAACTCTTGCATGAATCACAGATAAGAACCACACCCCGCCAAAGCTATGTTTTGTGTCCTCTCCCCAAAGTATTGGTGACGGTGTACACACAAGTTATCGAATCACTACCAGTTCTCGAATTACCCCACCCTAACCCTCCCCTTATAAAGGGGAGGGAACTAAATTTATTTTTTCCCCCTTTATAAGGGGGGATTAAGGGGGGTAATTCGACTTGTGCGTACACTGTAGCCGATGTTTTGGGGAGGGGATTAAGGGGTGAGGTATTAGGGAATTTTGCAAGATATCTAATGAATAACGTGTGGAGTTCAGCTTTGGTATAAGCACTACTATACATTGATGCCAAATTCGTAAAATCAGTAACTACCGTTATTTTTAAATGCGGAATCCTGCGGTGCTATCTTCACATTCGGCAGTATAAATTCATAATTTTTGCTGAGGCGATCGCTAAATAAATCCCATGAAAATAGTAACAGTTAGTTGCAAATTTTGAAGTAGATTTCCAGAAATCACCATCAAAATTTGGTTTTACTGTTTGAGGATAGAAATAATCATGAAAAATAAAGTATTGTTTGGCGCTATATTCATAGCAACTTGGGTAGGAACATTAATTCCCAGTGCTTTTGCTGCTTCACCCTGTTCTGTAGGACAAAAAGCTGAAGTTCTTTGGAAGGAAACATGGTATTCGGCAACGGTACTTCAGGTTAATGATGAGAAGTGCTATATTACCTACGATGGTTATGATAGTTCCTGGGATGAATGGGTTGGCACTGCACGCTTTCGGGCATCATTTCAAACTGGCGATGCAGTGAGAATTTTGTGGAAAGGAAAATGGTATCCAGGGCAGGTTTTAGAAGTTAGCAACGATCTTTATAAAATTACTTATGATGGCTACGATAGCTCTTGGGATGAGTGGGTTGAACCTGCAAGAGTAAGCAGATAGAGAATATTTCATTTTTATAAGTTGAGAGGGGCGATTTCACCTGTTGAAGTCGTCCCTTAAAATTTAAAAGGGTGATTATAAACCGTAGCTACTCACCCCTAAAAGATTGGTTTGGCGTTGCTTTCCCGCCCTGAAATAAATTTCGGGTTAATAGCTCAAGTCCGTTGAAACAGACTGAAATCAGAGTAATCAGAAATGATGGGTTAGACCTCCTATTAATTCGCCAACAGTCTCATTTCCTTCGCCCTAGCTCTGTTAAACTGAGAATCATAAGTGAAATCTCGTATACTTTGGCAAACTTATGGAGCCAGTATCACTGACAGCTGCTGCGATCGCAACTTTGGTAATCATCAAAGCCTTTGAAAAAACTGGGGAAATCATCGGCGAAAAGGCTTGGAACGAAGGCGAAAAGTTGTTAGTTTTGCTGAAACGCAAGGAACCTAGCACGGCGAAGGTTATCGAACAGGCTAAAACACAACCTTTAGATTACGGTCAAGCTTATCTCATTGGGCAGCAAGTAGAGGAAGCGGCGAAGAAAGATCCTGAAATTGCTCAAGCTGTGGAAGCATTGGCTAAAGAAGCTCAACCGCAATTGACTCAAACTATTGAAAACTATAAAGGGATAATCATTAAAGGCGGAACTAATACTGTTTCTGGCAATACCTTTAACTTCTGACTACAGTCGCCCGAACGGGAACGGGTAAAGTCAAATCCCTCTACTGAAATACCACAAAATTTACCCCTGAGTGGGGTGGCTGATTTTGTTGGGCGTGAAGAAGAATTGCAAAATCTCCATCAACTTTTGCAGGATAATAAACAAGTTGCGATCGCAGCTATTGCCGGCATGGGTGGAGTTGGTAAAACAGAACTCGCCCTACAATATGCCATCCAGCAACGCGAAACATATAACGGTGGGCTTTGCTGGTTGCTACCAAAAACTGGGGATGTAGGCATTCAAGTTGTGCAGTTTGCTAGAACGCAGCTCGATTTAAAGCCGCCAGAAGATTTTGATATACTCGCCCAAGTGCAATATTGTTGGCGGCGTTGGTGTGAAGGTGATGTGCTGCTAATGCTGGATGATGTCAGCGACTACGAGCAAGTTAAGCCTTACTTACAGTCGCTACCTTCTCAGTTTAAAGTGCTGATGACTACGCGCCAGAAGTTGGGACGCATCGCACAGTTATCTTTGGATGTGCTGCAACCAGAGGCGGCGCTGGAGCTATTAAAGTCAATTATTGGCGTAGAACGAATTGAAAAAGAGAATGACCTAACCCCCCAGCCCCCTTCCCTTGCAGGGAAGGGGGAGTTTGATTCCCCTCCCCTGGTAGAGGAGTTAGGGGAGAGGTCACGCGGGGAACTGGTAGCATTGCATCTGTGTGAGTGGCTGGGATATTTACCTTTAGGTGTGGAATTAGTGGGGCGCTATCTGGCGCGGAAACAGGATTTATCTTTAGCAGAAATGTTGTGGCGGTTGGAGAACAAGCGATTAGATGAGCGTTCTCTGTCTAAATCTAAGTCGGAAGCTGACATGACAGCACAACGAGGTGTGTTAGCAGCCTTTGAGTTGAGTTGGCAAGAATTAGAGGATGACGATAAACAATTGGGTTGTTTGTTAAGTTTATTTGCCGCCGCACCCATACCTTGGAAGTTGGTGGAACAGTGTTTACCAGAGGAAGATGCCGAAGATTTAGAAGAAATTAGAGATGAGAGCTTGCTGAATCTGCATTTACTCCAGCGCAAAGGTGAGGGAATCTATCAACTGCATCCACTGTTGCGGCAGTTTTTCCAATACAAGTGTACAGGTTTAGAACAGGCGGAGGAATTAAAGCGATCGCTTTGTCGAGTAATGGTAGCAGTTGCCGAGGAAATTCCTCAAACTCCCACCCTTAAGCAAATCACCATTGTCTCTCCTGCCATACCTCACATAGCAGAAGTAGCAAATAATCTTATTCAATACCTCAACGATAATAATTTAACTGGAGCATTTATCGGTAACGCTCGATTTTACGATGGTCAAGGGTTGTATGACCAAGCTTTACCTTGGTATAAGCAATGTCTAGAAGTTGCCAAAAAACGCCTAGGAGATGAACACCCATTTGTTGCAGAAAGCCTCAACAACATAGCAGGACTCTACTGTGACCAAGGCAGATACAGCGAAGCAGAACCCCTTTTAATTCAAGCTTTGGCACTCCGGCGCAAGTTGCTGGGAGAAGAACATCCAGATGTCGCACAAAGCCTTAACAACCTAGCGGGACTGTACAGATATCAAGGCAGATACAGCGAAGCCAAACCCCTTTATATCCAAGCTTTAGCACTCTGGCGCAAGCTGCTGGGAGAAGAACATCCAGATGTCGCACGTAGCCTCAACAACCTAGCGGCATTTTACGTATCTCAAGGCAGATACAACGAAGCCAAACCCCTTTACATCCAAGCTTTAGCACTCCGGCGCAAGTTGCTGGGAGAAGAACATCCATCTGTCGCACTTAACCTCAACAACCTAGCAAGACTCTACGACTGCCAAGGCAGATACAGCGAAGCCGAACCCCTCTACATCCAAGCTTTAGCACTTTACCGCAAGCTGCTGGGAGAAGAACATCCATCTGTCGCACTTAGCCTCAACAACCTAGCAAGACTCTACGACTGCCAAGGCAGATACAGCGAAGCCGAACCCCTTTTAATCCAAGCTTTGGAACTCAGACGCAAATTGCTGGGAGAAGAACATCCAGATGTCGCTACTAGCCTCAACAACTTAGCATTACTCTACTACTCCCAAGGCAGATATAGTGAAGCCGAACCCCTTTTAATCCAAGCTTTGGCACTCTGGCGTCAACTGCTGGGAGAAGAACATCCAGATGTCGCCACTAGCCTCAACAACCTAGCATTATTCTACGACTCCCAAGGCAGATACAGCGAAGCCGAACCCCTTTACATCCAAGCTTTGACACTGAGCCGTCAACTACTGGGAGCAGAACATCCAGATGTCGCCTCTAGCCTCAACAACTTAGGGGCATTTTATGACTCCCAAGGCAGATACAGCGAAGCCGAACCTCTTTACATCCAAGCTTTGGCACTCAGGCGCCAACTCTTGGGAGAAGAACATCGAGATGTCGCACAAAGCCTCAACAATCTAGCAGTACTCTACTTTTCTCAAGGCAGATATAGTGAAGCCGAACCCCTTTTAATCCAAGCTTTGGCACTCTGGCGCAAGTTGCTGGGAGAAGAACATCCAGATGTCGCCTGTGGCCTCAGCAATATGGCAAAGCTCTACTATTTACAAGGACGTTACACCGAAGCTGAAGCGTTATATTTGAAAGCTTTGGAGATTTTTGAGCAACAATTAGGGGTAAATCATTCCAGCACTATGAAGTGTTGTGAAAATTTGGCAAGTCTTCGCGATCGCCTCCCCCCAAATCCAGAATAAGCTAGTTTTGTGCAAAGCGTACCGTGATAAAACTGAAAAGTGCGATCGCTTTAACTCGGACTTTCCTGTTCTGA
Organism: Nostoc sp. DedQUE07; assembly: GCF_034530975.2. Taxonomy (NCBI): domain Bacteria; kingdom Bacillati; phylum Cyanobacteriota; class Cyanophyceae; order Nostocales; family Nostocaceae; genus Nostoc; species Nostoc sp. DedQUE07. The sequence goes on along the minus strand of NZ_JAVRCC020000012.1, from coordinate 73,620 downwards.
ACTCTGAGATAGAATGAGGCTCTCCAATCTACGCCAGTTTTAGTTTTTAGCCTTAACCCAAGCGTATTGTTATATAGGCAATCGCCTCACTCGGAAAGTTTCATTACTTACAGAAATAATTGCCCCTAACTCTAAATCTTCCTGACATTCACTTAAAACTTGCGTCAACCGTTCATTAATTGCATCATAATTTTCGTTCCCCAACCTAAACAAAATCACACTGGGTAAACTATCCCCACTCACGGCTAAAAGTTGGGCAAAATCTAAATCTATAGTTAATAAAATTCTTCCTTCTGCACGGGCTTTAATTAAAATCTCATCATCTGGTAGTCTTTGCAAACCTTCATCGCGCAAATGCACTACATCATAACCAGCACCACGCAACCAAGTTACAGTGCGTAGTGAAATTCCTATATCTGCCAAAAACTTCATTATTACTTTTTAAGCACTTTTGAAGGTATAAACTCGTTCTTGAGTCAACCATGCTGCATAAAGAAGAGATTGACGAATATCTTCTGCTTCTAAATCAGGATATTCTTCTAAAATTTCTTCTGTAGACTTTCCATAAGCTACCAAATTTACCACTAAAGAAACTGGAATTCGCATCCCGCGAATGCAAGCTTGTCCAGCCATAATGCTAGGGTCAAATGTAATTCTCTCCAGACCTAACATAAACGATCGCTCCAAAATCTTTTTTATCGCTCTGAGGTGCAATGATGATATTGTAAAACCTAGCGCTCTATTTTGATTGTCAACCCATAAGCGATCGCCTCCCCCCAAATCCAGAATAAGCTAGTTTTGTACAAAGCGTACCGTAATAAAACTGAAAAGAGCGTTAGCGTTCGCGTAGCGTCTCGTAGAGAAGCTCACCGTTGACGTAGCCTTTCGTAGAGAAGGTATCGCCTAGACTAAAATTCATATTGAAATAAGTAAAAATGCGATTCGACTTATTCAAAATAAGCTTTTACTTTCTCAAAAGCAGCTTTTACTTTCTCAAAAGGAACTTTTACTTTCTCATTTTGGTGTTTTCCGCAAGCAAAATAAGCTTTTACTTTCTCAAAAGCAGCTTTTGCTTTCTCATTTTGGTATTTTCCGCAAGCAAAAGAAGCTTTTACTTACTCAAAAGGAGTTTTTACTTTCTCATTTTGGTGTTTTCCGCAAGCAAAAGCAGCTTTGACTTACTCAAACCCCAGTTTGCTTTCTCATTTGAGTAATTCACGCATTCATTTTGGTATATCATTGAGCCGAAAGCTGGCGTAGGCGTAGCCCGTCGGAGACATCGCTTCTTGGAAATCTTAAAGACTATTCCATTCTTATAACGTGATTTCCCGCTCTAGAATAACCTCAACTTCTCGAATCATCATCCTCAATTGCGGTACAGAATACTCATCATTAGAGGGAATAGTTAGGCGATATTCTCCGTAAACCATAAACTGATGTCTTGTTCCAGAAAAAGGGCCATCAAAGCCAAGCGGTCATAATTTTTTTACAAAATCACGACGCTTACAGGGTATCCATCGGCTCAAGAGTCGGCTCCTTGTTGAGGTCAATATTATCAATTACTGGTAAAGAATGTCCCAGCTTTAACCCAAGCAAAATCCAGTCTTCTAGCGTTGAGCGTAATTCATCCTCACACTCGCGCAAAGTTGATGCAAAAGCTATTACTCCTTTGCAAACAGGAATCCTACCTGCAAATGTACCATCTTCGAGCTTGTCATAAATTGCCTGGGCGATCGCTCGGTCAACATAATCGCTCAGAATAAACCTTATCGCCATGAAATCTCGCGTTGTGCTACCAGTTTAATCTTACGTTGAATGATGGTGTTTCGCCGATGAAGCGTCTACGCTCTAGAAAAGAAGTGGAAATGTAGAAGCGATGTCTACAACGGGCGGTTCCTGAGCGCAGCCGTACCACTTCGTGGAAGCAAGCTACGCGCAGCGTCTCCGACAGGAGAAGGGCTACGCCTACGCACTGATGTGGTTGTAAATTGTCTCTAACACGCTACACTTACACCTTCACAACAAAAAATCAGCTACGATCGATCATATAATTATCTTCACAAACATAACAATGTTAATTACATACACTGCAAAATATACAAAAACTAATAGCGGATATATGGGACAACTCATTGAATGGCAAGAAGTCATCACAGAGGCAGAAACTATAGAAGAATGCAGGGCTATGTTGCAAGATGCAACAAAAGAAATGATTCTTGCCTATCGTCAACAAAATAAGGAAATTCCTACAGGTAATTCTTTGCTCGAACAAATTCCTATAGAGGTTTGAGTGTGTCAGTCAAACGAAAAGAGCTAATTAAATACTTAGAAGAGAATGGCTTTTATTTATTAAGAGAAGGAGGAAATCATTCTATTTATACTAATGATATAAAAACTCTTCCTGTAAAACGGCATCGCACTATTGATCGGATTACTGCTAATGAGATTTGCAAGCAAGCAGGTTTATTACCTAATTTTTAATTGCTCTGTTAGTTCGTAGTGAAGCACTAACAGCAAACGCTACCCTAGAAATCAGCATCACTCAAACCTTGAAGTTTCAAATATGATAGCTTCACCTCACCAAAACTACTTCACCGCCCAAGAATACCTCCAAATGGAGGAACAGAGCGATATCAAGCATGAATATATAGACGGCTACATCTATGCAAAGCCTGAAGTACTCGATCCACATGTTACTGTTGCTGGAAACCTTGCCGTTCTCCTCCGTAATTATGTGCGCGGCTCTGGTTGTCGTGTTTACATGGCTGACATGAAAGCCAGAATCGAATCTCTGAATCGCTTTTATTATCCTGATGTGATGGTTACTTGCGATCGACGAGATCGAGAAACGCCAGGTTATAAAAGATTTCCCTGTTTAATTGTCGAAGTTTTATCTAATTATACCGAAGCCTTTGACCGAGGCGATAAATTCGCCGATTATCAAACCCTTGAAAGTCTGCAAGAGTATGTTTTGATTAATACAAAACGTCAAAGAGTTGAGTGTTTTCGACGTAATGAACAAGGGTTATGGGTTTTACAATCTTACACATCAGAGCATCAATCATTTCGACTCAATAGCGTGGATTTTGAGGAAACAATGGCCACACTCTATGAAGATGTAGTTTTTGAATAATCAATTATTATAAAGTATTCGACGCAATATTTAGTAAAATATATAACTGATAAGCCTTGAAAGCTTCCTTACTAGGCGGAAGCATTGATGAAAGCAGGCACAATTGATTAAAAAAAGTTATGGCGCTCATAGTTCAGAAATACGGTGGTACATCTGTCGGTTCAGTGGAACGTATTCAAGCTGTTGCACAGCGTGTTTATAAAACTGTTCAAGCTGGAAACTCTATTGTCGTAGTGGTTTCGGCAATGGGCAAAACCACCGATGGACTCGTCAAACTAGCTACTGAAATTTCTCCAAATCCTAATCGCCGGGAAATGGATATGCTGCTTTCCACTGGCGAACAAGTAACTATTGCCTTACTCAGTATGGCTTTGCAGGAACTCGGACAACCAGCAATTTCGATGACTGGCGCTCAGGTAGGAATTGTTACCGAAGCCGAACACAGCCGCGCTCGGATTTTGCATATTGAAACTACTCGCCTAACTCGCCACATAAATGCAGGTAAAGTAGTTGTAGTAGCTGGCTTCCAAGGTATCTCTAGCGTTGGAGAGATGGAAATTACCACTTTGGGGCGTGGTGGTTCTGACACTTCAGCAGTGGCGATCGCAGCCGCATTAAAAGCAAATTTTTGCGAAATTTATACAGACGTTCCAGGTATTCTCACTACAGATCCCCGGTTGGTTGCCGAAGCTCAGTTGATGGATGCCATCAGCTGCGATGAAATGTTGGAATTAGCTAGCTTGGGCGCAAAAGTGCTGCATCCCCGTGCTGTGGAAATTGCCCGTAACTATGGGGTTCCCCTGGTAGTTAGGTCTAGTTGGACGGATCAACCAGGTACTTGGGTGACATCAGCCAAACCCCAAGGGCGATCGCTAATCAATCTGGAAATTGCCCGTCCTGTCGATCATGTAGAATTTGACACTAACCAAGCAAAAGTCGCTTTGTTGCGCGTACCTGATAAACCAGGTGTGGCAGCCAGGTTATTTGGCGAAATTTCTCGGCAAAAAGTAGATGTAGATTTGATTATTCAGTCAGTTCATGAAGGTAACAGTAATGACATTGCCTTTACTGTCACTACACCAATATTAAAACGGGCAGAAGCAGTAGCAACAGCGATCGCCCCAGCACTGAGGAGTCAATCTAACCCCAAATCTGACGAAGCCGAAGTAATGGTAGAACATAATATTGCCAAAGTCAGCATCGCAGGTGCGGGAATGATTGGCCGTCCTGGTGTTGCTGCAAAGATGTTCGCCACCTTAGCCGAAGCTGGCGTGAATATACAAATGATTTCCACCAGCGAAGTCAAAGTAAGTTGCGTAGTCGATGCCAACCAATGCGATCGCGCCGTCAACGCACTCCGCACCGCCTTTGAAATCGAAGCAGGGGAGCAGGAAGCAGGGAGCAAGAGAGAATTCCTCACTCCTAACTCCTCACCCTTAACTCCTCACTCCTCGCCCATTCCCCCCGTTCGCGGTGTTGCGCTCGATTTGAATCAAGCGCGTCTTGCGATTCGCCAATTGCCAGATCGTCCGGGAATGGCGGCGAAGTTGTTTGGATTATTAGCGCAACATAATATTAGTGTTGATATGATTATCCAATCTCAGCGTTGCCGGGTGATTGATGGTGTTCCCAGAAGAGATATTGCTTTTACAGTCTCGCGGATAGACGGGGAAAATGCCAAAAAAATGCTGACTCAAGTAGCGGCAGAGTTAGGATGGGGGGAAGTTGTTTTAGATAGTGCGATCGCTAAAGTAAGTATTGTCGGTGCAGGGATGGTAGGACAACCAGGCGTTGCCGCTAAAATGTTTGAAGCTTTAGCTCAACAACAAATCAATATTCAAATGATTGCCACCTCAGAAATCAAAATTAGTTGTGTTGTGGCACAAGAGCAAGGTGTTAAAGCTTTGCAAGCTATTCATGCAGCCTTTGAACTGGCTGGTAGCGAGAAATTTGTCGTGCCAGCGTAAAATCTGAATCAATGAGCTTTCACCCTAAATCCCTCTCCCAAGCTTAGGCTACCGTGTTTACACAAGTCAAATTACCCCCCTTAATCCCCCCTTGTAAAGGGGGGAAACAAGAGAATCTTATTCCCTCCCCTTTATAAGGGGAGGGTTAGGGTGGGGTAAAACCTTGGGTTTTTCAGCTATTTCAGACTTGTGTATACACCGTAGCTCCCAAGCTTGGGAGAGGGACGTTTGATATATACACGCGGTAGCAGCCCACGCATCGATCTCATTTGAAGTTACTTAATAAATAAATATTTATATTTTAAAATCAGTAGTAATAACACTTAAGCTATAATCGAACAATTTATCAGACTATAATTTTATATTGATGAATAGTCATTTACTAGATGGACATTATCAAATACTAAAAGTTCTCAATGATGGGGAAAAAGAGAAAACCTATCTAGTTGAAGATGTTAATCTTAATGGTCAAGAATTTATCGTAAAGCAGTTATCTCTTCCTAATAGCAATCCTCAAGCTTTAACAATCCTACGCCGCTTGTTTGCCAGCAAGGCAGAAACTTTAGAAAAACTCGGACAAGAACACGATAAAATTCAAAAGCTCATTGCTTCTTTTGAAGAAAATGAAGAATTTTATCTAGTCCAAGAATTCATACCTGGTAATCCTTTAACTGACGAAATTATCCAGGGACAACTTATAAAGGAAGACCAAGTAATTAGTCTTTTGTCAGAGATATTAGAAACTTTGGTAGTTATACATAGCTATGGCATAATTCATCGGAATATTACACCAGCAAATATTATTCGCCGGGAATCAGATAAAAAATTAGTTTTGATTAATTTGGGTACTTTTAATGAAGCGCTCGATAATACTGTTGAAAATTCCGAGTATATGCCTATAGAACAAATTAACGGCAACCTCAAATACAACAGTGATATATATGCTTTGGGTATCGTTGCGATCGCAGCACTGAAAGGTTTACCTACAAAGGAAATATCTAATTTGCGAAGTCACAAAAATAAGCTGACAGGTGAAATACTTTGGCGCGATAAAAATCTAAAAGTTAACAGAAAATTAGCAAAAATTATTAATAAAATGGTGCGTTTTGACTATCGTAAACGCTACCAGTATGCAACCGAAGTTTTAGACGACCTGAAAAAGTTAATAAATGTTGATGACAATCGACAAAAACAGCATCAGAAAAAATTATTACTAGTTCTAGCAGGGATAGCTGGCTGTATTACCCTTAGTGTTGTAGCTTGGCAATTGAGATCGCCAAAACTTGTGAGTGATGCTCAAAAGACATTATACCAAAAGGGGGTCAATAAATATGAGTCAGGAAACTATGAAGGAGCAGTTGAAGATTTCAATCAGGTTATTGAATTAGATCCGCAAAACGCTTTAGCTTATAATAGGCGGGGTGATGCTTATTATCGATTAGGAGACTACGAGCAAGCACAAGCAGATTCTAGCCAAGCCATTTTACTTAATCCTCAAGATGCTAATGCCTATTTTGACCGAGGATTTGCTTTTTCGGCATTAGGCAAATACAAAGAAGCGATCGCAGATTATACTCAAGCAATTAAGTTAAATTCTAAAGACGCTTATGCTTACTATGGACGAGGATTAGCTCGTGCTCAATCGAAGGATAATAAAGGCGCAATTGAAGATTTTAGCAAAGCGATCGCCCTTAAACCCCAGTATACCGAAGCCTACTTGCAACGAGGTATTCTCCACCGCCGCCTTAAACAAAGACTTGAAGCAATCCAAGATTTTGATAAAGTAATTAAGATTAATCCTAGTGATGCTAAAGCTTATTATCAAAGGGGTTTAACTCAATCTATTAATCAACAAAAAGATGAAGCAATTAAAGATTACACAGATGCAATCAACATCAATCCCAAATACATAGAAGCTTATCTGAATCGTGGTGATATTTACAGCGATCTGGGAAATCAAGTAGAAGCTACTGAAGATTACAACACTATTTTACAGATAGATCCTAAATTTATTGCAGCTTATATTCACAGAGGTATTCACCGCTTTTCTTTTGGAGATTATAAAGGCGCTATTCAAGATTATACTGAAGCATTAAAACTAGATACTAATAATATAGCAGCTTACAACAACCGTGGTAACGCTTATCTGGAACTGGGAAATAAAAAAGCTGCAAATCAAGATTATTCACGAGCGATCGCAATTAATCCTAACAACGCCTTAGCTTACTATAATCGGGGCGTGATTCGCACCAAGCAGAAAAATAAAACGGGTGCGATCGCAGATTTCAAAAAAGCTGCAAAACTATTCCGACAGCAAGGGGAACAAGATAGTTATCAAGATGCACGGCGGGAAATTGCAATTCTGCAAAATAATTCAGCACCAGCGCCAACTAGTCGCCCAAAATCTGGGAAAATAGAAAAAAATTGAGCTACCACTCAATATAGTGTTGACTATCAACCGTCAAAACTCTTAGAGAGTGATTGTGCTATTTAAATGTGTTTTACTTTACAAATTTACGACTAGTACTTTCTCAAACTAGTTTTAATGGTTTGTAGTAAGCACTTTAGTGATTATAAAACAAGGACTAAAGTCCTGATTAATTACTATGAGTCACAGTATTTTATTACGACTCAATTAGGATTGCTATATGCTAATTCTCCTGACTTTTCGTCCAGATAATCTGGAAATATTCAGCCATAGAGATGTCGATACGGTACTGAAAAGAATTGATGGTTCTCACAATATTTGGTTACGTTGCATTCACTTCCGCGATCGCACTGGAACAGCCAGAATTATCAAGCACTTTGGACTAAATCCATCTCGTGTTAACATGATTTTCAACCATTCCCCTGTAGGAATTGATGAAGACGTAGAAGATTGTTTATTTGACAGTTATGAAATCCTAAGTTCTCAAATAAAAAATAATGAGTTTGAGGTGGTGCGTGGCAACATTGTAGTTGGAAATAATTTTATCATAACTTTTGAAATCACTGAATTAAAAATTTTAAGTATTTTAACTAATAATCTCCAAAAGCGAACTATAGATATTCAAAAATTGGGAATTGACTATCTTTTTTATCTCATATTTAAAGATATTTTAAATAACTACGAAACTGTGTTTACCTATATTTCGAGAAAACTTGATGATTTAGAAGATGAAGTTTTAGACAATTCTGGTGATGAATCAACTTACCAAAAAATTGCCACAATGAGGCAATCTACTCGTTCTGGACGTCGTAATTTTCAAAGTATCAAGTTACTTATGGCTATTATGGATAATGAAGATTTCCAATGGATCGGCCAGCCAGTGAAGGAACTATTCAATCAAGAATTGGTTCATCACGTTGATAAACTCTGGCAAGAATATCAAGCTATAAGAGCCTGGATGTCAGAACTAATGGAAATTCAACGCGATAATATTGCTAGTAAAACGGGCGAACGAATTAATCGCTTGACTATCTTATCGACCATCTTTTTGCCAATAACTTTTATATCTGGTTTCTATGGTATGAACTTCAAAAATATGCCGGAATTAGAACAGCCTTTGGCTTACCCTATGGTGATCTGTATGATGGCATTAATTGTGATTGGCAGTATTGCCTATGCTAAAAAACAACGTTGGTTGTAGGATTTATAAAGTTACTAATAAAAAAATTATAGATTTATTAAAAAAATCCTTTATCTGAGCCTGTAGGTGCAGAGAAAACTTTCATTAAGTAGACTGAATCAACCTTAAATCGGTAAACAAACGTGAACCTACCATTGATTATTCGTGCTAAAGAACATAACGAAAAAACAGCAATTGTGACAACGGACGGAGCATTTACCTATCGGGATTTGCTATACACTTCCAGTCAAATAGCAACAAATCTTCTTCAAAATATAGGAGATTTACAAGAGCAGCGAGTTGCCTTTCTCATTCCGCCTGGGTTTGAATATGTAGCCACTCAATGGGGAATTTGGCGGGCTGGTGGTATAGCTGTACCTCTGTGTATTTCCCATCCACGCCCAGAATTGGAGTATGTAATTACTAATTCTGGAGCATCGATTATTATTGCTCATCCTAATTTTGAAGATATACTGCGTAGTTTACCGCCGCAGCCATCGCTTGCCCAAGAACACAATTTGCGATTTATTCTCACCTCAGAAACGCTCCCACATAATATTAGTCGCCTCCCAGAAGTAGATATCACTAGACGCGCTTTAATTCTCTACACCAGTGGTACAACAGGTAAACCCAAGGGTGTAGTTACAACTCACCAAAATATTCAAGCGCAAGTGACTAGCTTAACTACCGCTTGGGAATGGACATCTAGCGATCGCATTTTGCATATCCTGCCACTGCATCATATTCATGGGATTATTAACGTACTCACTTGTGCATTATGGGCTGGCGCGGAGTGCCATATATTAAGCAAATTTGATGCCGAAACCGTTTGGAGGCGAATTTGTGACGGTGACTTAACCTTATTTATGGCAGTACCAACCATTTATGTAAAGCTAATTGCGGCTTGGGAAACTGCCTCTAAAGAACGCCAAAAAATTATGTCAGTAGGCTGTGCGAAAATGCGCCTGATGGTTTCTGGCTCGGCAGCGTTACCAGTTCAAGTTTTAGAAAAGTGGCAGACCATCAGCGGCCATTTTCTGCTGGAACGCTATGGTATGACTGAAATTGGCATGGCGCTATCGAACCCTTTACACGGTGAACGATTATCTGGATATGTGGGGAAGCCTTTACCTCAAGTTGAAGTGAGATTAGTAGATGAGAACGGGGAGTTAGTTCCAGCCGGAACACCAGGAGAAATCCAAGTTAAAGGCCTTGGAGTGTTTATAGAATATTGGCAAAATCCCCAAGCAACCGCCAAAGCTTTCCAAGATGGCTGGTTCCGTACTGGAGACACCGCCGTAGTTGAGAATGGCAACTATCGCATTCTGGGACGGATGAGTGTGGATATCATCAAAACCGGAGGGTATAAAGTTTCCGCTTTAGAAATTGAAGAAGTACTGCGATCGCATCCAGATATTCAGGAATGTGCAGTGGTTGGGGTTGCCGATTTAGAGTGGGGTGAACGGGTGTGCGCCGCGTTAGTATTGCAAGGGTCACAATCTTTAACATTAGAAGCTTTTAGGAGTTGGGCAAAAGAGCGATTGGCGGTTTATAAAGTGCCAACCCAAATTTTGACAGTTGAAGAATTACCGCGCAACGCTATGGGGAAAGTTACTAAGCCGACGGTGGTTGAGCTATTTTGCTGATAGCGATCGTAAACGCCAAATTAGACCTTGAGTTTCAAACCTTGTAAGTTCTTAAAATTAAGTTAACCCTCAGTTATTGAGCTTGTTTCAGAATGTAATAACCTCTGACTAAATAGTTTTAATCAGTGATTTATCTATGGAAGATTCTTGGTGAGTATTTAGTATCCAGGTCATCAATTAGAGACAAAGTAGTGCTTTAAGGTTGATATAGCAATCCTAAATCATTCGTGAGAGATAAAATCGCTGAAAGGCTTTAAAATACGTATTTTTAACCTCAGTATTTTCTCACGTTTCAATTTGGATTGCTATAGTAGTGTCAGGAATTCGTTCAATAAGGTTTGTAGTTAGATAAAATTTATAACTAATGCTATGTTTCATTTATCTCTACCAAATATCGTTTTGCCAAAGATAGAAGCCAGAGACCTTATAGCGAGTACCTCCCTTTTAATTTCACTTTTTACTGCTTATTGGAATATTTTGCGTGGTGCAAAATTCGTTAGTCCTCCATTAAGATGGATAACTTTTGGGCGTTTACCAAATCACACCTTACTGATAAATTTCCCAATTTCTATTACAAATATTGGTAGTATAACCGGAGTTATTGATGCTTTTTATATTGAATTTACAAATCTTTCCAATCATAAATATGAAAGGTTTTATGCTTGGAAAGAAAGCATCCTTATTGGGCAAGAGTTCAATTATTCTCAGCCAGAAATACCTACACCTATAGCTCTTAGGTCTGGTGAAAGTGTTGTTAAATACTACGTTTTTCATCCTGATTCTTTAGATTTTATGTATGAATGTGGACTCCATAAAATTTCTTTATATGCTTGTATAAATCCTTCTCAGAAATCTGTAAAACTATACGAACAAAACCTAAACATTGATAGTGTTCTAAACCCAAGCACGTTGCCGAATGAAATATCTCTGTTGTTTAGTTATAATCTTATCCCTACCAAAATCCTGAGAGTATCGAATTACGGAGTTGAGGCATCAGTAAGGTCTATAATACACATAGCGAAGGGCTAGTTATACGTGGTCAAACTACTGTGTTGAGCGTTTGTTTTGTTGAAATTTTAGTTTACATTGGCAACGATATAGGCGCAAGGAGGGTTTTCATTTTGTAAGGTTTAGAATATTAAGCGATCGCACCTAATTAATTTCTCACCCCTTCGGTATTTTCGGCGGACACCAAAAGAGATTTTTACTAGACACACCAAGGGATTCTAGAATTCCTCGCATCACCTCTGTGCAGTACATCCAGTGTCCCAAATCGTCATACATGCGATCGGGATTAAACTCGACATTGTAATGCAGCACATTGGGAAGGTCTAAAAACTCATCATCGCTTTGGGGAGAAAGAAGCAAGAGATGAAATGGCTTCCCCTGACATTGTTTTTCCAGCTTGTTGACTAAATCTAACACACCACCGCGATCGCTAATTCCTGTGCGAACAAAAAGCACTTTGTCGCAGTGCCGCAGTGTATACCAAAACCTTTCAGCGCGTGCCGTGTAACGAACCCGCATCCGTTCATAGACGGGAGACATATCTTGAACAGCGTTGTCTGTCTCCTCAACTTCATGGGCAAAGGATAAACCCGACCATTTACCGTGGTAAATCCTGCCTGCATCAGGGCTGTAGTGCAGAAAAGCAGGGTTCCACATATCATCAAAACCGGTTTTGATCGCATCCGCAACATCTGCAATATTAGTAGTGCGCGTTAAATCGAAGGGAAAGGCGGGGCCATCGTACTCCATTTTATACAACATCATACGGACGGCACAGCGATCGCCAAGGGGAAGAATTGCCACACGGCTGATATCTGATAACTCACATTTGTATTGGAAAAATACCGCAGACTTAGGTGGTGCTTTTACCCGGCTTTCTAGCCCATCTTTACCAATCATCATTGTGCGAAAAGGGACATCAGGATAAAGCGGATCTTCATAAACACCCGATGGCATGGCTTTAAGGGCATTGCAAACTTCCGTCCACATCGGCTGAATGTTGTACTCGTTATCTGATTCGTTGATTATCCAGAGGTGGCGTTCATCCGTTTGCAAAATCTCCAGATGTCCGTCATAGAATAAAACGTTGTTCGGCGAAAAAAGATTGAAGGCGGGACTATATTCTAAATCGGTATTTGGGGGGATGTTTATTGTAGTTGCGATCGCACCATCCTCTACAACGAAGAAGGGGAGCGTTCCTGGTTGGGTATCCTTGGCAATGTAAATACCTGATATCAATCCAGCCTTACTTTGCAGTGCAGTTTGTAGTTCTTGCCAATAGGGAGCGATCGTGTAGCTGTATTGCGATGTATTAATAATCCGTAAACGCTTCTCTTCCATACAGACAGAGACATTAAAACCCGCATTGTCAAAGTAGATGGGAAATTCATTCGGCTTGCGGAAGCGTTGTTTTTCTTTTGCCAATTCGTCTTTGTCGATATCAAATAGTTGCTGGTCGATCTGCTGATACATGAGGCTATGACCGACTGTGTTCGGGTGAGCCGGATCGAAGGATATCCCCGCTTTCCATCTTCCTTGTCCATCATCTACAGCAGCCAACCAATCCAGTACAGGTACGCCCCAATTTAGCATCCGGTTGTGTGTGTCTCGGATCAGCCAGTAATGTTCCTGGGAATAATCGCCATTGGGATAGACACCGCCCAGAATTGGAATTGCCCCGATGTCTCGCGTCATTTTCACAAGTTGCTGCAAACCACTTTCAAACCGTCGCTGTACTGCTCGTCGTTCGTGAGGGGGACAGTAAGCTAACCCTTCGTTACCCAGAGACAAGGCAATGATGACGATATCCGGGTGTTCTGGGGTGACAAACCAAGGGAATCGAGCGATCGTTCTGCTGACATTCGCTCCCACCTCTGACACATTCACGAGTTTATGCCCATATTTTTGCTGTAAAGCTTGTGCCAACTGCCAAACCCAACCTTTCAAAAACCAGGCTTTATGACCTAATGCAACGGAACTACCAATGACTACGATTTTTAAACCTTCAGGCTCTCGATTTAGGGGGATTTTAACAGCAGGCTTCTCAATATATCCAAACGGATAAGGTTGTAAATAACCGAATGCGCCATCATCCACAATTATTGTGCTGGCACGATTTTTAGAATCGATTGGAATCCAGCGGTTTGTATCTAGTAAACTCTCCCATTGGGCGTTGCCGTTGACATCGAGTAGCACATACTTGTATTCAACTTTCTGTTGACCGCCTGACTCTTGAATGTCAATTTCATCTGTCCACCATAAAGGATAGCGATCGCCACTTGTACGCAGATGAACACATTTACTAATATCCCACAATCCCAACTCTGGAGTAGAACCGACGAGGCCAATGGATTCGCCCGTTTGAGTGTATGCACTGATCTGGAATCGATACATAGAGTTTATCCTGATTTAGTGAGGACAATACCAAACGGCCAGATGAATCCTGAAATCTGTTTAGAGAATATCACATAGAACTCTTAATAATCCGGTATTAATCTTTTTAAGTATACTGAAGCTCTGATTTACATCACCCGAAGCTACCACAGGCAAGCTTTTCAAAACTAAAATCGGATTTTGATAGAAGAATCTTATACTGATTAAATATAATTTATTGTATTAAAAGTCATAACACAATTAAGAACAAATCAAAAAAAGGATAAGATTAAGTTAAATTGGTTCTATCACTCTCTTTTATATAGTTAGAGCCAGAAAAGCATTTTTACGTAAGTGTTACAAATAGTTTCAAATTAAATTAATACTTGCCGAATAATTTTTAGCAATAATAAGTTAAGCGAGTTGAGATTTAGCTAAGTATGGATAACTTACCTCAAAACGATTCTAGCTCCCCTGCTGGGGGTGGTTTACCTGTAATTCAGTATTGGATAGAAAAAACTCTCTCATCAAAAGGATTAAAATTATGGCAAACTCTCAATCATAAAAGTGCATGTTTATCCTGCGCTTGGGGCACGGGTGGACAAAAAGGAGGGTTTGTTAATGAAGCGGGAGAATATTTACAACGCTGTGCTAAAAGTGTAGAGGCGATCGCTGCGGAATTGCAACCAGGAATTAAGCGAGATTTTTTCCGAGAAAAAAGCATTAGTGAATTACAAAAACTGACTTCTCAAGAATGCGATTCCTTGGGTAGATTAAGTTATCCTCTGATTCTCAGATCGGGTTCATCCCATTATCAACGTATAAGCTGGGAAGAAGTTTACCAGATCGCTACACAAGCCTTTAATTTCCCACCAGCCCGAATTGCTAGTTATAGTTCTGGACGCTCATCTAATGAAGCTGCCTATTTACTACAATTATTAATGCGATCGCTAGGTAGTAATAATCTAGCAGACTGTTCAGATTTGTGTCATGCACCCTCAACAGTAGGGTTAAAAAAAGTTTTCGGCTCAGGTACATCGATGGTGAGTTTAGAAAACATAAAACATAGTGATTGTATAGTTTTAATTGGTTCTAACGCCCCTGCAAATCATCCACGATTGATGAACGAATTGATCGAATTACGGGAAAGAGGCGGGAAAGTAATTATTATTAATCCCCAAATTGAAATTGGTTTAGTTAAATTTGCGTCTCCTGCATTTCCGATCAAATCTTTACTCACGGGAGGTTCTGATATATCTTCTTTATATTTGCAACCAATTCCTGGTAGTGATGCTGCATTATTTGTCGGTTTACAAAAATCTCTGATTGAACAGAATTTAATTAAAATAGAATATCTGAAAGCTTATACACAAAATTGGCAAGAAGTTGTAGATTACGCTAATAATATCTCGTGGGATAACATCACTAGCACCTGTGGGTTATCCCAAGAAGAAATCACAGCAACAGCTTATATAATTGGTAAATCAACGCGTGTAGTTTTTGCCTGGGCAATGGGTATAACTCAACACTCTAACGGTGTGGATAATATTTTTAGTATTGCTAATACAGCCTTAATTACAGGTAACGCTGGTAAAATTGGTGCTGGGACAATGCCCATTCGAGGACATTCCAATGTGCAAGGCTTTGGTTCAATGGGTGTTACTGTAAACTTGCGAGAAGAAATCAAACAAGCACTATCTCAATTATTAGGAAAAACTCTAAGTGAAACTCCTGGCTATCATACCCGTGACTTGATCGCAGCAGCAGAATTAGGAAAGATAGATACACTGTTTTGTTTAGGGGGTAATTTGTATGCAGCTAACCCAGACTTACAGCAAGTAAAACAGGCGTTATCGCAAATAGAAACCATATTTTATGTAGCTACAAAACCCAACTTAGGACATTTCCACGGATTAGCAAAACAGCAAACTTTAATATTACCTGTATTCAATCGGTTTGAAAATCCTCATAAAACAACAACTGAATCGGGTAATAATTTTGTGCGGTTAAATGATGAAGGTAAAAGTCATTTAAAAGCGCCTAATGCCGATCTAATTTCGGAAATAGAATTAATCACAGAAATTGCTCATCGTTTACATAGTGAAACACCGATAAATTGGCGTAAGCTGCAAGATACAGCTTATGTGAGAGAATTAATTGCTAAAACTATTCCTGGCTATAAGAAGATTGGCACAATTGACCAAACTAAGCAGGAGTTTATCATTGAAGGGCGGATTTTGGATGAACCGAAATTTCCCACACCTGATGGTAAAGCACAAATGTTTGTCACACCTTTACCGCAATTATCAGTACCAACTAAAGCAGCGTTTGGTGTGGCAGAAAATCAGCCAGGAATTGTGGTAATTTTAGGAACAGGGCGCAGCTATGGTCAACATAATACTGTAGTTTATCGCAGTGAAGATAAATATCGAGGTATGCCTCATCGTCACTGTATTTTAATGAATTCTCTAGATGTCAAAAAAGCGGGATTTCAGGAGCATCAGCGAGTAATAGTGAAAGGAGATCGAGAAGAATTAGACAATATTGAAATTATTTGTGGGGCGATTCTTGAAGGTGTAGCTTTTATGTTTTATCCTGAAGCTAATATTCTATTTAAAGCAAAAATTGATCCGCAAAGTGGCACACCTGCTTATAAAAGAGTTCCAGTTTGTATTATAGGTTCTCGACTTCTTTAAGAACAGGCGAATCCAGGCTTTGAGTTTTTGTTGTTTGTAGACATCAGTTAAATTATTGAGAGTAAATTGTAATAAATAAACTTATTACCCGTTGTTTCAGAAGACTTGAAATGCTTATTCCACAATCAGTTTTGTTACTACTCAGCTAGGATGTGCCTGAATACAAGCATCAGAAAAACATAAATAAATATTAATATCTTAATAGTTATATATAAGTTAAGAGTTAAATAATCTTAGGAGAAATAAAAATACCTGGGATTTGCATCGGCAGTTGTATTTGCTGCTAGATAGTAGTGATGCAGATCCTTTCTCAACCTAGAATAACAATTTTTTAGCTGGTACTGGTAGGCATCCTGAGTCGGTGACTGCCGATAAACCTTGCGTTTGAACATGAAGGAAGCAACAATGAGTAGCAATCTAGCCATCAAACTGCGCTCTGGAACTCAACAAGCCCACACATCAGCGGAAAATGTGGCATTCATGAAATGTTTTTTGCAAGGAGTTGTGGATAGAGACTGCTTCGCTAAATTCTTAAGCAACTTGTATTACGTCTACAGCGAACTAGAAGCGGCATTAGAGAGCCATAGAGTGCATCCTGTGATTAGTGCGGTTTACTTTCCTGAACTTAATCGTCAATCCTCACTCGAAAAAGACATGGTGTTCTATTATGGGGATAATTGGAGAGAGCAAGTTACAATCTCACCTGCTGCCCAGAGCTACATTGACCGCATTCGGGAAATTTCTGCTAGTGAACCAGCCTTATTGCTAGGTCATGCCTACACTCGCTACATGGGCGATCTTTCTGGGGGTCAAATGCTACAAAAAGTTGCTCAGTCAGCCCTAAAGCTTTCTGGGTATGAAGGCACATCCTTTTACAACTTTGAGCAAATTCCTGACAAAAAGGCATTTAAGGATAAGTATCGTCAGGCATTAAATGCATTACCCGTTGATGATATAACAGCAGAACGGATTGTTGCAGAAGCTAATAATGCCTTTGGGTTCAATTTAAAGATGGCTCAAGAGTTAGAGGGAAGTTTAATTAAAGCACTCGGTCAAGTTCTCTTTAATAGCCTCACTCGTTCTCAAAATTCAGGTAGCACTGAAATAGCTGCGGCTAATTAATTTTGTCATTTGTCATTGGGCATTGGGCATTGGTTATTTTCCCCTTATCTCCTCACAGACGCGATTAATCGCGTCTCTACCTACTCCCTTCATTTATTGGAAAGCAACTCAATGGTTTTTCTATTACCTGGTGTTAAGTTCGATCTGGATCTGATTCAAAAGTACGACACTCGCGCACCTAGATATACCAGTTACCCGCCCGCTACAGAGTTAAGCGAAACATTCACTGAAACTGATTTTAAGGCCGCGATCGCCGCCTCGAATCAACGCAAAACCCCTATGAGTTTGTATTTCCATATCCCTTTTTGCCAAAGTGCTTGCTACTTCTGCGGCTGTAATACAGTAATTTCCAACAACAAGAATATTGCTAAACCCTACGTGGAGTCTTTGGTTGAAGACATTAAAAACACCGCAGCTTTAATCGATTCCGATAGAAAAGTGCTGCAAATCCACTGGGGAGGTGGTACTCCTAATTATTTGGAGCGTCACCAAGTAGAATTTTTATGGAAAAATATCAATCGCTATTTCAACATCGATCCCCAAGCAGAAATCTCAATTGAGATTAATCCCCGCTATATCGATAAAAACTACATTTTCTTTCTGAGAAAGATTGGATTTAACCGCATTAGTTTTGGCATTCAGGATTTTAATCGCCAAGTTCAAGTAGCAGTGAATCGCGTACAGCCAGAAGAAATGCTATTTGATGTCATGAGTTGGATTAAAGAAGCTAAGTTTGAAAGTGTGAATGTAGACCTAATTTATGGTTTACCTTATCAAACACGTGAGACTTTTCAAGAAACGCTGAAAAAAACAATTGAATTAGATCCTGACCGAATTGTTGTGTTTAACTTTGCTTATGTGCCTTGGCTAAAACCGACGCAAAAAAATATTCCTCAAGAGGGGCTACCCCCAGCACAGGAAAAGTTAGAAATTCTGAAAATGACCATTGAAGAATTGACGAATAACCAATATCTATTTATTGGGATGGATCATTTTGCTAAAACTAATGATGAACTAGCGATCGCTCAACGTAATGGTACTCTTAAACGCAATTTTCAGGGCTATACTACCCACGCAGAGACAGAATTATTTGGTTTTGGTGCAACATCCATCAGTATGTTAGAAGATGCTTATGCTCAAAACCACAAGGAGTTAAAGGATTATTATCAAACACTGGCAATAGGTAGTTTACCTATTAGTAAAGGTATCAAACTCACTCAGAATGATATTATTCGACGGGATGTGATTATGAGTATTATGTCTCATTTTCAGCTTCATAAGCAAGATATTGAAAACAAATATCATATTAGTTTTGATGAATATTTTTCTGAGGAACTAGAGGCGTTAAAACCACTAGAAGCTGATGGTCTAGTCAGTTTATCAAAAAATCAGATTCAGATTACCGACATCGGTAGATTACTAGTAAGAAATATTGCCGTCATATTTGATACTCATACAAGAACGCGAGAGACAAAGTTTTCTCGTGCTATTTGATATCGCTTCTGCAAATCTTTACCACATATTATCCCCTCAATCTATCTGAAAAATAAAATTTGAGGGGATATTATTAAGACTATAGTAATCCAATTTTATGTTTGAACTTATTTGTGTGGTGCATGAAGCGCAGTGCAAGCGGATAGGCAGTCAAAAGGTAATTGGAATAAAGTTGTTAAATAAAAATCTACAAAAATCTTGGTTAATTATTTATATAGATAATTAACGATCGGTTATAACGAAAATTATCAAAAGTTGAATGAATAAATATTTTTAATACATCCCCAAGAAGTTAGATACGAACTTTATACCTGAAGACAGAGATAAAAAATAATATATTGATTAGCTAATTAAGATTTAGTTTTGTTGACAATAATTATGTCTATGATTAGATGTTTTTAAGAACTTCTAGCTTAAAATATGCAAAAATTTTCGTTTAACGTTAAAAAGATGTAAA
This sequence comes from Nostoc sp. DedQUE07, assembly GCF_034530975.2. Classification (NCBI taxonomy): domain Bacteria; kingdom Bacillati; phylum Cyanobacteriota; class Cyanophyceae; order Nostocales; family Nostocaceae; genus Nostoc; species Nostoc sp. DedQUE07. The sequence continues at coordinate 54,116 of NZ_JAVRCC020000012.1, read as the reverse complement.
AAACGCAAATTCTCATCCAATTCTGAATATGAAAGTATTGTGTATAACTTTTGGATTTAACATTTACCCCATCTGGTAGAAAGAATTTGGAATTAGAGTTGATAACTTAGATATTAAGTGAGTGAGATTGTTGAGGCGGTTATGAGTATTATTGCTTGGATAGTTTTAGGACTTTTGGCAGGTGCAATCGCTAAAGCTATTTATCCTGGTTCTCAAGGCGGCGGAATTCTCTCCACAATGATTTTGGGTATCATTGGTGCTTTCGTCGGTGGAACTTTATTTACCTTGTTAAGAACAGGAACTCTGCAAATTACTGCGGCTGGCGCTGGTTTAACTCTTCCTGGTATTTTAGTGGCTGTGCTTGGTGCAATTGTTGCTATTTATCTGTGGGGATTAATCAGAAGAAGCAGCAATGCATAATCGCTGATTGGCAGTTATCAACCCTGAGATAACTACTGGACTTTTTCAATCTTTTAGTTCACCAGTTTAAAAAGCTAAAAAACATCAAATTAGCTCTATCTGGAAAAATACTAAAAGATAAATCAATTAATTCTGAAACATCATAACCTTGGGAAGTGTAGATCTATGTTTTTCCACAAAAAAGAGCCTATTCATGCAGTTAACGTAAGTGAACCAAACCCACGTTTTGCTCAATTGCTACTAGAGCAGTTTGGCGGAGCTACTGGAGAACTTAGTGCAGCGCTTCAATATTGGGTGCAATCATTCCATGTCGAAAATGCTGGCATTAAAGATATGCTCCAAGACATTGCAATTGAGGAATTCAGCCATTTAGAAATGGTTGGTAAACTCATTGAGGCTCATACTAAAAATGTAGATCAAACAGAGGCTTACAAAAGTACTCTTTTTGCAGTCCGAGGAATTGGGCCTCATTTTCTAGATAGCCAAGGTAATGCTTGGACTGCAAGTTACTTGAATGAGGGTGGAGATGTAGTACGTGATTTAAGAGCTAACGTTGCAGCTGAAGCTGGCGCTCGTCAGACTTACGAAGAGTTGATTAAGTTGGCAACTGACAAAGGAACCCAAGAGACTTTAGTCCATCTGTTAACACGAGAAATTTCTCATACTCAGATGTTTATGAAAGCTCTAGATTCGCTAGGTAAGTTGACAGACCCATTCTTTGGTAATATTAAGCCCGATGAAACTGTTGCTCTTTACTACAACCTGTCTACAAACGGAAATGGTCAAGATGAGCGTGGGCCCTGGAATTCTGAGCCAACATTCAAATACATTGCTAATCCGCTAGAAAGCCACTCTTAATTGCATAGCTTGATTTTGAGTAAAGAGATGATTGGGAGATTCTAAAAAAATCCCACTCAGAAAGTAAAGTCGGTTATTTGCTCACCTGATTTAGCAAATTTTAGGCTGTTTCACTACATCTAGCAGGCAAAAATATTCCCGACTTTTCTAATAAGTCGGGAATTTTCGCTGAGTATTTGGCTATTACACCAATTAAAAATAGCTATAGCTATAAATATTCAGAAACACTGAAAAATTCCTAGCGATCGCTTCTTCAATTTCTACCTCGATATTTCTAATTTTAGAAATTAATTCAACTAAAAATCTGGAGATTAACTTGTGATTGTCAACGCTACATCAAATGGTTGGGAAGTCATTTATCATCGTGCCCATGCTTTATTAGCAGCTCAACTGGCTGGACAATGGCAACGTAAAAATGCTCCCGTAAGGTTATATGAAACAATAGCTGCAATTTCTCATCACGACGATCTAGAAAAAGAGTGGGAAGAAGATATTCTAACTGAAGCGGGTGCGCCAAAGGACTTCATGCTCTCCACAAATGCCGATTTAGATGCAGGTGTCGATAAATTGGCTAATTTGGCAAAGAATGCCCTTTACCGTGGACGATGGGTAGCTCTATTAATTTCCATGCACATCAGCCGTTTAAATGAGTCCAGCCGGGGTAAGTCCTCAAAATTAGACAAACTTTTAGACGAGCAACTTCAAAATCAGCAACGTTGGCGCAAAGAATTGGGCATCAAAAAGGAGGAAGTTGATGCAGCCTATGCATTTATGCAATGGTGCGATCGCCTTTCTCTCATTTTATGCCAGCAGGAACTACCTGACGATGAGCGGTTTTTAGAAATTAGCAAGGGCCCTGAAGGTGAGCGCTATGACATTATGCAGCGCAGTGATAACTTGGTTGTTGTCAAACCCTGGCCCTTCCAAAACGATAAATTCACGGTCAACGTCGAAGCCTGTGACCTCTCTGAGGTGAAATTTCAGAGTAGCACCGAATTAACTCAAGCACTACAAGAAGCCCCGATCAAGGTACTAGAGTGGACATTCGTTAAGAGTTAGATGCATACAACTTACAGCTATTTTCCTGACAATTGCTGTAAGAAAACTAGGTTATGCGATCGCACTCTTCTATCAAATCCCTACTTATTCTGACAATGGCGATCTGAGTAACGACTGCTGATGAGATACCAGAAGTAGCGATCGCATTTAGTGCTAAGGGCGTGATAGCAGTTTTAATTGTTTTAATTTTTATCTAAAGATGTAGTTTTAAAATACATTGATTATTACTTATGATAGTTCCTCTACATCATTCCAATCGGTGAAAGTAAATATACTTAATAACTGAGGTTCAAAGCATGGACTCAACAGGTAAGGTTCAAACTGTGAACTCGTCCTGGTCTCTTCCACTGCCGTTGAAAGAGTATGCAATGAGCCGAGTAACTGTCTACTATTATAGCGACAGATGGGTTCCAATCAAATATTGTTCTTTGGAAAAGGCAATTTTGCTTCACCAAAAGGCAAGAAGAGAAGGCAAGGAAATTTTTTTATTTCCTGCTAATATAGACCCTAATCAATTCTCAAACTCTTTTAACTGAAATGCATTGAGGTAGACTATCTTTCCAACATCTTGGCAACAAATTATTCAGCTATAGAGGCGTACATATATATGTACGCCTCTAATTGTAAATGGGATTAAAAAATATAGCGATCGCTAACAAGAGCGCTTCTAAAAACAGGTTATCAAAGAGTTACATAAGCTTTGTTATCGTACTAACGGGTTTTTGTTAATCGCTGCTGAGTTTACGGTTTGTTCAATTCTTTTTAATCTGGTTTCTGGACGTTTTGCACTATCAATCCAAAAAAGAATATTCTTTTTGGATGAGTTATTAAATGCTTCAAAATACCCTTTGGCAGTTGGGTTTGCTTCTAAAACCTGCTTTAAATCTAAGGGAATAATTAATGCTTCGATCGCATCCAAAGAGTTCCATGAACCATCTTGTTTTGCAGCTTCAATTTTTTCTAGACCAACTGTAGTCATCAAGCCTTGTTCTATAAGTTCTTCAATATATTGTTTATTTAATTTTGACCACACACTTTTCGATTTTCGAGGTGTAAAAATTTGCATATAACGTTCTTCGTCTAAGGATTTAACTTTACTGTCAATCCAACCAAAACATAAGGCTTCTTTTACCGCTTCGCTATATCGAACACTTGGTTTATCGCTTTTTACTTTGTAGTAAATGAGCCACACACCAAGAGAGGTGCGATGGTTTTCTTCTAACCATTTCCGCCATTCTTTGGGGCTTTGAGGGCAGAAAGTGGGTAATTCATTATTAAGTTTAGATACACCAGTATTCTTATCTTTGCTAAGGCTAAGGTTTTTTTCTGTACTTTGCTGCATTGGTCGCTTACTACTTAGTACTACGATTGCTAAGTCCAAATATATACGCAATAAAAGTTGTTTGAGCTACTAAGATTCCGAGCGCTGTACCACCAAGTGCTACCCTAGCTTGAAAACTTCCTAGCTCATCAAGCTTTCGGGTTTCAATAAATGTTGTGCGTTCGAAATTGAATTGCCATCTTGCTGCTTCTGAGTTGCCAAGATAACTCAGAGGTAGACTTAGAATATAACCAAGAACCGTAAATGCTAAAGCTGTAGGAATAGTCAGCTTCAAATTTTGAAATATTAATGAGCGCATGGAAAAAAATTAGCTAAATTTAAAGTTTTTGCAACAATTTTAATAGTTAAAAATACTAGCCAAAGGTTGAACTTTAGTATTTTGAAAGTTGCAGATAAATTTATTCTAGTATCAAACCAAACCAGAACGCAGTGCGACAACTGCTGCTTGCACGCGATCGTCTACTGCTAATTTATTCATAATCCCTCGGACGTGAGTTTTGATGGTGTTGGGACTGAGATAGAGTTTTTCGGCAATTTCTGGGTTGCTCAACCCGTCTACCATCAGCTTTAACACTTCTAACTCGCGCCCAGATAAGTTGGCGGTGTTGGTGGTGGGTGAAGGCGGTTTGAGATTATCAATTACTCGCCGCGCAATTTGGGGATCGAGATAGGCTGCACCATCAACTGCGGCTGCGATCGCACTTAACAATCTTTCCACACTTGCACCTTTGATACAATATGCATCTGCACCGCTAGATAGTGCCGCAATAATTTCTGTCTCCGTTTGATGAGATGTCAGCATCACTACATGAGTTGCTGGTAGCGCCGCCTTAATTTGCTGTGTCGCGGCAATACCATCCAATCGCGGCAATCCAATATCCATAACCACCAAATCAGGTTTCAGTTGCAGTGCAGCTTGAACTCCCAAATAACCATCTTCAGCTTGTCCAACAATCTCTAACTGAGGATGAGCCATCAACGATTGCTCTAATCCCAATTGCATCATCGGATCGTCTTCGACAATTAACACGCGCAAGGGCGGAGCATTGACGGGTAAATTTAAGGGATAGCGAGTATCTAAAGACATTTTTATTAATTATTTGTCATTTGTCATTTGTCATTTGTCATTTGTCATTAGTTATTGAGTATGAGTCATTCTCTTTGTACCCCAATGCCCCATACCCCATGCCCAATGCCCAATGCCCAATGCCCCATGCCCCATGCCCAATTATTATTCTTCCACGCGATAGCCTAACTCTGCTAAACTAATCCGCGACTGTCGCCATTTTGGCTGGACTTTCACAAACAATTCTAAGTAAACTTTACCAGCGATTAACTTTTGGATTTGTTCGCGGGCTTCACTACCAATAGCTTTAAGCATTGCTCCACCTTTGCCAATGAGTATGCCTTTTTGGGAATCACGCTCGACGTTGATGGTAGCAAGTACACGGGTAATGCTGGGAGTTTCTTCTACTAGATCAATGGCGATCGCTACTGAATGGGGTACTTCTTCACGAGTCAATAATAAAATTTGTTCTCGGATCAATTCACCCATAATAAAGCGTTCTGGCTGGTCAGTTACCAAGTCTGGAGGATAATATAATGGCCCAATTTCTAAATGTTTAATTAATAATTCTTGAAGTTGCGGTAATCCGGTACTAGTCTTGGCAGAAAATTTCACGATTTCCCATTCATGGGATTGGGCCATTTGGGCGTAACTATCATCTAGAAACTGCGAATCAGCCGGTTGTTGGTCGGTTTTGTTCATACCCAGAATTACTGGTGTTTTACTGCGACTGAGCAATTCAGCAATGTAGCGATCGCCCGATCCACAAGCTACAGATCCATCTACCACAAATAACACTACATCTACCGATTCAATGGCAATTTTGGCATTTTGCACCAAGACTTCGCCCAATTGATGATGGGGCTTATGAATTCCTGGTGTATCTACAAATATTAACTGCGCCTCTGGCGTAGTTAGTACACCGCGCAAACGGTTACGTGTAGTTTGTGCTACTGGTGATGTAATGGCAATTTTTTGTCCTACTAGCTGATTCATCAAAGTAGATTTACCGACATTTGGACGACCAACAATGCCGATAAAACCTGATTTGAATTCAGGAGGAGCCTGGGGAATTGTTACTTCTTCTGAAAAAGAGAAAGTGTAATTTTCAATACTAGTCACCTTTGGCTCCACCCTCATATTTTCTAGCTGGGATAACTTGGTTTTTTCTTAGACACAAAACAAGCATAAAATTACCCTGGCATTTTTAGGGTTTGCTTTTGCCGAGGTTTAATCTACTACTTGCTCTACACTTATATTTTACAGCTGAGATAACCTTAGTTGTAGTATTCAGGAGTCAGAATTCAGTAGTCAGAATATTAAAAAAATTAAACTCAAAGTTTACCTCATTTCATCGCCGATCGTACTAAACCCACATAAATTTTGACTTTTAGCTCAAGAGGTGCTGAATTTTTAGACTTTGTTTTGTTTTTAGATCCAAAAGAAACATAAAATTACTTTGGCATTAACAGAGAGGACTTTTGCTTGAGTTTAATCTACTGCTAACTTTGGCTTAAGTTTCATCGACTACTTAACGTATACATTTGGATCAAAATGTCAATAAAAAATGTGGGAGAACCCAAACGCATAGGAATTCTTACGAGTGGAGGTGATTGTTCTGGTTTAAATGCTGTGATTAGGGCTGTAGTAAATTGTGCTGTAAATACTTACGGCTGGGAGGTTTTAGGAATTCGTCAAGCGACTCTAGGATTAATGGCGCGTCCGCCGCAATTTACCAACCTGGAAGTTGACCGAGTTGACTCATTGTTAACTGCGGGTGGCACAATGTTGGGGACGACCAATAAAGGCGACCCTTTTGCTTTTCCGATGGCGGATGGAAGTTTATGCGATCGCTCCGAAGAAATTATTGCGGGTTATCATGAGCTAGGTTTAGACGCTTTGATTGGTATCGGCGGCGATGGTAGCTTGGCAATTTTGCGTCGCCTAGCTCAACAAGGTGGTATTAATTTAGTAGGTATTCCCAAAACCATTGATAACGATATTGGCGTTACCGAACACGCCATCGGTTTTGATACAGCAGTCAATATTGCCACGGAAGCACTAGACAGGTTACATTTTACTGCTGCAAGTCATAGCCGAGTCATGATTTTGGAAGTAATGGGTCGTGATGCCGGACACATAGCAATAGCTGCGGGAATTGCGGGGGGAGCGAATGTAATTTTAATTCCCGAAATTCCTTACACAGTTGAGCATATTTGCCACAAAATCAAAGAACGCCAAGAAAAAGGCAAAAACTATTGTTTGATAATTGTTTCTGAAGCGGTTCGTACCCACGATGGGGAAAATGTGACGATTACAAATCGCTTAGGTCAATCTCGATATGGCGGAATTGGTGAATATTTGGCAGATAAAATTATTGAACACATCGGTGTAGAAACACGAGTTACAGTTTTAGGACACATTCAACGCGGTGGAACTGCTTCACCACTAGATAGATTAGTTGCAACAGCTTTTGGTGTTGCAGCCGTTAATCTAATTGCAGAGGGTAAATACGATCGCATGGTAACATGGCAAAATCGCCAAGTATTAAGTGTACCAATTATAGAAGCGATCGCTCAATATAGCGCTGTCGATCCCAATGGTACTTTAGTTAAAACCGCTCGTGGTATGGGTATTTATTTGGGAGACTGAATATACATGGTACAGGCACAGCATAGCTGTGCCTATCAAAGTACAAAGTTTAGTAGAAGATGTAAATGACGCGGGAATTTTACCACTGGGGAAATAAAATACAGATGCAATAACTTCTTCATCTGCGCGATCGCACAATAATTACTGAGACCATTTCAGATTAATATAATCATAATATTATGTCTGTTAATCTTGTGAGTTTTGATAATGTTTGTTAGCTGTGGTTGGAACAGCAACAAAGTAGTTGAAGTTAAATTGATTTTCAAAAAGCGATCGTACTTCTTTACAAAATAAAAATGCGTAGACGCAATGCGGCTAGACTTACTGACAGTCAAGCTGGTAAAGTAATTTCCGCACAGGAAGTTAGGGCAAAATTAAGAAATTACACCAGTATAAAATGAATAGCGATCGCCATGTCAAAACACCAAAACGCGATTGCATTTATAATTGAATTTATAACCTAAGTTTAGAGTAAGAAAGACAAATTATGAAAAGTGAACAGGAACGCGAACAATTAATTAAAGAGATTAACGTACTGTTAAATCAAGCTTATGATAGTACTTTAGATGAGATTTACGCACTACTTCAAACAATCGAAGAAGAAGAAGAAGAAGAAGATTTAAAAGCCTACGACAAAGCAAAAAAAGAAGCTAATCTTGATAATTCAGTGTCATGGGAAGAAGCTAAAAAAGAACTAAAGACAGGAATAAACAAGGAAGTGGCGTGAGTTATAAAGTTGAAATATCGAGGGGTGCATTGAAGCAACTTAAAAAAATACCGTCAGAACTTCAAGAACGTATACAAATTAAAATTGATGATTTAGCTACAGAACCACGTCCGAATAAAGTTAAAAAGCTAAAAGGGAAAGAAAATGCTTATAAAATTAGAGTAGGTGACTATCGCGTTATCTATGATATTTTCGACGATATTCTAATGGTAAATGTTGTGGAAGTCGGACATCGTAAAAATATTTATAAAGATGAAAGTTGAGAAGCAAGAAAAACTTAGAGCGATCGCACTCCACAAACCCAAACGCGATCGCATTAACTTATTGCTCCTATCTTAATTACGAACTGCTATTCCTTAACTAACAATTCCCAAGACAAACTCACCTTCATTAACAGCTTGATTGGTTGCGACATCATAAACTAATCCATCATGTTGAGCGCAGACATCAATTACACTAGGTAGTTGACCTTCTTTATTAAAACTGAGAATTTGATACAGCTTGTCTCCAGCTTTGACTGTACTACCTAATGCTATTCTCCATTGAATCATCCCACCTGCGATCGCATAATATTTTTTTCGGTTGCTACTAGATGCAAAAGTCATCTCATGGGTTTTTGTGTCACCTGATACAGACATTTGCAGTACACCTTTTTGTGCTAAATAATTTTTTACACCCCGTACACCTTTAGCAACTGAATCAGGATTCATTTGCATTCCTGAGCCTAATTCTAGTGTCCAAGCTTCCACATCAAACTTGATTTCTCTACCCAACTCTTTAAAACAAGCTTCCAGCGCTAACCAAGGTTTGATAAAAGCTTCATCAAAAGCATCACCATCGTATTTATTAAGCAAGATTCCAAAATCGAGTAGAAAGTGTTTTGCACTGTCTTCTCGATTTCGGAAGTAATAAAGGTAGTCTAACGCTTGATTTGTAGAACTATGTAAATCAATTAAGTAGTCTGCATCTAAACTCAGATTTTGTAGTTTGTAGCCAAAAAGCTCAGTGTATGGCACTGCACTAGGAGAATTAATTTTTTCTAAAATTTTCATAAATTGTTGCTTAATTATAGTTAGATAATTTTGTCGAACGACCTTTAGATCGATATGAAGTTGAGATTTAGTAAAAGCTACTAAATCATCAGCTTCTTTTTCGTAGTCCCAAAATATGCGATTCCAGTCTTTAGCTTCGTAAATGCAGTAACGTCCGGGGGAAAAATGATGAGCGCGTTCATTCGTCCCCATTGGATTACAAACGGGAACTAGCCAAATTTCTCCAGTTAAATCTGTATCATTTATTGTTAATAAAAACTCAATTAGCTGGTGAATAACGGCATTACCAGCAATTTCTGCACCGTGCAGATTAGATTGAATGTAAACCTTTTTACCAGGTTGAGCGCCGATGAATTTGTATAGTTGTAAAGATAGGCGATCGCCCGAAGCCATTTGACGTAATACAATAGTCTCAATAACTGGCTGCATAAAATAATTCGCTGATAATTTGAGTACATTATCGCTGTATCTGTACTGTTGTTGTGTTATATATTTTAAAAATCGGAATCAATGTTTTGTGCAAATACACTGAGCCAGAAAGTGAAGGAAAGTAAGGGAAAAATAATAACTCCTAACTTTTGTACAGACGCGATTAATCGCGTCTCTCCTAACTCCTAACTTCTCTCACGTTCCCGGTAAATTTCGCAACCGCTCATCCAAATGAGTACGGTCTGCCAAAACCTTTAATAGCGGCCCATGCGAACTAAATTCTACAATACTGACCGAAGCAACAGGGCATCCCAAACGAAAACGAAAGCGTCCCACATCAACCCCTAGTAAACTACACAGAATAATTCTGATAGTTGCCTTATGTGAAACCACTAAAACATTGCCACTAGTGTAATTTTGCTTGATTTCTTCAATTACCTGCAAGGCACGATAAGCAATTGTAACTGCCATTTCTCCACCATTAGGCGCATTCCAAGCGGGATCTGCTGACCAGCGAATATAATCATCGTGATATTCACGACTAATTACTTCTGGCGTTTTTCCTTCCCACAAGCCATAATTGATTTCCTTCAAACCATCCCTAAATTGTGGTTCTATCCCTATTGCTTCATACAAAGGTTTTGCTGTTAATACAGTTCGCTGCATTGGACTACAAAATATTGCTGTCCAATTCATGGAACTATATGTATCTGCAAAAGCTTTTGCCATCTCCAAGCCTTCTGGAGTAAGTTCTGAATTTATAGAACCGCAAAAGGAATTATTGCGGCTGCATTCTGTCTGTCCGTGACGGAGGAAATAAAGAGTTAGGTTCACCGTATATTCTCATCGATTGTGAATTTAAAAGCGCTAACTATCAGATGTAGCTGAAGATAGTTAATGCCTGTGGTATATTACTACAATTTTTGAGATTTAAATTGAAAAAGAATTCAGAAGCCAGAATGGGCTAAACCTTAGCTATCCGCTAACAGGAGTCAGAATCAAGACGTTTGCGGACTCGAAGGAGCTGCGCTATCAGTCGGGAATTCAAGCTTTGAAACCCCCATTTCCTTGTAGGGAAGGGGGGCTAGGGGGTTAAGTTTCCGAGGCTTTGATGTTATGAAAAATACTTGTTCATTCATCCTCTTAGCTACGCTCGTCGTAGACATTGCCATTATTGCTTTTTAATAATTATAAAAATAAATTAAGCATAGATATAGAGACGTAATTAATTACGTCTCTATAAAATTTCTGTCAATCAAGCTAGTCCTTTATCTTTCAACCCTTGCTAAAAATAGAATAAAGGTGCATAGCATTGAATGTTTAGCATTTCGTAATTTTTTCTTGCAAAAATGGAATGCACCCCATTTATATCCCTAGAGTTTCTGCAAAAAAAATCATGAATTACTAGTCAATGTTTTTCTTTACATTATCTTTCACGTCTTCAATTCCGTGACGTACTTCACTTTCAGCTTGCTTTGCTTTACCTTCAGCTTTATCTTCTGGATCTCCAGTGACGTTTCCTAATGCTTCTTGGGCTTTACCTTCAACATTTTTAGCAGCAGCCTTTGCGCGATCTTCTATGCTCATTTTGATACTCCTGATTTAATTAAAAACTAATTTCAAAGCTATAAACTAACTTTGAAACTCTTTGTTATTACCTTTACACAGTAACTTAAAGTTTTTGCTAAAGCCTTCTACCACAAGGCAGATTCAATATTTTGTAATTCGTAATTGGTAATTGGTAATTAAGAAAGGTAGTTTTAGTAAGCCTTCTGGCTGTTAGTTGAATATAAAATAAAGTGAGAATAGTTTAGTTACCTATGCTAAAAGACATAGAACAAATGCCACAGATGGTAATTTTTACTTTTTAAATAAAAAAAACCCAGTTTCCTATAGAAAATGGGTTAATAAAGTTATGGGGATGTTTTTTTGTTTAATCTAGAAAACCCATCAGGTTTTCAGAATTGTCAATCTCATTTGATGCTATCGGACGATTACCGAATGTCGAATAGCTTTCATCAATTACCAATGAACTTGAGGCAATTGGACGAATTCCAGAGAGATTCATACTTTCAACAATTTGGAATTTATTAGCACCAATTGGGCGAATACCCATTGCGTTATAGGTTTCAACTACTTCCAAACTACTGGTGCTAACAGGACGCACCCCAGAAATTGAAAGGTGTTCAGCAACTTCTAAGTCGCTAGCGCCTATGGGGCGAATTCCAGAAATGGCGAGTGTTCCAGAAGCTCCTACTGGCAGTTCATTAACTTCCTCGGCTTTATCTGCATTCAAGCTTTGGTCTTGTTGATTTTCAACTTGCTGTGTAGACTTGGCATACTTCTGCCGAGAACTGGTTGCTTTGCCAGTGTTGCTAATAGTCATAAACGAACACCTCTAGTTTGTTAACTGAATTTTACAATAATTAAGGAAAGATGAAATTTTTTCCCATATACCTTAGAGTTTAACCTTAAAAAACCTCATATAGATATAAGAATCTTTAAAACTAATACATAAGTAAATTTAAAGCAATAATTTTTGTAAATAATTATTACTATTTATTTGCTCTAATAAGCCAGCTACAATAGATACAGAGCGGAATTGTCACCATGAAATAGGGTATTTACAGCAAAACTGTATGACAGAATTTTGTCTTCAAGCTCCCTTTAGTCCTACAGGCGATCAACCACAAGCGATCGCTAAACTTTCTACTAGTATCCAATCAGGCAATCGTTACCAAACTTTACTAGGAGCCACTGGAACTGGCAAAACATTTTCCGTAGCAGCAGTTATTGAGAAAATTGGCAAGCCGACTTTAGTACTGGCGCATAATAAAACCCTGGCTGCACAGCTTTGTAACGAGTTGCGGGATTTCTTCCCCAACAATGCAGTTGAGTATTTTGTCAGCTACTACGATTATTATCAGCCAGAAGCGTATATTCCCGTCACCGATACTTATATTGAAAAAACGGCGGCGATTAATGATGAAATAGATATGTTGCGGCATTCGGCAACGCGATCGCTTTTTGAACGTCGTGATGTCATTGTCGTTGCTTCCATCAGTTGCATCTACGGTTTGGGAATGCCGTCAGAATATCTGAAAGCTGCCATCCCTCTTCAGATAGGTATGGAAGTAAATCAGCGTCAAATCTTACGAGATTTGGCAAACGTTCAATATAGCCGTAACGACATCGAAATGGGTCGGGGAAAATTTCGCGTCCGGGGTGATGTTTTAGAAATTGGCCCAGCTTATGAAGACCGAATTATTCGCGTCGAATTCTTTGGTGATGAAATTGACGCAATTCGCTATATCGATCCGGTAACAGGTGAAATTCTCAAAAGTTTGGAAGCCGTAAATGTCTATCCTGCACGTCACTTTGTCACCCCAGAAGAACGATTAGAAGTAGCTTGTCATGACATTGCAGCCGAGTTAAAACAGCAAAAACTAGACTTAGAACAAGCAGGGAAACTATTAGAAGCGCAACGCATAGATCAACGTACACGCTATGACTTGGAAATGCTGCGCGAAGTCGGTTACTGTAACGGCGTTGAGAACTATTCCCGTCACTTAGCAGGAAGACAAGCTGGAGAACCACCAGAATGTTTAATTGATTATTTTCCCAAAGATTGGCTATTAGTTATTGATGAATCTCACGTTACCGTGCCACAAATTCGCGGCATGTATAATGGCGACCAAGCGAGAAAAAAAGTTTTAATTGAACATGGATTTCGGCTTCCTAGTGCTGCTGATAACCGTCCTTTAAAAGCCGAGGAATTCTGGCAAAAAGTAAATCAGTGTATTTTTGTATCAGCAACTCCCGGAAATTGGGAATTAGAAGTTTCTGAAGACCATATAGTTGAACAAGTAATTCGACCAACTGGGGTGATCGATCCAGAAATTTCTGTGCGTCCCACAGAAGGACAAATTGATGATTTGTTAGGCGAAATTAAAGATAGAGCCGACCGCCATGAACGAGTCTTGATTACTACATTAACTAAGCGGATGGCGGAAGATTTAACCGAATATTTGCAAGACCACAGTATCAGGGTACGATATTTACATTCTGAGATTACTTCTATTGAGCGCATCGAGATTTTGCAGAACTTGCGCGATGGTGCATTTGATGTATTGGTTGGTGTGAATTTGCTGCGAGAAGGTTTGGATTTACCGGAAGTTTCATTAGTAGCAATTATGGATGCAGATAAAGAAGGTTTCTTACGAACCGAGCGTTCCTTAATTCAAACTATTGGTAGAGCCGCGCGTCACATTCAGGGACAAGCGATTTTATATGCCGATAATCTGACAGGTAGCATGATTAAAGCTATTGATGAAACAGACAGGCGGCGTGGGATTCAAACAGCACATAATCGATTGCATGGGATTACACCACAACCGATTGTGAAAAAATCAAGTAATGCAATTTTGGCTTTTTTAGATGTATCTCGGCGGTTAAATGCAACTGATTTAAAAGTAGTAGATGAACATCTAGATGAACTGCCATTAGAACAGATTCCCCAATTGATTACTCTGTTAGAAACGCAAATGAAAGAAGCGGCGAAGAAACTAGAATTTGAAGAGGCGGCAAAATTGCGCGATCGCATTAAGCATCTGCGAGATAAAATGCTAGGACGTTAAGTGAATCTTCTGCTGACCAATATTCGCCTAATTAGTGTTCGAGAATATCACCAAGAAGCGATAATGGATTCAGATGCCATTTACGTTTTAAGAGTGTGGTAGCCATGACTGAGTTACTTGAGCGTGCCTAGGCGTAGCCCGTCGTAGACATCGCTGCTCGTCTCCTTGCCAAGATAGAGGATGAGCAAAGATGGAAGGCTCAGTTTGAATCTACAACAGATGCTCAGTGGGATCGTTTAGCTGATATGGTAAGCCAGGAAATTACTGCTGGAGACATCACTCCTTTAGCTGAGGTTTTTCCCTCTGAGCAATGAAGTCAAGTGTTACAAAGATATTTCGCAAGAGACTTGACGAACTTCCTGCATCAGTTCAAGAGCGAGCTGCCAAAGCCTATGTTCTTTGGCGCTCAGATTTACCACAATAGTCTTCAGTTCAAATGAGTTAGCCAGCGCCAACCAAAAAATTCTTAAGAAAATTTTAAATTGAAGTTAGCTTGATAAGGTGCAAATTTTTTATACAACATTTAGCTAAATATTTACTCCAGTGACGTTGCTACGGAATCGCACCATTTCCTCACTTGCATTAAAATGCACCGCTGTTTCCGTCTGTGTCATTTGACGCTGAACAGCCCACAGTAGACCCCGACGGGGAATCTGAAGGCATCCACCCAAATAAGTGGCCTCATCTTCATCACTCTGACGGCGCAGAGGAAGCCCAGTACTTGGATCAAAACGGACAATTTTATGTTTCAGTAGCACATGTCCAAACTCGTGCATCAAGTTCGACTCGCGTCGCGCGGGAGTATGGCGTGGATTGTTGACAATCCAGAGTGGATTTTGATTAATAATTCCTGCTGACCATTGGTCGCTATCGAGCAATACCGCTACACAAGGGTCTAAGCTGGGAATCTGTTCAGGTGTCAAAATTTTTGCATTCAGTTGAGCCGCCAGCACATCTGCTGGTAATGGGTTAAATGCCCGTAAATTTAATAAACCACGTTGCTCGGTGGCAATTCCTTCACACCTTTGCCTAAACTCAGTTGTTAATTTCTCTGTTAGTGTCATAATTCTTTTTAATCCGGTTGTTGGTTGTCGCTTTGTTGAGAATTATCGCGATACGCTGCTTTGACTAATTCTGCTAGTGCATTGGCGATCGCCGGATCGAGTTTTTTGGATGCTCGTAATTGAATTTCTATTGTCTCTGGTGTATTTGAGTCAAAGAGAGCTTCGGATTCCTCTATTTTCTTAAAGAGTTCAGCAGGTGACACTTGCAGCCAATTGCAAAGTAATAAAAAGGTTTCCATGTCAGGCATTTTGCCATTTTCTACCCGTGAAAGTGTAGAAGAACTAACATTACCTATTTCTTTGGCTGTATCTCGCAGTCCTTTCCTCCCTCGCTTCGTCTTTACCATTGCGGCTAATAGATGTGTGTCTAAGTTGTATCCCATGCGTCTTTTATGTTTCATTTATGAAACGCGTTTCTTTATTGTCTCACATCAGCTATAGTTATTAAGTGTATCTTTATAATCTCAGTGTTTCATTAAAGAGACAAAATACCAAAGCTTGTCTTATATAGACAGGAGGTACTTTTTGGATAACAATTTTGATTTTTTGGTTGTGGGTTTGGCAGAGTTTTTCTGTGCAGATACTCAATACCAAACCCTTAAATACCCATATCCTGATTTATTACGGCGTAGCTGCAATACTTTGGCTTTGAAGATGACAGCTATTCCTTATCCACGTACTCTAGAAGGTCTTTTTAATCTTCTAGAAAAACCCTTGCAAACATGGTATCCGTTGGATATACCGAAGGAGTTTGACTCAGAATATGGCTTGATTTACGATAAAGCCTTAAGTGAGGAAGCAAGTCAGTATTTCTACGAACAGTTGGTAAAACGAGGGCAACTGCCTGAGTTCGCTTCTGTGAAAGTACAACAAATTGCGCTGGAGAACTTTCAGTTTCTGAGGTTGCTGGAAAAACTGCAAGAAGCCAACGAAAAAGACCCCGATCGCGCCCAGCAAGAATATGTTTTGCTGCGACGATTTCTAATTATGAATCCTCACACTACTTTAGAGAAACTTCGCAATACTTTTTCTCAGACGCGTTACATAACGATTAATGATATGGGCGAACTGTACGAAGACTGTAAAGAAAATGAATCTTATTGGTGCTGCGATCGCTGCGGCCCTTTAATTAAAAAACATGGACATTTACGTGGCATTAAGCCAAGCGTCTGCAACGATCATCGGAAAAACTTGTCTCATGTCCGGCGTATTTCTTGGAAGCAAGGTCTGCGTCGTCTCAAGTTTGGTATTCATTGGCGTGTCTGTTTACCTGGAATCCCAGAGATACGTCTGTTCGACACTTTAGAAAAGCTGCATAAACAACAGCCAGAATATCTTTGCCAAGTTCAACTTTGGCCTGGTATTGACCGTTACGACTTGCAACTACGTTTTGGTGACGGCTCAGTGTGGGCTGTAGATGTCAAAGACTACCGAAATCCGTATGATTTGGCTTTGCAACTGAAGCCGATATTTGGGGAAGGTGATTTGCGCTATGACGAAAGTTTTTATGTGATTCCTAATCATCGTCTGCATCAACGCCAAGATTACATCGACATCCTGCGTGAAGAAGCAACAGGATTGCCAAAAAGCACTCATCTTTTCAGCGATATCGCTTTTAAAGAACGAGTCGTCGCCAAGATAATGCACCTGAGTAAAGGGAAATAGCATTATGAGTCAAATGACATTATTTAAGCCG
This sequence comes from Nostoc sp. DedQUE07, assembly GCF_034530975.2. Classification (NCBI taxonomy): domain Bacteria; kingdom Bacillati; phylum Cyanobacteriota; class Cyanophyceae; order Nostocales; family Nostocaceae; genus Nostoc; species Nostoc sp. DedQUE07. The sequence continues at coordinate 37,114 of NZ_JAVRCC020000012.1, read as the reverse complement.
CCTGATATTTTTACAAAGCGTGTCAAAGAATTGAAAGATAACTCTGAGTTAGATCGAGAGCAAGCCCAATTATTACTTCAGGTAGAACTTGGCTTTGCCTTGATGGAGCGTTTAGAAATCGATGATGAACCAGTAACAGCAGTTTGGGCAATACTCAGTGGTATGCCTTTGCGACACCCACGTTTACAAAACTTAGATGAGGTGCAACGACGTGCAGTTGCTAACGCTCGGCAAATTATCCCATTTTCTGCCCGTTTTGCATGGTTGGGGTCATTACGTTTCTATATTCGCAATATTCCGCAAAACAGACGTAATTATGATTTTGATATTCAGGATTTAGATTCTCAGATTATTCATGCCGCGAAATGTCTGCGCCATCAAGTCCACCAAAATTTATATGAAAGCTGTCTGAGTGCCAATTTGGAGTTTCGCCAACGCAGGGTTGAACGAGTACAGGCTGGAGTTGCCTACCAATTCCAGGCTAAGACAGAAAAAGAAACAGTCACAATGCAAGTACAGTTCACACCAGAACATTTAAGTACTGCACGACAACAGCCTTGGTTTCCCACACCCCGCTCTCGTGAGCCTTTTTCATTGCGAATTCCAGATTTAGAGTCAGATGCAGAGTTCCTCGATCGCCGCGAACAGTTACTCGCACGCCGATATGGTTGGAATGAGACACAAAAGGGACACTGGGTAAGCCGCTTTCGCAAAATCAACTTTCATAAAATTCAGGAAGATGGCTCACTCAGTGAGCGGAATACAGAACCATTGGAGTTAGATGGTTTTGTACATCTTGCGGGACAAGTTGCTTCTGGGAAGTCTACCAAGTCAACGTTGCTTGCCGTTGATGTTGTGCGAAATCATCCCGATCGCCGCATCACATTAGTTGTCAGTGATGTACAGTCGGCAATTCGGTTAGCAAATCAAATTAATTGGTGGTTTTGTGACGACCCAGAAAACGATGAGCCTGTTGCTGTACCGTTATTAGGCCGCAGTAAACGAGACGCGCACCTGAAAAGCTTCTATGCCTCAAAAGACTTTCAGGAACACTGGCAACGCAAACAACCACACTGGGGCGATCGCTTTTTGGGAACAGCTTGTGCTTTACAAGGACTGCTACAAGCTAACGACATCTTCGACCGTTTGCACGGCAAGCCACTCAAGCCTGGAACCGAGCCATGTCACTCTTTGAAAGAAGCACCAAAAAGTGAAAGCGAAAGCGATCGCAAAAAACAAAACAATTACCCTGGTGTGTCTCACTTATGTCCGTTTTTTGCTACTTGCCCATCACAGCAGGTATATCGTGATATGCCAACTGCCCGTGTTTGGATTACAACTCCAGGTGCAATGGCAATGGCTGGGTTGCCACGTCATCTAGAACTGCGTCCAATCAAGATAGGAGAACTCGTTTATCTACATTCCGATATTGTTGTATTCGATGAAGTAGATACAGTTATCAAGTGGTTTGATGACGTATATGCTGAGGAAGTTTTACTGACAAATGGTGGCGTTTTTGATGACATTGGGGTGAAAACTGAAGATTACATGAGATTTAACCGTAGACCCCCACCATTGATGCAGCGATGGACTGGTGCAGAACGCGATGTCCAAAAGGCTGTCACAGCAACTTTGACACTATTAGACAAGCATTCGGGACACGAATTTCTAGATCAATGGATAGAACGTGGTTACTTTACGCCTAATTCCCTCCTCTACAAATTTGCTCGTCGCCTTGCCGGACTTGAAGAGTTAGATTTTCCTGATGCCACTGAGCAAGAAATTAAGGCTAATAACCGACGCGTACAACAGATAATGCAATATTTTGACGCGTTACTTGATGACGATCCATTACTTGGGCAACCCCGATCCAATTCTAAAGTTAATAGACTGGCTCTTCTGATTCAACAGATTAATAGTATTGGCGAAAGTGCTACCGACGATAGCATTTATCGTGCTTGCAAAGCTTGGATAGTTGACTTTTTTCCCAATACAGGAAAACGGTTAACACGACTGCGAGAAGAACTAAAAAAACGTCAAAACAATTCACAGCAGACAGCTAAGAAAAAGCGGCGAAACTCCTCAAAAAAGGAAGAACAATCAGATCCAGTAGACACCCTCGAAACCTTGGCTTATCGTTTACAGTTTGCGCTTACCATCACCCTTTTAGATCGGCACACACGCATTGTCTTTTACGAATGGCATCATCGACCGCCCACTCTGGATGATGAGCCACCACATCGCCGTATGCCCACAGCAATGTTAAATATTTTACCTTTACCTCCAACAGGAAGGCAGTTTGGTACTTACTATTCCCGCAAGGATGACAATCACAACCAATCTGAGAACAGCAGCGAAAATGCCTTATCTTTGTTCGCTTATACCAATATTGGTCGTTACTACGTTTTAAACTTTCATCGCTTGCTAACAGACTTGGATGGTCAACGCGGCCCTAACGTCTTGGGACTATCAGGAACTTCTTATCTACGAGATTCCACTCAGTTTCATGTTGGCAATCCCCAGGGTATTTTAATGCCAGAGCCAAGTGCAACAGAAGCGATCGCTCAAAGCCGCTTTAAGTTTCTGCCTCAATCGAACCGCAAAGATGAACCTATCCGTATTTCTGGGACACCTGAACGTCAGAAAATGGGAATGTTTAAAGAGATGGCACAAGCCTTAGTTGGCAACAACGGTAGCGGTCATTTAGGACAGGAACTTGAGGAATTGAAACAGCTTGACCAGAGCAATCCAGATTTTTGGCAGGATAGGGAACGCCTACTCTTACTCGTCAACTCCTATGACCAGGCGCGATGGGTAGCAGACGAAATTCGTCAATGTTGGTGGGGTATGCGAGATAAAGTTTACCATTTGCAGCGCGATCGCACAGAGACTTTGACTGATGATGACATCGACTATCAATCAAGGATGGAAGTTGGCGCTCTCAACCGTGCTGACATCGAAACTTTCGCGCTTACTGGTGGCAAAATCCTGGCTGCACCGATTAGTGCTATGGGACGCGGATTCAACATTTTGAATGCAAATGGCAAAGCTGCTTTTGGTGCGGTTTGCTTTCTCACCCGTCCCTATCCTCATCCACATGATACTCAAGCGATCGCTCAAGAAATCAACCGTCGGGCTTTAGATTGGGTAGAAGATAGAAATTTCATTGCTTGGCAAGGAGACGGAATTTTAGGGCGTGCGGAAGCGGTGCGCCAATTGGCTGCGCGTTATTGGCGATCGGTAGAACATCGTTCTTACTACAAAACGCTGTATCAAAATGAAGAATTACGTGCATTTCCCCGTCAAGACTTAGCCGCAACCACTGCTGGTGTAATCGTTCAAGCCGTAGGTCGTCTTTTGCGTGGAGGTGTTCCCTTTCACGCTTACTTTGTCGATGCTGCTTGGGCACCAAACTATGACAAAGAGCAACAGCCTGATACACCACGTACCAGCTTGCTAGCAGCAATCATCGATTTGCTTTGTGAATATGTTAATGAAGATGTTATCAGTCAAGCTTTATACCAATCAATAGCAGATGCTTTGGCTGATATCGATGGCTTTAACTGGGAAATAGACCCAAGAGATAGAGAAAGAGTATGACTAGTAAAATTACACCAGCAAATATTTTGCTACCTGCACGCATGAGCTTGGTGACAGATGCGTTTGCCAATCTAGAGATTGCTGTGCTGCCATTTCCTTTTGTTCAAGTGGTTGCAGACTTTTGCCACGATATAAAACAAGTTTTGTATCGTGGCAACAACAGGGAGGTTAGGTGGCCTTATCGCCAGTTAAATAATGCTCTGCTTGCCTGTGCATCTACGCTCACATACGGCTTTGAGTTTCATAGTTTTGACGAGGAAAGCCAGCTTTCCTTATATCAGGCATTAGCGGTGGGAACGCCAGAGAACTCACTGAAGACTCCCACACCCCAGCAAATACATCAATTAGTGATAATTTGGGCGCAGGAATGGACGAACCAGTATCGTGATAAAGGTAAAAAAGATGAAGTGAATAGCGTGTGCGATCGCTTCCTCGAAAGGATAGCTGTAATACCGCCAGATTGGCAATGGCAACCCATCAAGCCGGAAACACTTGTGCGGGATATTAACACAGAGAGAGGATTGGGATTTCAAGCTATTCCCAGTCTTCTCGCAACCATGTTGCACGGGAAGAAGTGCATAATTAACTCTGGAAAAACAGAGCAGGAAATTCAATGGCGCAAAGTACAGGGAGGTGGTTCGAGTAAGGTTGGACTCTACGTAGTTAGTAAGCCGTTTAAGGCAAATTACACGGATAATAATGGTAAGGAAAGAGAAGGTTATTTTGCTTACCGCCTAGACTTTAATGTCCAGACGCAAGCAGGACGTTTCAATAATAACAGCAATTTAGAACCGTGGATTTTCTTACATTTAAGTTGCCAGCGATATCCTCATGAACCCTTATTAGATGGCAATTATGGTCGTGACATCTCTGTTCTCATGGGTATGAACAAGGCACGTTTATCTGATTACGAGGTAGATTCAACACTAGTATGTCTAGTCATCGATAAGAACAAACAAGAAGAAAATTTGTGGAAGTTGCAACTGCCAGAATTACTTGCAGCATTCAAAGCACGCGCTCTAGAACAGCCAGAAAATATTTTTAATAATCCCCCAGCTTTTGGTAATTTAGATAACTTAAATAATTGGGGTGAGAGGGACGAATACTATATAGTTCATGCTGAGGGCTATGGGTACGAGCATGAGAAACGTAAACGAGGACACAGTATCAAAACAGGATTTAGTTTTCTAGAACGAGGCGATATCATTGCACGAGTACTAGAACAGATCAACGACGTTTTGATACCAGATAATCCGATGCAATCTGATATTCCTACGCCATCTGGTCAGAAAGCACCACTAGCTATGCGCGATTACGAATTTATTTCTAGACCTCGTAAAGGACGCGAACTTTATCAACAAATTGTTGCTGATACTATTTACAGAGCATTGCAAGGTAAGCCAATGCATATCTTTCTCATTTATCGAGAACAAGACACTTGTGAGACTGTTTACCAGCAATTACGTGATGTGTTCCTTCTCAATGAAAATGAAGATTTTCCAGCACACATTACAGTTTCAAAAATTTTGATTGATAATGCCAAGCTTTTAGAAAAATTTAATACGGATGGACTTAAGCCTAAAGATGGTAGCCAATTCGACAGACGGATGCGTAATGAACATCAAGCGAAGCGAGACCTATGGCGTACCTTTCTCCAGCAACGTGCTATTCCTCTGAGAAATTTTGAGACTAATCCCCACTGTTTAGCGATTATTGAAATTGGCCGAATTAAAACAAAGGGAGTTCTCCCCCAACAAAATATCAAAGGAGCTATTCGTGAAGCTTGTATCAGAGAGGGAATTAGTTCCCAAATGATACAGACGGTTACACCAAAATCAAGTGATACAGAAAATGGCCAGAATAAACTACCATCCTACAGCAAACCAACAAAAGGACGTGTGATGAATGCTGTACTGGATGGAACATTACGTCAAATTGGGGCGCTATACGGACTACCTTCTAAGGTGTACGAGCAAGCAAAGATAACGAAAGAAATTGCCCAAGACTTAGATGTAATTGCCTTTTATCGTCACAAAACTAGCCAATTTCAAGGCGATATTCACTATGCTCTTGCCGTTCGTCTGCGTGCAACGGGTGCGGTAGATGTACTACTTCCCGATGCTAATGATTGGATTCCTTACACGCAAGCGGGAATTGCTGTCGGAAAAATTTTTGCTGAAGCACGTCGCGATCGCCAAGAAAATAAAAAGCGCCTTCAAAGTAAAATTAAGTTGAACGGCACGGAATTAGTACAGTTTGTTGCACGCGTACTAACTAAACATTTAGACCGAGCAACTATTGTTCTAATTGAAGCTGAAGGCTGGCGTAACGGACGCGGCGAAGACAATGATGGCAAAATCTGGCCCCAGTTGCAAAATGAGAACCTTCTGGCAAAACGCAACGTTCTCGACTTTTGCCATGTTCCTGGTAACAGTTGCGAGTATAAACGTGACAACAAACAACTACAGAACTTATTATCAGTAATTCGTATTCGCACTGGTAAAGAAACACCGCAGTACATTACCAATCGAGAAGCTTGGAACGAAGATTGTCCAACACGAGATTTCCAACACCTGAGCGGTTTTTACGATAAGTCAGCACCAGAACTACTACATTACTTCTCTGTAGGAAGGCTACCAAAAACACAGAAGGCACAAGATGAAATGCCAATACCCGAATTTTATAAACTTGGCTTTCAAGAGGATAAATACGGTGCTAACATTCCATTCAAACATCAACAGATGGTGGAGATAGTGCCGTTCTTTGTACGCTCAGATTTTCAGACAGAAGAAGCTTTAAAGGCACTATGTCGAGTACCTCACTATTTAAGATGTTCACCTGCTTGGTCTATGGGAAATATCATTTTGCCATACCCAATGCATTTAGCCCAGGAAATCATAGAAGATCATCTATGCATACTTGGTGTAAATTTATAAATTTAACGTGAGGCATAACGAAAGAAAGAGGATGGTTGATCGCACCGCAGTTGCCGTAAACGGGAATCCAAATCCCATAGTGTGGTTCAGACATAGCTTTCTAGAACCTTTGTAGTCGGCACTAAAACTTTATTTTTGCACCTTAAAAATATACTTTAAGTCGGTAGATTTATAGTAGTATAATATGAGATTTGCATAGGTGAGGATAAAAAACAAGGTATATCTCCCCAGTCCCCATTTAATTTGGAGGCAAGAATGTCAGAACCACGCTATGGTATTTGGGTTCCTGTTGGGGGTAACTTTGGCCCTCTCAATACACCAGATGAACCGATTGATGCTAGTTATGAACGCACGCGATCGCTAGTATTAGAAGCAGAACGTTTAGGATATGTCACCACCTTAGTTGCACAGCACCTTGCCAATCCCCGTAGTCTGGATTTAGAACAGTTGGAAACTTGGACAGCCTGTGCCGCATTAGCTGAAGCTACGGAAAGTATAGAAATTATCGCCGCGATTAAACCTTTATTATTTCATCCAGCCGTTCTAGCAAAGATGGCCTTGGGTATTGATGCAATCAGTGGTGGACGTTTTGCCATAAACCTAATTAGTGCTTGGTTTCGCCCAGAAATGGAGCGTACTAATATCCCCTTCCCTCCCCATGATGAACGGTATCGCTATTCTGGTGAATGGTTGCAGGTTGTTAGAGATTTGTGGAGCGGTGAGAGGGTGAACTTCGAGGGTGAATATTTCAAAATCCAAGATTTGAGCCTCCGACCCTTCTCTGTTGCTCAACCCTATCCTCGTATCTACCTGGGAGGAGCATCAGACCCAGCACAGATTTTAGCAGCCCAACAAGCTGATGTTTACTTCATCAACGGTCAGCCGATTGAAGATGTCCGCCAAGTAATTAAGCAAGTTTTAGACCGACCACGTTTCCTACCCCAACCAGTCCGTTTTGGTCTGTCAGCCTTTGTCATTGCCCGGACTACAGACGAAGAAGCGCAAGCAGAACTAGAACGACTCATGGCACTGCAAAAGTTGGAAGAACAATATAAGTTAAGTGTTGCTAAAGGAGTTGACCCAGAAGCCGCCATGTTCAAACTCTTCGCCAAAAATCCGGCTGTTGGCGGCAATGGTGGTACAGCCGCAGGATTAGTGGGCAGCTATGATACAGTAGCCGCTCGCGTTGCAGCTTTCGTTGATGCAGGTATCGATACTTTCATGTTGCAATTTAATCCCTTTGTTCGGGAAATGACGAGATTTGCCGAAGAAGTTATGCCACGGGTACGACAATTGCAGAAAGTATAGGATTAAAGAGGGTACATGAATAGTCAAGTTATTACGGATGTTTCTCAGATAACTCTTGAATGGATTAATTCAGTACTGTTTGACGATAATTCTACATTGACTACCAGAGTCGAAGACTTTGCGATGCCTGCGGCGGGCTACGCCTACGCAGCTTCAGGTAGTGACAATTCTCACAATGCTATAATTCAGCTTAAATATCAGTCAGAAACCTTAGAAAGCTTACCAAAATCACTGTTTTTGAAAATATGTGCAGGTGAAAATAATCTCTTTGGAAATTCTGAAGTAAATTATTACATACGAGATTATATTAACCTCGCAAATCGACCGATACCAGCTTGCTATCAAGCACAATATGACGAAAAAACTCGTCAATATCACATCCTGATGGAGGATTTATCTGTCAGCCATCGTTCCAATCGAAAAGTACAACCAACACTTGCTTATGGCTGTGCAGTTGCTCAATCTCTAGCCCTATTACACGCACATTTCTGGGGAACCGAAAAATTACAATCTCTGAACGCCAGCATTCCCCACAAGACTGAAATTGAGCGATATGTAGCTCAAGCCCAACTTGGCTTAGTACCTATGTTAGAGGAACTGAAGGCAGAGATTGATTCTTCTTGGAAGTCTGTACTGATAGATGTATTTCAGTATCATCCTGCGAAAATGAGCGATCGCACTGTTGATTCATCTGGATTCACACTAATTCATGGCGATCTCAATCCGGGTAATATCCTATCTCCCTTGAATGCCAACGGAAAAACCTATTTGATCGACCGTCAACCATTTGACTGGTCGCTGACTACATGGCTAGGAGTTAGCGATCTTGCATATATGATAGTGCATTGGTGGGAAACCGATTTACGACGACAATGGGAAATACCAATTTTAAATGAGTATCATACAAGTCTCATCAGTAATGGTATTTCCGGCTATAGCTGGGAGCAACTAATAAATGACTATCAACTTTGTGTTGTTCAAAGTATTTACGTTGCTACACAATGGTGTGCATCAGCAGAAGGGCGTCGTCACATGAAATGGTTGTGGTTTCAGCAATTGCAGAAATCAATAGTAGCTTTCTTTGACTGGCAATGTTTTGAGTTATGGGCATAACTATCTTCTACCATCTCAAACAGAAATATACAGGGTAGAGGGTGGATATTGCCATTTCCAACTCTTCACTAAAAGTCCAATAGATAATTAACTTGTAAAACTAAATGTTTGACAAACTAATAATTAGAGTATCATATTAACTGTAATTCGCCTTATACACTGTTTGTATATATTATGCAAACTCTATCTACTGCATCATTATTCAGACAAAGTAGCAGTCATTAGTCACAAACAAATCAGCGATACCTCCGGTATCGCTACCGTTAACGCAATGCCAAAAAGGAGAAAAGGAATTGCTAACAGAAAATGAAATACAACTATCCGCTGATGTGCTGGTAATTGGTGGTGGCCCTGCCGCCGCATGGGCAGCATGGGCAGCCGCATCCCAAGGAGTCAAAGTCATCATTGTTGATAAAGGTTTTCTGGGTACGAGCGGTGCAGCTGCTGCTAGTGGTAACGGCATTATGGCTCCTTCTCCAGAGAATTGGGACAAAGTTTTATCGGAGCGTTATCGCATAGGAAAAAACCTCGCTAACTCACGTTGGATCGAGCGTGTGATCGAAAAAACTTGGCTGAGTTTGCCCTTAGTGGAAAGTTGGGGCTATCGTTTCCCCAAAGAAGATGGGGAATCTGTGCGCCAGAGCTATTATGGGCCTGAATATATGCGGGTTCTTCGCAAAAACCTTTTGCGTGTTGGTGTACAAATTTTCGACCAAAGTCCGGCTCTAGAACTTTTATTGGCTGACGATGGCTCAGTAGCCGGGGCAAGAGGCGTGCAGAGGCAACATCATCGTAGCTATACCGTTCGTGCTGGTGCAGTAGTCTTAGCAAATGGCGGTTGTGCATTCTTGAGTAAAGCATTAGGGTGCAATACTAATACTGGTGATGGGCTGCTGATGGCAGTAGAAGCTGGTGGCGAACTCTCTAGTATGGAAGCTTCCAATCACTATGCAATTTCGACCGCTTTTAATGCCACAGTGACGCGGGGTGTTCCCTTTGGCTGGGCTAGTTACAGTGATGAAGCAGGTAACGATCTTGGTGGCTATGTCAATGGTCGTCGCGATCCATCGTTCCTTCCCAATGCCCTGCTGAAAGGCTCCGTTTATGCTCGTTTGGATAAAGCCACACCTGAAGTCAAAGCAGTAATTGAAAAGTCTCATTTCATCGCTTTTCTACCGTATAAAAAAGCTGACATTGACCCCTATACAGAACGAGTGCCTGTAACACTAATTTTAGAAGGTACAGTCCGTGGTACAGGTGGAATTCGTCTGACCGATGATAGTTGTGGTACAAAGGTTCCTGGCCTCTACGCCGCCGGTGATGCAGCATCGCGGGAGTTTTTAGCTGGGTTAGCTTCTGGAGGTGGTGGCCCCAATGCTGCTTGGGCAATCTCTACAGGGCAATGGGCTGGAGTTGGGGCAGCTAGCTTTGCGAAAAGTTTGGGCGCTCAAGCAAATGAACGGGTTGCGCGTCCTACTGGTCAAGTGGGATTGCGATCGCCTACGGCGGGGCGTACATCGCCTTCACCATCTTCTGAAACATTTGATAGTGAAGCGATCGTGCGTGGCGTACAAGACCAGATGTTCCCGTTAGAGAAGAACTACTTACGTTCTGAGCAGGGACTTCTGGATTCCCTCGCCAAATTAGAAACCCTGTGGCAGCAAGTACAAGGGAACCCAAAACAAGATACAGTGCGCGATGTGGAATTTTCTCGTCGAGCGGCTGCTCTGACGGCTGTAGCGCGATGGGCATACTTTAGTGCTTTACATCGCACGGAAACGCGCAGCGAACATATTCGCATGGACTATCCCGAAACCGATCCAAATCAGCGTTATTACCAAGCAACTGGCGGTTTAGATAAACTTTGGGTGAGGCGCGATTGGATTAAGGATGCCATCGCTACACCACCAGTACCAACCTCTCAAACCACACCCTCTGTATCAAAGTTGTAATAGGAACAGAATCATGATCGAGCTTGTCAGCCATAAACTCTGTATCAATTGCAATCTGTGCGTCCAAGTATGTCCTACTAATGTTTTTGACTCAGTACCGAACCAACCACCTGCGATCGCCCGACAAGAAGACTGTCAAACTTGTTTCATGTGTGAGGCATATTGTCCTGCGGATGCACTCTATGTTGCGCCCCAATCTCACACCAATGTTGCAGTCAATGAGGATGATTTAATTGAAAGTGGCATCATGGGTGAATATCGTCGCATCTTGGGTTGGGGATATGGCAGAAAAAACAATAGTGAATTAGATACTGCTCATAAACTACGCCAACTACCGCGCCCCTATCAAAGTTAATGTGAGTAGGCTTGATTCTTAGGAGCAGGCGCACTGGCGGCACACCACCCGCTACGAATGGAAGAAACAAGTCAAATTCTCTTCCCTTCTGCCTCCTGCCTTCTGCCTTGTTTCTTGAAAGAGGGATACAACTAAGAATCAAGCCTTTGCAGCCAAGCAAGTTTTTGGTCAGATATTGGCTCAATAGCACCCTGAAAAGTAATTTTTGTGACGTTATCAGAGTTTTCATTAGCTGGAAAAGTTGCTTTAGTAACTGGAGCAGGACAAGGTTTGGGACTAGAAATTGCCAAATCACTTGCCAAAGCTGGTGCGCGTGCGATCGTCAATGGGCGAAATTTTGAACGCCTTAATCAAGCAGTTGCAGTTATTGAATCAATTGGCGGATTAGGTTTTACGTTACCGTTTGATGTGACAGACGAAGTTGCGGTTCAAAGTGCGTTTATTGAGATCCGAGAAAAGCACGGCTGTTTAGATATTTTGGTTAATAACGTGGGAATGCGCGATCGCCGTGGATTGTTCGAGTTTGAAATGGATGCAGTGCGTCGGTTAATCAATGCTGATTTAATTGCACCATTCAATTTGTCACGAGAAGCGGCAAAACTGATGATGCACAGAGGTGAAGGTCGAATCATTAATATTACGTCAATTGCAGGACAACTAGCAGGTGCGGGTGACGCAGTTTATACGACAGCTAAAGGAGGACTTGAAGCCCTAACCCGTACACTTGCGGCAGAACTTGGGGCTTTTGGAATTACAGTCAATGCAGTCGCTCCAGGCTTTTTTGCAACTGAGAGTAATGCTGATGTAGTTGCCGATCCAGAAGTCACGGAATGGTTGAAACATCGAACTTCTCTCGCGCGTTGGGGATCTCCACAAGAAATTACAGGCGCTGTTGTGTTCTTCGCTTCTCCAGCCGCATCTTACATCACCGGACAGGTTTTAGCTGTTGATGGTGGCTACCTTTCCCATTTCTGATTAATTATTTTACCCGTAGATATACTTTTTCGGATCTTGCATTTGCAGCTTATCTGTGTGAATATTCTATGAGCAAAATACGGCAAATTGCTCGAATTATCGTAGTATTGATATTGCTTATAGTTTAATGTACGTATGTTCAGTAAGTATTTACCACATCGACTGATGAGGATTGTCAGCAGCTTTCTTCAAAATTATGAAATATCCCGAATTGGCATATTTGCCTTATTCTTTACCTGTGGGTTAACTTTGACTCTTGTGATATCTGCGTGTTCTGCCACCAATACAGGTAACTCTGTAGCAACACAGACAGCAAATCAAGGTGTGGTAGTTCGTATCGGCTATCAAAAAGCGGCGACTATCCTCAGTGCTCTCAAAAACCGAGGCAATTTAGCGCAAACTTTAAAGACTGCTGGTGCTTCGGTGACATGGGCAGAATTTCCCGCCGGCCCACCGATGCTAGAAGCAATGAACGCAGGTAGTATTGACTTTGGCTATACAGGTGAATCACCACCAATATTTGCCCAAGCCGGAGGTACTCCCTTGCTTTATGTTGCTTACGATCCTTGGAGTCCCAAAGCTGAAGCAATTATTGTACCGAAAGATTCACCAATTAAAACGGTTGCTGACCTTAAAGGGAAAAAAGTAGCCTTTGCTAAAGGCTCGAACAGTAACTATCTTGTTGTCAAAGCTGTAGAAGCTGCCGGATTAAAGTATAGTGACATTCAACCAGCACATCTAACACCAGCAGATGCCCGTGCAGCATTTACTGGTGGTAACGTTGATGCTTGGGCAATTTGGGACCCTTACCTAGCAGCAGTTGAACACGACACAAAGGTTAGAAAATTAACAGATGCGACAAATTTAGCACCAAATCGGGGTTACTATCTTGCACGTCAAGAGTTTGTTAATTCTCACCCAGATTTGTTGAAAACCCTGTTAGATGAAGTAAGCATTGTAAATAAATGGGCAACAAATAATCCAAAAGAAGTTGCCAAGTTTTTAGAACCAGAGTTAGGTATTCCCGCAGCAGCATTAGAAATTGCCGAAAAACGACGAAAGTATGGTGTTTTACCGCTAACAGATGAAGTAATCACTCAGCAACAAAACATTGCCGATACTTTTCACAAAATCAAGCTAGTTCCCAAACAAATCCAAGTCAAAGATATTGTTTGGAACAGTAATAAATCTTAGAAATTCCTCCCTACTCGCAAAAGCTTATGGACATCAACACCCAACAAATAAAAACGGATGTACTTGTCATTGGTGGCGGTACAGCCGGGACAATGGCTGGAATTAAAGCTAAACAAGCAAATCCCAATGCAGAGGTGCTGATCTTAGAAAAGGCTAACATCCGACGGAGTGGTGCGATCGCAATGGGTATGGATGGCGTGAATACCGCAGTTATTCCCGGCCATTCTACCCCAGAACAATACGTGCGCGAAATCACCCTTGCTAACGATGGCATTGTCAACCAAAAAGCCGTTTATCAAACAGGCAAATTAGGTTACGAAGTCATCCAAGAATTAGAAAGTTGGGGTGTGAAATTTCAAAAAGATGCCCAAGGCAACTATGACTTAAAACAAGTGCATCGTGTGGGTAAATATGTCTTACCCATGCCAGAAGGTAAAGACCTCAAAACAATTCTCACCCGACAAGTTAAACGCCATAAAGTCAAAGTGACAAATCGCGTCATGGCAACCCGTGTATTAGTCAAAGAAGGACGTGCTATTGGTGCGGTAGGATTTGATGTCAGAAACGGTGATTATATTGTCATTCAAGCTAAAGCAGTCATCCTGTGTACAGGTGCTTGTGGCAGATTAGGATTACCTGCTTCCGGCTATCTCTACGGCACTTATGAAAATCCTACCAATGCCGGAGATGGCTATTCAATGGCTTATCATGCAGGTGCAGAACTTAGTAATATTGAATGCTTTCAAGTTAATCCTTTAATCAAAGATTACAATGGCCCCGCCTGTGCTTATGTCGCCGGGCCTTTTGGCGCACATACAGCTAACGCCGAAGGAAATCGCTTCATTAGCTGTGACTATTGGAGTGGTCAAATGATGTTGGAAATCTGGAAAGAATTAAATTCTGGAAAAGGGCCAGTCCAATTGAAAATGACCCATCTTGATGAGGATACAATCGCTGAAATTGAATCAATACTCTGGGCGAATGAACGACCAAGTAGAGAACGTTTTCATCAAGGTAGAAATGAAGATTATCGCACCCACGGCGTAGAGATGCACATTTCCGAAATAGGCTTATGTAGCGGTCATAGTGCCTCTGGTGTGTGGGTAAATGAAAATGCTCAAACAACCATTCCAGGTTTATATGCAGCTGGAGACATGGCCAGCGTTCCCCATAATTACATGATTGGAGCATTTGTTTTTGGTCGCATAGCCGGAACTCATGCCATTGAATATATCCAAGATTTAGATTTTATTGAACCAGATACAGATTTTTTAGAAGCTGAAAAATACAGAATTTATGCACCATTAACACGTCCCAATGGTGTACCTCACACCCAAGTAGAATATAAATTAAGACGCTTAGTTAATGATTATCTGCAACCACCAAAATCAGGTAATAAAATCGAGATTGGTTTAAAACATTTTGTGCAATATCAAGAAACATTAGATTTAATGGGCGCTCGCGATCCTCATGAATTGATGCGTAGTCTAGAAGTTCACTTTATTCGCGATTGTGCAGAAATGGCAGCCAGAGCATCATTATATCGCCAAGAAACTCGTTGGGGGCTTTATCATTACCGCTTAGATTATCCAGACAAAAATGATGAAGAGTGGTTTTGTCATGTCAACTTAAAGAAAGATGAATTAGGACAAATGATATTGTTTAAGCGTCCTGTTGATCCTTATATTGTGGAAGTAGATACAGCCAAAGAATTATACAATGTAGTTGTGAGGTAATATATTTAATCTCATGAGAAGTCTCAGTGTTAATCTTAACAAAGTTGCTCTACTCAGAAATTCTCGAAATTTTGGTATACCAAGCGTAATCAAGGCAGCTTCTACTTGCATTCAAGCAGGCGCACATGGAATTACAGTTCACCCACGTCCAGATGAACGACATATCAAATCTAAAGATGTTTATGAATTGGCAGAAATGCTAACTGTTGAGTTCAATATAGAAGGTAATCCATCATCTCAATTTTTAAACATAATACGAGAGGTAAAGCCAACACAGTGTACTTTGGTTCCTGATGCACCTGACGCTTTTACCTCAGATCACGGATGGGATTTAGCTACAAATGGCTTTTGGCTCAAACCAATTATACAAGAGTTAAAAGAACTTGGAATCCGAGTCAGCCTATTCTTAGATACCGACTTAACTCAAATCGAACTTGCTAAACAAATTGGGGCAGATCGCATAGAGCTATATACAGAACCTTATGCCACAGCTTTTCGTAAGGATGATGTGGAATCAGTTTTTCAAAAGTATCAGCAAGCGGCAAAAAAGGCTCAAAAAATTGGTTTAGGAGTCAATGCAGGACACGATTTAAACTTACAAAATTTAGAGAAGTTTTGTTCAATTCCTAATATACTTGAAGTTTCGATTGGTCATGCTCTAATTACAGATGCTGTAAACATAGGACTATTTAATGCTGTAAAGGAGTATTTAGAAATTCTTTCTGCTAATTAATTATTATTAATAGAAAATCGTTGATATTTGGTAAATGTATTACAGTTTAGTAAAAGAAATATGTGTTACAAAGCCATAATTTTTGACCTGGATAATACACTGTTTAATTTTGAGCTATGTGAACGCCAAGCTATTCTGGGAGCCTTAGAAGATTGTGCAGTATCTTTAGATTTAAATGGAGTCAGTGAGACTATTTTTCTTCAAGTCTTTGAAACTTATAATTCCAAGTATTGGAGACAGCGAGAAACTTTTTCTCCTAATGAATTAATCGAGATGTCTTATCGAAGTACACTTGCTCACTTAGATATACAAACAGATCAAATCAGCAATCTTAGTCAAAGTTTTTGGCATATTTTTAATCATTCTGCTGTAATGGAACCTGATGTAAATGAAGTACTAACTGTTCTCGCAGGTAATTATCGTTTGGCTGTCATCACCAATGGCTTTGTATCAGCACAACTACCGAGAATGCAAGCTGCGGGAATTGAGCATTTTTTTGAAGCAGTTGTAGTTTCTGAAGCAATTGGTTTTGCTAAACCATCTCCTGAAATATTCCATCATGCTTTATCTAGATTAAATTTAACACCAGCAGAAGTTATTTACGTTGGAGATTCTCTAAAGCACGACTATGCAGGAGCAACACAAGTCAAAATGGATTTTTGCTATTACAACAGAAAAAATCAAAATTTACCACAAGAAGCAAAACCAAAGTTCATGATAAGTGAACTCTTAAATTTGCTGAAATTGTTTAATTAACAGATTTTTCATTGATTCATATAAAGTTAGATTTTAACTAGTTTATTGTAAATTGTTTTGAAGAAATTTTTAATATGTCCATATATAATTCAATTGGTCAACAATACTCCAAAACTCGCATTCCTGATATCCGTATTGTCAATAAATTAATTGATTTACTCAATTTACCCAAAGGTAGCATTATTGCTGATATCGGCGCTGGTAGTGGTGGTTACAGTCTAGCGCTAGCTAATAAAGGATTTATTGTTAATGCTGTTGAACCTTCTGTAGTTATGCAAAAACAAGCAGTAGAACATCAGCAAATTAAGTGGTTTACTGGCTATGCGGAAAATTTACCTCTACTAAATAACTCTGTTGATGCTGTTATAAGTATCCTAGCGATTCATCACTTTTCTCATCTCGAAAAAGCTTTTCAGGAAATGAACAGAATAATTAGAGATGGAGCAATAATTTTGTTAACTTTTGATATTAGATTAGCTCAGAAAATATGGCTTTATGATTATTTTCCGTTTTTGTGGGAAGATGCGTTACGATTTTTACCACTTAACGAACAGGTTAATTTAATTCAGAGTAATACTAAAAGGCGTGTTGAAGCTATACCCCTTTTTTTACCATACGATTTATCTGATTTATTCGCAGCAGCAGGCTGGAGACGACCAGAGTTATATCTTCAACCAGAAGTACGTGCAGGGATATCATCTTTTGCTTTAGCTAATCAAGATTTAGCAAAGCAAGGAGTAAAGTTACTTACAGCAGATTTAAGTAGTGGAGAATGGAGCAAAAAATATGGTGATATTTACAATTTGACAGAGATTGATATAGGCTATCGTTTTATCCGTGCAACACTGGATAACTAAATAATTGTAATTTAAAATTAAATTATGACAAACAAAGTTAGTGTAGGTGACAAAGTTAAAATTAGACAAGCTGGTATTAAAGATGTAGCGAGGATTGCTAGTCTTTGCGAACAACTTGAATATTCTGTGACTAATCAAGAAATAGAGCAACGCCTTACTAAAATTAAAAATAACGATACTCATATTGTATATGTTGCCACTATAGAAAATGAATATGTAATTGGTTGGGCGCACGCTCATATTTGTGAATCAATAGTTATTCCGACTCCAGCGATTATTTTGGGATTAGTTGTAGATAAAGATTATCGTCATAGTGGAATTGGAAGTTTTTTGATGCAACAAATTGAACAGTGGGCTTCTCTGGCTGGATGTGATAGTGTTTTGTTACGTTCTAATATTAAACGCAAAGAAGCTCACTTTTTTTATGAGAAAATTGGTTATACCAATATAAAACAATCACTGACTTTTCAGAAACAACTTACAATCGTGAGATAATTCATCCAAGCTTACCACATTTATTTTAGCGATTAGCAGTTTCAATACAAAATTATGGAGTTAATTTATGGCTTTAATCAATCAAAGAATAGATGTTCCTGTGATCGTTGATGAATCAAAATGTTTAGAAAAATGCACAGCCTGTATTGAAGTTTGTCCCTTGGATGTATTGGCGAAAAATCCAGAAACAGGCAAAGCTTACATGAAATATGATGAGTGTTGGTTTTGTCTACCTTGTGAAAAAGAATGTCCAACCAATGCAATTACTGTGCAAATTCCCTTTTTATTACGTTAACTATCTCTGGTAAAAATTAATGAACAATGAACTCAATCATTGGCTAAAAATGTTGCGATCGCCTGACGTAAACGAGCGGATAGTAGCTGTCAAAACCTTGCAACATCTAGGCGATGACGAAACAATCGATGCTTTAATTATCGCTTTGAAAGACGAACATATTACTGTTCAAAAAATAGCAATATCTGCCCTTTGGGAAATTGCCAATCCTGTGGCGATTCCTGCTTTAATTGAATGCTTAAATTCAGCCAGTTCAGATATTCGCACTGAAGCGGCATCAGCATTAAGCGAGTTAATTACACAAGATGAATTGTTACTTTTACTAGAGAAGCTCCAAAACAATGATGTAAATATTCAATTAAATATTTTGGTACTTTTGCGGAAGATACATGATATTCAATCTTTACCCGACATTTTACCATTTTTAAAATCAAAAAATCCTGAGTTAAGAGAAGCAGCTGTTACGACACTGCGATATATCAATCAACTAGAAAAATGTCCACAAGCTTTAAATTTAATCTTTGATGAGGAAGCAAGTGTACGTCGTGCTGCTGCTTTAACTTTAGAACATTTGCAAGATGCAGAAGCGATCGCAATACTTTGTCAAGCACTTACAAATGATAGTGACTGGCAAGTTCGCCGGAATGCAGCTAAATCTCTGGCTCTTCATGCAAATAATCAAGCAATTTCAGCATTAGAAATAGCTTTAAATGATGAACATTGGCAAGTGAGGAAATCAGCAGCACAAGCTTTGCAAAAAATTCCAGATATTCAAGTTATACCAAGATTAATTCAAGCATTAACAGATGAATATGCAGATGTCCGCAAAGAAGCTGCGATCGCACTTGGAAATTTAGCTCATCCCGACGTTATTAACCCCCTACAACAAGCCTTAGACGATCCTGACAAAGAGGTGTCCATCCAAGCGCAACGTGCAATTCAGAAGATTCAAACAGATAGAATAGTCTCAAGGGAGTAGTAAATAATTAAGAGAAATACCAAGCCGCTCAAAGCTTTGCTAATTTCGCAGTATAAATTCTTTACTCCAAATTATTGACCTCTGCTTATCATCAATATTTATCAGATGGACTTGATCGACAAAACAACGATAATTTAAATCCAAATGCTGTGCTTCTTCTAACACTTGCAAAAATTTATCTGTATCTTTTGTAAATTTTCCTAGCGTTAAATGTGGAACGAATGGTAAATTTTTCCTGAAATATTCAGCTAATATGCCTGTATATAATTCATAGTGTAGTTTTACCATATCTACTTTTCCTTCTTCAACCATTAAAAACATATACTCATCCCATGATTTTTGTAATCCTTTGAGATAAATAGGAAATGTTGTCCATTTACTCAACATACTATCAGCATGAATAATGAGATGGTTTTCATTAATAGACTCGCTTACGGGAAATACAAGTGTAATATGTGGCTCAATTAAATCAAATTGTAGGTCATATTTCTGCCTTATTTGATTGATATGTTCCGTGTTAATATTGGGGTAATGTACGAGTGCGTAAGACATACTCATAAATTATTAAAGGTTATACAGCAGATTTCAAATTATCTAGGAGAACTTACACCAACATGAGGTACACAAATATCCTTTCTAACACCCAGAAGATATGACTACAGTCCATGAGCAAGAAGTCGTCCAACTACTCAAAAAAATCATCGAACTTACTTTAAAAAATGATATCGTTAGTTTGGGAATGGTGCGAAATCTCCGCATAGTTGATGACTATATTTACTTACGTTTATATATTGGTTCTCATCAGTACCACTTACAGCCAGAAATTCAATCTAAATTATCATCTCTATCTTGGTGTAAAAAAACTTATATTCAAATTTGTACAATTCCAGGCGTAAAAATAACTTTAGGTATTTCTAGCGGTAAAGGTGGTGTAGGCAAATCCACAACAGCCGTCAATATCGCCGCAGCTTTAAAATTACAAGGTGCAAAAGTAGGACTATTAGATGCTGATGTTTATGGCCCCAATGTTCCCCAAATGTTGGGTTTAGGAAAAGCTGATATTCAAGTGATTAATACTCCCACAGGTGATAAGTTTTTACCTCTAGAAGCTCAAGGAATAAAAATAATGTCAGTGGGTTTACTTGCAGAAGCAAATCGTCCGTTGGCATGGCGAGGGCCTGTATTGCATAAAATTATCACGCAATTTTTGCAAGATGTGGAATGGGGAGAATTAGATTATTTATTGATCGATTTACCTCCCGGTACAGGTGATGCTCAAATTACAATTATCCAAGAAAGCCCAATTTGTGGAGTCATTTTAGTGACAACTCCTCAACAAGTGGCTGTTGCAGATGTACGACGTAATATATATATGTTTCGCCAAGTGGGTGTTCCTGTTCTTGGCATTATTGAAAATATGAGTTATTTAATTTGTGGTGATTGTGGTTCGCGCACACCGATTTTTGGTAGTGGTGGCGGCGAACAATTAGCCGTAGAATTACAAGCGCCTCTGTTGGGACAAATTCCCATCGATCCCCGCATTTGTAGCGGTAGTGATACGGGAAATCCGATTGCGATAAACGAATACGCTTCACCAGCAAAGGAGGTTTTTACACAAATAGCTACTTCATTAAATACTACTTTTACGTGACACGATAAAACTACGCAACTTGACCAAGCTTAGTAGCTTCAGGAACTTCAATCAATTGTCCTGTTTTGACATCGTAGATATAGCCATAGATCGGAATTTCATTCGGAACTAAGGGATGCAAACGAATTCGTTGGACATCTGTAGAGATGCTTTTAGCTTGGTCATCAATAGTTAACCAATTGATAAACTTGCCTTCGCCCGATCCCGACCCAGATCCAATATCTGACCAACCTATTTCATCTAGCTTGGCTGTTTTGAGGCTACTAGAAAGTAAATTGCTGATGATTTCATTGGTGAAGGTTTCCATCCCGCAATTAGTGTGATGAATTACAAACCATTCACGCGTACCAAGTAATTTATAAGAAATCACTAAAGAGCGAATCGCATCATCGCTAGCACGTCCACCTGCATTACGAATTACATGGGCATCTCCTTCAGCTAATCCAGCAAATTTAGCTGGGTCAAGTCGAGCATCCATGCACGTGAGAATTGCAAACCGACGAGATGGGGGTATGGTGAGATTACCTTTATCACCGAATTTATCAGTGTAACTAAGATTAGCTGCCAGAACTTCTTCTACAATTTGGCTCATTTTGAGTTGATATGGGCGATCGCTAGTAGGGGCGCAAGGCCTTACGCCCCTACTAACGGTGTGGTTCAAATACACGAAAACTGATGTAATTTGTTTGACGCAGAGGCGCAAAGAGTAGGAGTTTAAGACAAGTTTCTACGATCTATGCGGGGTAAAAGACCAATGTTCGGAGTTCGATACTTTCTCGTGGGGGAGCGTTGGCTGGGCTGGTGGGATCTTCAAAGGCTGTATGGGCGGCAAAACGGGCGTGTCCGTCTTCTGCGGAGTCGAAGCATTTGATAAATACTGCTTCGTTTCTGTGCATTTGTGGGAAATAGAACCATTTATGTTGGGAGTTGTACGTGACTCCGTATGTCTCACCAACCCGATCGCGGTAGACAAGATCGCCAGCTACAAGCTCTGTGGGGGCGATACTTTGCGCGTCACAAAGTGCTAAGGGTGACTCTTGGATTGGTTGTGCGATCGCTCGCCAAACATTGATGATGGCAAATCGTTGTTTTAGTAACGTATCAATATCATCATCATCTATGCCTCGCGCTGCTAGTTCCAAACGGGCGCGAGTATAGCCTGATTTGGCGGTGAAGTCGTTGTGTACGCGCTTGGCGGGTTCTTTAATATTATTCTCACCTGGCTTGGAGTTACCAGCGTTACGAAGAGTGTGATCGAATATCACTACCTTCGTTGCACCTGTCACCTCTTTTAACAATTGCTCGGCTTCTGGATAGTAAACGCGGCGTATTTCGTCTTCATCGTAAAAGTTGCGGACATTAGTATTATGTCCAGTAAAGGCGAATCCTTCTCGATCTAACGAGATGTTCTCTGAGATAGAGCGAGCATTGTAAATTGGCAGTTTGTGCGTCTGATAAGTTGCGTTCGTGCGGGGAATCCCGGTTGGCGGTTCGTAAGTATAGTTAACAGGTTTTTCTGCCATTGGAACCAGGTAACTGAGGTTAGCCTCTACGGATGGCAGTTCTTGGGAAATCGGTCTATCTAGAACTTGGTTATTTAAGCTCATAGGTCATCCCATTTTGGATTTTGGTTAATTTTTGGTCAATACTCAACAGTTAACGGTTCACTCCCCATTACCATACCTTTGTGCCCTATTTTTGAGATGCACCAACAGGAACAGGTTCACCGAGAACCTTGGCGAATCTTTGCAAATAGAAGTCCACAGGGTTTGCTACTGCTTGGATTGAGGAGCGATCGCTTAACCTGTTCCACCATGTCTGCAAACGAGGTGTTTCTGCTGGTAGTGTGAATTTGCGGAAGTGTTCTAAGAGTGGTAAACGTTCAAACCAGGGATAGAAGCTGATATCAACTAGGCTAAATTGATCTCCTAAGAAGTAATCACCTTTGCCTAATCCTTCTTGTTCAATATATAAAAGCGCTTCTGTGAACTCTTTTCGTCCTTGTTCTTGTTCGGTGCTATCTTTACCACGCAAAAATTTGTTAAAAGCCGGGACAAGGCGAGTATTGGCGTAGTCTATCCAAATCCGAGCGATCGCTTTAGCTGCGGGATCGCGGGATAACAAAGGTGGCTCTGGAAAAACTTCATCTAGATATTCATTGATAATAGCGGACTCGTAAATTTCAACATCCCCATGTTTGATAGCCGGAACTTTACCATAGTGCGAAATCTGCGTGTACCCATCTGGTTTATTTTGTAAGTCAATTTCTATCGGGGTGAAGTCAATGCCTTTTTCCAGTAAGACTACACGAGTACGTTGAGAAAAGGTAGAGGCTTTGGCGAAGTACAGTTGGATGTTGCTCATGAAATCTTTTCCTTGTAAGAATCGTGACATGCAGACTATTTGAGATTGCACAACTCAAACTAAACCAATAAAACAGAAGCTGTTCATGAGCGATCGCCCACTATGGATGAAAGAAACCATTCTGTTTTCTGATTAGTGCAGTTAAATAATTGACTGGCAGGTATCTACATGAACTAGATGTATACTACACTTTATCGGTCGATTTAATGTATTTTAAATAGTATACAGTCTTTATGAAAATATGCATACCTAATTATTTGTGCAACCAAATAAATAGCTAGACATAATCAGGCGTTTGTACTCTGGGATGCTTTTTGTTGGCTGTGGCGTTTATCGCTCATTCGCAATCCTTACTGGCCACATCTGGCAGCTAAACAACTTGGACACGATAAACTCTGGCCTGTTCAATGCGATCGCGCTTGGCTGCGATCTCAACTGGGTTTAATTGAGCATCAACCACCTCAAACCCTTGCTGTTTACCGGTAGGGGTTGTAGCTATTCGACCAAACATGGTATTATATGCATTCTAGTTATCATAGTGCTATTTTTTACTTCAATACTAAGCATACAAAATTTCTGTTTTGCTAACATTAAGCTTTGCTAATACTATTTCAAGGCTGGTGATATGCAAGGCTGCTAAAACTTCATCAAAAAAATTAGTAGAGACATTAGATTTCAACGTTTTTACCAATGTCCTCATCCGTGCAAATTATTTTAATCCAAAGGTAATAGGTTAAAGGAAAAAACACTATGAATAGAGTGAACGCAAAGCGCACGAAAGGCAACACAACCTAACAACTAGAAACGTCTATCCCCCCTTAATCCTGGTTTACTACTCTCAAAAAACAATAATCGAATCTAGATTCTGAGATTTAGGTTGAATCAAACTTTGAAGCTTTATTTTTTAACATAAACTAAAAATTGTAGACAAAAAGTAGAAACCAAAACCCGATAAAGTTTTGGGTTATTGCATTCTCAAAAAGTGACAAAAGAGGATAAAAAAGGGGCGAATGGATCTCTTGTGCGTAAGTTTTAACAACGAACAAAAGATGAAAACTTAAACAGGGTTGGAATAATTTTCAAATAAGGAAAAACTGATGATACCAAGTAATAGAGTAAAAGTCCAAAAACACAAACCAAAGTTTTTTTTTGAAATTCCACCTGCGCTTAAATCTGTAAACTTTTCTTGTTTCGTTATTGGACAAAGTTTATCTTTTTTTGGGTCTTGGATGACTCAAATTGCTTTGGTATGGCTAGTTTATCAGCTAACTAATTCGGCTGTATTAGTGGGTGTAGCTGGATTTACAAATCAAGCTATGGGCTTAATTATTACACCATTGGTAGGAGTATTGCTAGATCGCTGGAACTTACGATATGTTCTATTAACTACTCAGCTAGTATCTATTCTGCTATCTTCTACCTTAACCTTTTTAACTCTTAGCGATAACATCAATGTTACATGGATTATTGTCATTGGCACGCTTCAGGGAACGGTAAAAGCTTTCGATTTACCAGCACGTCAGGTAATTATTCCCAGACTTCTGGATAAGAAATCAGATACTTATAGTGCAATGGCTTTCCATTCATTCTTGATTAATACAGCGAAGTTTGTTAGCCCGATGATTGGGGGTTTACTGATTGCTAGGTCTGGTGCAGCTTCCTGCTTTTTAGTAGATAGTATCAGCTATCTACCATTTGTATCTGCAATCTTAACTATCAAAGTTAACCCAGTTATCAATAATTCCTTGGCTCAAAAAGCAAAAATATGGAAAAACCTTAAAGAAGGGTTTGTTTACGCATACGAATTTCTGCCGATTAGATATTTATTAATATTACAATTTATTATTTGTTTTATGGGAATGACTCATGTAAATCTAGTGCCGATTTTTGCTCAAGAAGTACTAAAGGGAAACGCTGAAACTATGGGCTTTCTGATGACAGCTTCGGCTTTTGGCTCCATAGTTTCAGGTATTTATCTCATTTCTAGAAAAAATGTTATGGGACTGGGAAAAATTATAGCAATATCTGCTGCACTTTTAGGTTTAGGTTTAACAGTTTTTTCTCGCTCAAACAATTTGGAGATTTGTCTATTATTCATGTTTATCATCGGTATGAATAATACTCTCACCTTGGCTTCAATCAATAACTTTGTACAATCAATTCTTCCTGATGAAGACAAAAGAGGTAGAGTAACTAGTATATTTACAACTGGTTTTTTAGGAATACTACCTTTTGGTAATTTATTTTTTGGAGCATTAACAGGTTACTTTGGTGTTAATAATTCTTTATTATTTGGCGGTGTTTGTTGCATTTTAGGAGCATATTTTTTTAGTAGACAACTGCCCCAAATAAGAAAAATAGTGCATCCAATTTATGCAGAGTTGGGCTTAATTGCCCAGTCCAATAAAAGCTAAATCCGCTTTGATGGGATGTTGTCTGGAAGCGATGTCTATGACGGGCTACGCCTACTCGTAGTTCTCTCAACTCAACCTTTCAACAACAACCGCCTTTGTTGATACTCGATCAAAACCCACCGCGTTGCGTTTTATCCACAGTCTCAAGCAGAAAATACAACACTGTGTGCTGTTACTCTAGGGTTTCCCGCTCTTACTAAGTTTATTGTAAAAACCTCTTGATTTTTATCACCGATTGTGAGAAAGTCTGATTTAACATCTATAAAATACGGTAAATCGATAGATTTACAGTATTACATAGCTTGACTGGAAGCAAGCCGTGGTTTTAGCTGTGCTTTAATCCGGCAACATCCGATCGGACTGATTACAACTACAAAAGTATAACAGCCATGCAATGAAGGCATAATATCGGCATTCAGTGCTGGTATGACTGTCAGGAGAATCATATCAAGTTTGGATGATTACTTCTAATAAAATCTATCAATTTAGGTTGGGTTTAACGGCAGTCAAACCCAACCTAAACAAGGATCAAATGTTGGGTTTGACTGCGAGAAGCCCTTTCTCTAGGAGATGCTATTCGCATTAGATTCTAGGTTCTTCAATCAACCGTAACCTACAGATATTATTAAGTGTTTAACCGAACTTGATATCACTCTTATGCAAGTTACCTTCCATTACCAGTAAAGTAACCCCAGATATCATCCCAAATCAGATTCAATTTCCCTGTTTCTCTGGGAGTGGGCATTTTGTGTGTGGCTAGTTGTTCTAGTTTTCAGATGCTCATGTATTCACTTATGACTAAATTTTGGGATTATTTTTTCTAGTGGAGAACATCTCATGCAAGTAGATCCAAATTCTCATCAAGGTTCCGAACAAGATACTCAGGCTAATAGCGAAATAGATAAACTGAAACAACCCCGTGTAGCTAGCAAACGTTTCTTTGGTAGTCACGCCAGCAGACGCTCATTTCTCGGTCGCGCCGGTTTGTTTAGTGCAGCTAGTGTTGTGGCAGGGGTTTTCAGCTCATCTCTTTCCTTGAAGAAAGGAGGAAATGTTGTCCAGGCCCAAAGACCTCCTGCAACGTTTACTCCTGCAACGTTTAACTATAGCAACTTTCGTAATAGAGCTTTTCAAGTACGTACAAGAGCAGCCAAGGTTAATTCGGAAGTTCCTATCCCTCCTCATCCCACCAATGGAGATGAGGCGAAGTATGCTAACAAAATTGCGACGGATACACGAGGATTACCCCATAACAAGCTGGGCGAAGTGGATCTGAAGGCTTATCAATCTTTTATTAATGCGTTGACCTCCGATGATCCCAATGAGTATGAAAATATCATCCTGGGTGGCAAACGCAAGCTGGTACAACCGCTCGGTCCATTAGCGGTTAGCTTGAGTGGGCTGAATCCGACCCAATTGACAATTCCAGTGCCACCTACCCTCGATAGTGCAGAGCAGGCGGCTGAATTCCTCGAAGTTGCTTGGCAACAACTGTTGCAGGATATACCCTTTAGTGAGTTCCGCAATAATACAACTAACCCGCTGATTCTGGCAGCAGTTCAGGATCTGAATCGGTTGTCAGCATTCAAAGGGCCTAAACAGAACGGACGAGTTACACCCGAACTCCTATTTCGAGGCACCGCGATTTACGTTAATGGCTCTGGTGGAACGACTTACTACACGTTACCAGGGGTAGATGTGGGGCCATACGTCTCCCAGTTTTTACTGCGTCCTGTGCCCGCAGGAACACAGAGTTATGTTCAGCTTAACCGTGTTCCCCTAGCTATTCCCGAAAACAGTTTTCAAACCAACTATAACGAGTGGTTGCTGGTGCAAAATGGTGGCGATCCTGGTCGAACGATTAAATTTGACCCAACCCCTCGCTACTTTATCAACGGGCGCGACCAGTCAGAGATTGCCCACACACCACCACCCGTCTATGCAAATGCTGCTCTAATTCTACTCGCCAAGCCAGTCATTAATGACTTCCTAGCTGGTGGCGTTGGCTCACCTTACAATCCCGGTAATCCTTATAACAACTCGAAGACCCAAGCGGGTGGTACTGCGACATTTGGCCCAGGGTATTCACAATCTCTCATCGCTTGGGTTGCTCCACATGCAATCAGAGCGGCTTATTGGCAGAAGTACTATGTTCACCGTCGTCTGCGAGCAGAGGCTTATGGTGGGTTGGTTCACAACAACAAGGTGAATAAAACAAACTATCCGATTCACCCCGATGTTTTTAACTCAGAAGTACTAGACCGCTTCTTTAGTAAAAACAAATCTTATTTGCTACCGCAAGCTTTTCCTGAAGGGGCACCATTCCACTCTTCTTATCCAGGGGGCGCTTCGGTGTCCGCAGGTGCCAGTGTCACCATTTTGAAAGCACTATTTGATGAAAGTTATGTGATTCCGAATCCGGTGGTACCCGATCCCAAAGATCCCACCAAGTTGATTCCCTATCAAGGGCCACTGCTGACCGTGGGCGGCGAATTGAACAAACTGGCGGCAAATATTGGCTTGGGTCGTGATAGTGCTGGGATTCACTGGCGCACAGATGCAGCAGCGTCGTTGGCCCTTGGCGAAGCGATCGCAATTAGCATTCTCAGAGATGAAAAGCTAACGTTCCGCGAAAAATTTGCAGGTTTCACCTTCACCAAGTTTGATGGTACAAGAATCACAATTTAAGGCTTTAACTGTTTAGAAAATATAGAGATGCGAAATATCGTGTCTCTATATTTACTTAAATCCTATTTAGTTTCAGAGTTTTACAATGTCTGATCTTCAGAGATTTTACTCTCGGTCGCGATCTATGTTATTGAGCATAGCGGTAGCGATAGCTTTGCTAACGTCTTCGACGAACGCGCTCTTGATATCTACAACACAAGCACTCAATCCCAAAAATATAGTATCAGCAAAAGAAGCATCACCGGACATAGAACTAGCTAAGAAAATCGGTAAAGAAATTATTGCTGCTTGTCCCGTTGTCTCTGATGCTAAAAATTTAGCTGCCTTCAACTCATGCGCTGACAAACTCGCTAAACTAACAACCCTCCGCGAAACCATGAATGCACCCTTCTTGTGGGGCGCTCAAAGCAAAGTCGGTAATTATAATCTCAAAGATAATCAAACAACTGAATTTAATCCGTTAGTTTGGCGTCGTATTTACCTAGCTACTTTTATGTTCAAAGGTGAACCAAAGGTTGAACAGGTAAACAATTTAATTGTGATTCACCTTCCCATTCAGTTCCGTAATCAGCTTGATATTGGTGCTTATCCTTATCCTTTTTGGCACTCATCGAAAAAGTGGAATTCTTACCAGCAAAGTACTGAATTACTTCTGTTTCTAGAACAGAAAAAGCTTAAAGGGGCACTGCGTTCAGCTGTGGTTGACCCACAAAGACCAGTAGTAAATCATGTATGGGATGGTAATTGGGTTTGGGATGATGCTCATGGTCAGAAACAACCTTATGTAACACTATATACCCGTTTGTTTTCTCCATCGAACCCACACGTTGCTAAAGTTGATGCTGCTTATCGTGCATTTGAGGTTAATCTACGTCAACACGCTTGTATTGTTTGCCATAGTCCAGACAACGCGGCTAAACAAAATCCTTTAGTAATGCTGAGTTATCCAAATCAAGCGCTCTCATTACGACACGAAACGGTACGCCAAATCAAAGAAAAACTGATGCCACCTCCGACTGGTATCGTTAACGATCGAGAGCGACAAAAGCTAGTTGAACTCGCCCAAGCATTTGCCCAAGCAGGCGACCAAGCCCTAGCTTACGAAGGAGAAAAATAACTTCTTTCAAGTTCATTCAAACAACTGGTAATTGAGTCTGATGTGGTGCTGTCTGTGCTAGTTCCTCAGCTAAGACAATCGACTGAAAATATTACATGATTTCACGATCGCCATCGTTTCCTTAGCCACAAAACTACAAAACCAACAATAATTCCAACTATGAAACTGGAACTGAAAGGGTAGTCGCAAAAGAAGCGAACTTGCTTAAAAAAAATATCTTTATTACAATCTTTTGCAGGCTCTCTTACCAGAGATATAGTTGCTATACTAGCACCTGCAACAGCTACAAGCTCTTGGAAGTTATGCTCTCGTTCAGATTTTTCCGCTTCTATGCGACTGCGAGTAGCGTTAATTGTATCTTCTAAAAGTTGCAAGCCAAGCTGCATATTTTCGATATCTTTAGTAATTTGTGGTAAATATTTTTTGTTGGCTAGGGCGCTAAATTTTTCTAAAAAATCTAGCTGATTATTTTGACCTGCTTTTTCTTGAATCAAAGCCAAGCGAAGTTGATAATTAGATAAATTAATTTCAATAATTTGTTTTTGGAAAGAAAGGTTTAGTAAGTCGATTGTATATTGCTGAAGAATATTATCAATATTATTTAAAATCTTGCGAGAAGTTGTAATATTCTGCTTTTCTTGCCGAGAATTACTCTGATTGGTAATTTTTCTATTTTCTTCAATCTGTTTATAATGATTTAGCAGAGATTCTTTGACTAAACGACTTTGCCAATAAGCCCACGAAATCTTACTTCGATAACAAAATAAACCCATCCAATCTTTATAAAATTCCGCAGATTTTTCTGCGCTCTCTCGATTATTGTAAATAGTAATAATCACATCATATTCATTACTATTTAGAGAACTTGTTGCATTTTTTAGGCTCTGATTTATATATTGCGATCGCCCTACTTCAAAAACTTTTCCATCTAAAAAAGTACCTTTGTCTGGTTGCCAATAAGTATCTTTAAATAAAGCATAATAGCAATCTTTGGCAATATCTTCATGGTTCTGAGATGAGTTCTCTGGTAGCCAACCAGAAAGCAACCAGGTTTTTCCAATTATTGTCAGTTCTTTATTTACTTTTTGTTCAATTTCAGTTTTTAAAATTGCAAAAGACTTAGCTGGTTGAGTTTCAGTTTGATTATTAATAGAACAATCAATTTGTAAGCCATAAGTGTCATTTAATCTAACAGCATAATAGTATCCTTCTAAAGTTTTATTCTGGGAAATAAAGTTAATTTGAGGAGGATGGGTAATCTCTAGATACTCAGTTTCAATATCAGGATCGTAGAATTGAGTATCAGAGGGTAGTTGTTCTAAAAAAGCTGCTTGGTTTTTTTGTGTTTCTGCATCAGTTGTGTTTAAAGAAGTTTTTAAAGCATATAAAAACAAATCGACTGTCGGATAGATTAAATCGCTCATTACAAGGGTAAAACTAATTTGATTTATTTGATTGAGATAAAAACTGTTTCCATTTTTCTAAAAACTTGACTTGTTTCACTGTTTCTTCTGGTTCAGAAGAATTACCAACAATGACTACAATATTATTGAGTTGGCTTTCGTAACCTGTAGCTTCATCTTTGGGTTTAAAACCTCTATTTATTGGAGACTTTTCAATAGTATTGAGTCTACTAATTTCTGCTTCCGTCGGAAATAAATCATCAGGAATTTCTTCTATATTATCTAATTGAGATTTATACAATTGATAAGACTGATTTAAGTCAGGATTAGGGGTAATTATTTTTAATAAACGTCCTTTAATATAGTCTTCCCAAGCTTTGGGTTGAGTGTCTAATTGCTTGGCAACTTCTTTTAAATTCTGTTTCTCTTGTTCTCCAAGGGCGGTTTTTAAGTCTTGAAACGCCAAGAGAAAAGCGATGATAGTATTGTCAGCTTTTGTATTCATAGGTTTTTATACCAAACTCACTACGACTAGTATAAACGTAATTTCAGTGAGATAATTACACTATGTATTTCATGTTCAGTTTTGATTTTCTATCTCTAAAAAAATAATGTATTAAATAAAATGTTTTTTATTATACCTTTTGTTGTGTAAATAAATCTAGTTTCTTGCACTGGATTATAGTGATTTTTCATACAACCTAAACGAATGCTGTAGGCAAAATCTGCCTACAGTTTAACCAAAAAGTTATCAGAGTCAGTCAGGTAAGAAAAATGGCATCGGAATGGGCTGCTCAAGTTATTGGAATTAATTATTACCCAGAGTACACCACTCTCAAGCCGCTAACAGCAGCAGCAGAGGATGCAGAGAAAATTGCCCAACAATTAGAACAATACGGTTATAGACCTTTTCGCGCTCAGTGTTTACCTAGAACTTTAAACCCGAAGGGAGAAAGTAAAATCGATCGCCAAGGGGCGGTAAAGGTGCAAGAATTGAGAGAAGCGATCGCTAATCTTTTCAATCCTCCCGATCCAAACCCCACGCCAGAAACAGCGTTATTCTTCTTTTCAGGACATGGGTGGTGCAAAACTGTCGCGGGTAAAGATGAAGTATTTCTAGCTACCAGTGATGTCTTACCTGATGCAGAAATCTATGGTATACCCTTAAGTTGGTTGGGTGAGCAGCTGCAAATAAGTCAGGCTAAACGAGTCGTTGTTTGGCTAGATTGCTGCTATAGCGGTGAATTGTTAAAATTTATTCCCACAGATAAAGATTACTGTTTCATTACTGCAACTCGTTCTTACGAAACTGGTGTCGAAATTCCCCACGCGCAGGGGTTGATGACGGAGGCGTTACTTGCAGGATTGAACCCGGAAAATGACGCAGATGGGATAGTCAATAGCCACAAATTGGCAGATTTCATTATCAGCCGAATGCCGAATACAGTCCAGCGCCCGTTAATTGCCAATTCGCCACGCGCAATTTTGCTGACAACTAAGTTTTCGCAAAAAAGCTTTCAGGATAAGTGTCCTTATCGTTCGCTGTCGTATTTTACCGAGACAAAGGAAGATGCTGAGGTTTTTTATGGGCGGAGTGCGCTAACTGGGCAGTTGATTCAACAGGTAAGAGATAAGCATCGCCTCATTGCTGTGTTAGGTGCTTCCGGTAGTGGAAAATCATCTATGTTACGGGCTGGGTTACTTTACCAACTTAAGCTAGGACAAGAGATTCCAGGGAGCGATCGCTGGACTTATATTACACCGTTTACGCCGAAAGAATCTCCTGTTAATAGTTTACAGGAGGCTTTTGCACTTTCCTTGCCAAGCTACGGTGTACAGACAAGTCAAATTACCCCCCTTAATCCCCCCTTGCAAAGGGGGGAAACTGGACAATCTAACTCCCTCCCCTTTACAAGCGATGCCCTGAGCTTGTCGAAGGGGGGAGGGTTGGGGAGGGGTGATTTTGCCCATGTTATCAGCGAGAGGTTAAAAGCATTAAACACACCAGTCATCTTGATTATCGACCAGTTTGAAGAATGCTTTACTATGTGCGATGACAGCCAGCGCCAAGAATTCTTTGACTGTTTGCGGGAATTAATTGACTGTACAGATAACCTCTATATTTTCATTGGGATGCGATCGGATTTTCGGGGGAGATGGCGAGAATATCCCAAATTTGCGGGCAGAATCAATAAACCTTACATCAACATCGAACACTTAACCCGTGAGGAAATTGCAGAAGCGATTACTAAACCGGCTGATTGGGTAGGATTAGGCATAGAGGGAAGGTTAAAACAGCAACTAATTAATGATGTTGAGGATTACCCCGGAAGTTTGCCTTTGCTGCAATATACGTTGACAGAATTGTGGCGTGAGTTGAGAAATCAAGGCGATGAGGTTCTCAGCCTCAAAACTTATGAGGATTTAGGCGGGGTTGAAGGAACGCTACAAAAACGCGCTGATGCAGTTTATGAAAGTCTTTCAGCAACAGAAAAAACTGTGGCGCGGCGGATTTTTCTGGAATTGACGCAAATGGGAGAAACCACAGATGTCAGGCGGCGCGTGCGTTTACGCGAGTTGGTTAATTCTCATCATTCTTTGGAACTTTTGCAACAGGTGAGCGAGAAGTTAGCGGATAAAGATGCACGATTAATTACAAAGACGGATGAGCCGGATTCCTCTGATGTAATTTTAGATGTTGTCCACGAAGCCTTAATCCGCCATTGGCAAATGTTGCGGGGTTGGAAAGACGAATATAAGTTGGGAATAGCGATTGAGCGTCAGATTGAAGCGGAAGCCCAAGAATGGGAGAAGAATGATAAAAAGCCAGGGTTTCTTAGGAAAGATGACAGATTGGCAGTAGCAGAAGCATATTTAACTAGATTTGGCGATTGGCAAATGCTGAATGGGATGGCGGAGGAGTACATTCAGAATAGTCAAGAACTGCAAAATCGCCTTGAGCGAAAAGAGAAAGAACGCCAACAAGAAAAGTTGGCAGCAGTACGGAAAAAGTTGGCAGCATCACGGCTGCAAAATTTAGTATTGATGGGGTTTGCTGGACTAATTATCTTTGCGATTTATCAATCGTATGATGTTAAAAACAAAGCCAAGGAAGCAGCAGAACAAAATGCCATTGCTCTGGCGCAGTCTAATAGGCAACTTGAGGCTTTAGTTGCAGCTCTACAGTCAGGTAAACAAATTTTGGGTAGACCAATTAAAAATGCCAATTTGGAACAAGCAGCTAACCAGCAAGTTGTAGTTGCACTCAAGCGAGCAATTTACAATCAGCGAGAACTAAACCGCTTGGAAGGGCATAGCGAGAGGGTCTGGAGCGTAGCATTTAGCCCCGATGGCAAGACTATCGCTTCTGCTAGTGCTGACAAGAGCGTCAAACTCTGGGATGCGGCTACAGGTAAACAAATCACCACCCTCAAGGGGCATCGCAAAGCTGTCTATAGCGTATTATTTAGCCCCGATGGCAAGACCATCGCTTCTGCTAGTGTTGACAAGAGCGTCAAACTCTGGAATGCGGCTACAGGTAAAGAAATCTCCACCCTCAATGGGCATCGCGAAGCGGTCATGAGCGTAGCATTTAGCCCTGATAGTAAGACCATTGCCTCTGCTAGTTGGGACAAGAGCATCAAGCTCTGGAATGCGTCTACAGGTAAAGAAATCTCCACCCTCAATGGGCATCGCGAAGCAGTCATGAGCGTAGCATTTAGCCCCGATAGCAAGACCATTGCTTCTGCTAGCGCTGACAGCAGCGTCAAATTATGGGATGCGGCTACAGGTAAACAAATCACCACCCTCAATGGGCATAGCGAAGCGGTCATGAGCGTAGCATTTAGCCCCGATGGCAAGACCATTGCTTCTGCTAGTTATGACAGCAGCGTCAAATTATGGGATGCGGCTACAGGTAAACAAATCACCACCTTCAAGGGGCATCGCGAAGCGGTCATGAGCGTAGCATTTAGCTCCGATGGCAAGACCATTGCATCTGCTAGTGCTGACAACAGTGTCAAACTCTGGGATGCGGCTATTGGTAAAGAAATCACCACCTTCAAGGGGGATAGCTTTGCGGTTAATAGCGTAGCATTTAGCCCCGATGGCAAGACCATCGCTTCTGCTAGTTATGATAACAGCATCAAACTCTGGGATGCGTCTACAGATAAAGAAATCCCCACACTCAATGGACATAGTGATGCGGTCATGAGCGTAGCATTTAGCCCCAATGGCAAGACCATCGCTTCTGCTAGTTATGACAATACCGTCAAACTTTGGGATGCGGCTACAGGTAAAGAAATCTCCACCCTCAATGGTCATAGCGATGTGGTCTGGGGCATAGCATTTAGCCCCGATGGCAAGACCATCGCTTCTGCTAGTGATGACAATACCATCAAACTTTGGGATACGGCTACAGGTAAAGAAATCACCACCTTCAAAGGGCATAGCGATGCGGTCAAGAGTGTAGCATTTAGCCCCGATGGCAAGACCATCGCTTCTGCTAGTGATGACAATACCGTCAAACTTTGGGATACGGCTACAGGTAAAGAAATCTTCACCCTCAATGGTCATAGCCGTACGGTCAATAGTGTAGTATTTAGCCCCAATGGCAAGACCATTGCTTCTGCTAGTTATGACGACAGCATCAAACTTTGGGATGCGGCTACAGGTGAAGAAATCTCCACCTTCAATGGTTATAGCAGCAGTATGGTCAATAGCGTAGCATTTAGCCCCGATGGCAAGACCATCGCTTCTGCTAGTTCTGACAACAGTGTCCAACTCTGGGATGCGGCTACAGGTAAAGAAATCATCACCCTCAATGGGCATAGCGATGCGGTCAATAGCGTAGCATTTAGCCCCGACGGCAAGACCATCGCTTCTGCTAGTTATGAAAACACCATCAAACTGTGGGATGTAGCTACAGGTAAACAAATTACCACACTCAATGGGCATAGCAAAGCGGTCAATAGCGTAGCATTTAGCCCCGATGTCAAGACCATCGCTTCTGCTAGTTCTGACAATACCATCAAACTCTGGAAGGTTTACCCTAATAACCTAGATGATTTAATCGTTTACAGTTGTACTAGGTTACGTGTTTATTTACAATCAAATCCTAATGTGAGCGACAAGCAGCTCTGCGATGGCATTGGTACTAAGAGCAATTAGAATGTTCCCTTCGACTCCGCTACCTCGGCTCCGCTACCTCGGCTCCGCTCGGCACAAGTCAGGGAACACTAAAGCGATCGCGCAAATCAACTTATGGCTTATATCTACATTCTTGAATGTGCTGATGGTAGTTACTACACAGGTAGTACAACGGATCTTGAGCGGCGGCTGTGGCAACATCAACAAGGTGAGGGCGCAAACCACACGGCAAAACGGTTGCCTGTGAAGCTAGTTTTTTGCGAGTATTATGAGTCTGTGGTGGATGCTTTTGAACGTGAGAAACAAGTGCAAGGTTGGAGTCGAAAAAAGAAGCAAGCTCTAATTTCAGGAAATACAAATTTGTTGCATAAGTTAGCCGAATGCCAAAATGAAACTCATTACAGTAGGTTGGCTAGCTTTGACACTTAGACAATTTGACAAGTTCCCTTCAATAAAGGCGTTCCCTGACTTGTGCCGAGCGGAGCCGAGGTAGCGAAGTCGAAGGGAACTTGTCGAAAGACGGTGCAGTGCATTGCTTCGCTCAACCATCACAAGAACCCTCCCTGACACAAAAACGCTCCCTTTGACTTCCTTCAGATCCCTTCGGCTTCTCTACGAGACGCTACGCGAACGCTCAGGACAAGCCGCTCAGGGAGCAGATCGGGTATAAAAGATTTAAATACACAAAAACTCTCACTAAGATAAAACTATTGCTCCCTTCGACTTACTTC
The DNA here is from genome assembly GCF_034530975.2 of Nostoc sp. DedQUE07. Lineage (NCBI taxonomy): Bacteria > Bacillati > Cyanobacteriota > Cyanophyceae > Nostocales > Nostocaceae > Nostoc > Nostoc sp. DedQUE07. The sequence continues at coordinate 314 of NZ_JAVRCC020000012.1, read as the reverse complement.
GACTACGCTCAGTACAAGTCGCTCAGGGAACAATAGTTTTATGTTGTAGCAGCTTCCGCTTTGCTTGCAGCAACTTCTGCTTTAACGTTTCCGCGTTTCGCGCAAGCTGTAGCAACTTCTGCTTTAACGTTTCCGTGTTTCGCGCAAGCTGTAGCAACTTCTGCTTTAACGTTTCCGCGTTTTGCGCAAGCTGTAGCAACTTCTGCTTTAACGTTTCCGTGTTTCGCGCAAGCTGTAGCAGCTTCCGCTTTGATGTTAAACCAATTCGCAATTGGTAATTCAAAATTCGTAATTACAAATTGGTATAAAGCAAA
>NZ_JAVRCC020000011.1:13419-175130 GCF_034530975.2 Nostoc sp. DedQUE07 | reverse complement strand
CCTTGCTACTATCCATATCTGGGTTCAAAGGATTTTATTAGTGGGATAGGTTCAACGAATCCCAAATGGTTGCTCAAGCCTCAAGAGTGGTTGCAGCAGGAATTCAAATGAACGCAGATTTATTCCTTGAACCACACAACCAACCAAATTGCAATCCACTCTTAAATGGTTGCTACAACTTGTCTGATTTTGCTGATGTCAAGTAACCAAGAAAATCTATAGTGCTTCTCGTTTCGTGATTGATGCAGCAAGATAAATTCCAGCCTAAAAGTGGTAGCTAGCAGTGCAGTAATATAATATCTGCACAGACAACATCTGATACTTCGGCTTAGATAATATCTTGGTGATTTTTGACAGATGGCTAAATTCCTAGAAATTATGGAAAGACACCATTCTGCTTGAAGTTTTCGTTCCAAAAGTCAGCAACTGCTTCAACTTAGTTTGCGGTTGAAAACGTTTACTTCCGCAAGACGAAGTTAGTAAATATTCTGTATTTCTATTGAATTGTCAGGCTGTACTAAGAGTCTTTCTTCCCAGACTCCAAGAGTAATTGCCTTGGCGGGTAATGCTCTAGCTAGGTTAGCCAACTCTTATTGGCTCGTACCCAGATAAATTTTGATTGACTTCAAGTTGTTACAAAGGCTACTATCCTACTCAATCTAGTTTTAGATTTTCGTTAAAAAAAGATGTAGCGAATTGAAGGGGACTTACCAGAGCAAAAAAACTTTCTTGAGTTTGCCTCAAACTTGTCTTGAAGTCTTTTTGTGTTTTCACTTGTTTGATTCCTATAAAAACCATAACATACATCCCACTAATTAATTTGCCGAATCTCAAATTATTTATCTATTTAATATAAGATTATTCTTATAACCTTTAATAGTCATAGGTTACACCCTCGTTATTAACTAGTTAATGAAATTATTTATCCTAGCCAATATGTGCAGTTAGATACTTTTGGAAATTTGATAAAAGTATTTAAAACTAATGTTTGAAAAAGAAAACATAAATTCTTATTTTTGCAGTCAAAAATTTTGTCATCATATTGAACTAGTAGTCTCCCTAGTAGCTTCTCGCAGCCGCTCCACATCGCGCATCGGTGGCGCACCAAACAGCCGCTTGTACTCCCGGTTAAAATGCGAGGCATCGTCATAACCCACGCGGTAGGCAGCACTGGTAGCATCAAGCTTTTCCCCCAGCATCAGACGGCGAGCCTCCTGGAGCCGCAGTTGCTTTTGGTACTGCAAGGGACTCATGGCAGTGACAGATTTAAAGTGATGGTGGAAGCCCGATACACTCATCCCCAGTTCTCGTGCAATGCTTTCAATCTTGATCGGTTCGTTAAAATCTTTACGAAGTCGCTCGACGGCTCTGGCGATGTGGTAGGTGTAGCCACCCAGAACTGCAATATGACGGAGCCGATTACCTTGCTCTCCCATCAAGAGTCGGTAAATGATTTCCCGTTTAATCAGTGGTGCGAGAACATGAGCTTCAGCAGGGGAATCTAAAAGCCTGACGAGCCGCACTACAGCGTCCAACAGATTTGCATTCAACGGACTTACATCAATAGCTTTCACATCAGCACGGCTGCGCAATGAGGGATGCCCTGCTTCGACCATCACTGAGCCAACAAGAGTGGGGTCAAGATCGAGGCGAAGGCTAAAGAACGGTTGCGCCTTGGACGCTTCCAGAATTTGGCTGATAATTGGCAGTTCGACCGTAGCAAGCAGATAATGCATTGGGTCGTACTGATAGCGATCGCTACCCAAAAGAACTTCTTTGCTGCCCTGAGCGATCGCACAAAACGCAGGGATAGAGACACTATGAAGGCATTCCGAAGGCGAAGAGGCGCGGTTGAAGTGCAAACCTTTGAGCGGTTCAATCGTCCCATCATGACGAATCGCGTGTGCAATCCGCTCTTTCAGTTCGTCTCTATTGGCTTGCGCTCTGTCTGCCTCACGCTTTGCCTGCAAGTCGTTCATTAAATCGCGATCGGACTTTTCACTCGTTTTGGCAGCGTTCATTTCTAAGTTTGCAGAATTGTACAACTATCTTAGACGATCGTCCTATTACTTGTTCTTCAAGATTCTTAGAATGAAGCTAAAGCAATGAAAAGTGATTTCGGCTTCTTATAAGCATTCTGGATTTTTATTTAATAGAAAACTCAGTTTTGATTGGGTAAGAGGCTTGCCTCCTAGCCACAAAAATTACATCAAGTGAAGGAATTAAGAAAATGGACATCAAAAGAAGTGGCTCACAGCCTTCTGCCAAAGGGCCGGCTGATTATTTTACCGGCACTGTCCGCATTGATCCCCTATTCGAGGCGCACGATCCAGCACGCACGTCTGGAGCCAGTGTCACGTTTGAGCCTGGCGCTCGGACAGCATGGCACACGCACCCATTGGGACAAACCTTGATCGTGACGGCTGGCTGTGGTCTTGTACAGCGCTGGGGTGGCGCGATCGAGGAAATTCGACCGGGGGATACAATCTGGATCTCGCCGGGTGAGAAGCATTGGCACGGTGCTACAGCAACCACGGCGATGACGCACATCGCTATTCAGGAATGGCTCGATGGTAAGCCTGTGGACTGGATGGAGCATGTCAGCGACGAGGAGTATGGAGGAATATCTTAGTGCTGTTGAGATGGTTTTTCATCAAGGAGAAAAACTGCCAGCAGAGAATGCTGATTTTGGTTCTCGCCCTAGCGATGTCCCTGAATTACTCAGCCTGCCGTGCCGACAACAGTATTACTAGCAGTCCCTCGTTGAAGATGCCGACTGAAATATCAACCAAGCAGGCAGACAGTATGAAGATAAACATCAAGGTCAAAGACAAAGTTGTTACAGCCACTTTAATCGACAGCAAAACCACTCAGGATTTTGTTTCCCTGCTGCCATTAACGCTGACGATGAACGATTTGTTTGGAAGAGAAAAGTTTGCCCACCTGCCGAGAGCGATTTCGGAGGAGGGAGAGCGAACCAAAACCTATGAAGTTGGAGATGTCATTTACTGGTCCCCCGGCCCTGATGTGGCTATTTATTATCGCCACGATAGAGAGGAAATCCCCGATCCCGGCATCATCGCGATCGGCAAGATCGATGCTGGCGTAGAAGCATTCAATGTGCCTGGCTCTGTAGAAGTGACAATCGAGCTTGTTCAATCGCAATAAACAGGGCGATCTGCCTTTCGCCTTAGGAGGGCGACAGGTCATGTAACTGGGAACATTTCGCCTTCCAATACAAGTGATATCCAGGTCAGTCCATCTTCCCTAGAGATTGTTTAGTAAAACTTGAAAGTTGGAGACGGAAATGAAACTGCTTGCGACGACTATCGTGTCATTTTCCCTGCTTACTTCGGGGCTTGCTTATGCGGGTCAGACACAAGTTACATCAGATAATAGCACACGGACAGTGGAGATTACTCGGAAAGGTTCGCAGCCTTCTACTAAAGGATCAACCGAATATTTCACAGGTTCCGTCCGCATCGATTCTCTGTTTTCAGCACGCGACCCGTCACGCACGGCTGGCGCTAGTGTAACCTTCGAGCCTGGTGCTAGGACAGCATGGCACACCCATCCACTGGGACAGACCCTGATTGTGACTGCTGGGTCTGGTTATGTCCAGCAATGGGGCAGACAAATTCAGGAAATCAAACCAGGTGATGTTGTCCGAATTGCGCCCGGACTGAAGCACTGGCATGGAGCTACAGCCACCACAGCTATGACGCACATTGCCATTCACGAAGAACTCGACGGCAAACCTGTGGACTGGCTGGAGCATGTCAGCGACGAGCAGTATCCCAACTGATCTCTGCATCTGGTGGTTTTAAGACCTTGTTAGGTAAAGAATTAAAGGAAAAAAATCATGACAACAAACGAAAATGGAAAGTACACAGGAAAAGTTGCGTTTGTAACCGGAGCAGCGAACGGCATCGGTCGAGCTACGGCGCTGGCATTTGCCCGTGAGGGCGCTAATGTAGTGGTCGCCGACGTTTCAGAACAGGGCAATCAAGAAACGGCCCGCATGATCGAAGAACTCGGCAAACGAGCGATCGCCGTCAAGTGCAACGTAACGCAAGCCGAAGACGTGAAGGCGGCTCTTTCCAAGACCATTGAGACCTTCGGGCGGCTGGACTTTGCCTTCAACAACGCCGGTGTGGAGCAGAAAAAGGCAGCAACAGCCCAAATCGAAGAGTCAGAGTGGGATCGGATCGTAAACATCGATCTGCGCGGCGTTTTTCTATGCATGAAGTATGAAATTCCGCTGCTACTCAAGCAAGGCGGCGGCGCGATCGTGAACACATCATCGGGTGCTGGGGTCATAGGCATCAAGGGTGGAGCCGCATACACCGCCGCAAAACACGGCGTGATCGGACTCACCAAGTCGGCGGCTCTCGACTATGCCTCGCAGAACATCCGCGTCAACGCCGTTGCCCCTGGTTACATTAACACACCGATGATGGATCGCTTCACTGGCGGCACTGCTGAAGGACGCAAGCAGGTAATCTCGGAGGAGCCGGTCGGACGGATGGGCCAGCCCGAAGAGATTGCCAATGCCGTTGTCTGGCTGTGTTCAGACGCGGCTGCCTTTATCATCGGACACGCCTTGGTCGTCGATGGCGGTCAAACGGTGCAGTGATTGTTCGTCGCCAACTGCCGACTTTGCGGTATTACCAGAAAAGTTTTTGCTGATGCCACATCGAACCGTCAGCGTGCCCTTAGCCACTGATTAGCAAATCCGAAGAAAGCGAAACTCAATAGTTACTCAACAAAAAGAGGAATCAGATGATTAAAGACAAAGTTGTGATTCTTACCGGCGCCTCATCAGGGATTGGTGAAGCAACTGCGAAATTGCTTGCAAGCAAAGGCGCTAAAGTCGTATTGGGCGCGCGACGCGATCGCCAATTGAGAAAACTGGTTGATGAAATTCAAACAGATGGCGGACAAGCAGTCTATCAAGTGATGGATGTGGTTAACCCATCTGATAATGCTGAAATCGTCAAGCTTGCCAAGAAAAGATTTGGAGGCGTTGATGTTATTTTCTTGAACGCTGGCATAATGCCAAATTCTCCACTCTCTGCATTGAAAACTGATGAATGGAATCAAACAGTTGATATCAATATCAAGGGTGTACTAAATGGTATCGCTGCTGTGTTACCAACGTTTATTAGCCAAAAGTCTGGGCATGTTATTACAACTTCATCGGTTGCTGGGTTAAAAGCTTATCCAGGTGGTGCAGTGTATGGTGGGACGAAATGGTTCGTGCGCGATTTCATGGAAGTTCTACGCATGGAGTCTGCTCAAGAGGGGAGTAACATTCGTACTGCGACAATTTATCCTGCGGCAATTAACACTGAGCTATTAAATCAGATTACCAGCCAAGATATGGCTGAAAAAATGACTCAGTTGTATGAGCAGTATGGCATTTCACCGGATCGAGTAGCCAATGTTGTGGCATTTGCTATTGACCAGCCAGAAGATACAAACGTGAACGAATTTACGATTGGCCCAACCACGCAGCCTTGGTAAGGATAGTGCTGGTGGTTAGGCAACGACTGCTGCGGTAATACCGTCGAGTGGATGGAACAGGTCAGCGACGAACAAGGCCTGATTAAGAACTGAATAATAAAGAGAATAATCATGAGCAAAGTTTGGTTTATCACAGGCGCTGGCAGCGGCATTGGAGCCGGAACCGCGAAGGCGGCATTGTAGTCCGGTGACCGTGTAGTTGCGACTGGCCGAAACCTCGACAAAGTGCGTAATGCCTTGCGCGATGTTGCAAGCGAGAATCTTGCATTTGTTCAGTTGGACGTTTCCGACGAGGTAGAGGCGAAAACAGCCGTCGAGGAGGCAGTGAATCGGTTCGGTCGCATCGACGTTTTGGTTAACAATGCGGGCTACAGCCTGCTTGGTAATTTTGAAGAGATGACCACGACCGAGATCGAACGCCAGTTCGCGACAAACTTCTATGGTGTGGTATACGTCATGCGTGCTGTGCTGCCAGTTATGCGTCAGCAGCAGTCAGGTCACATCATTAACATTAGCTCCGTTGCTGGCGTTGTCGGGTTTAAGCACTGTGCTGCCTACGCCGCATCGAAGTTCGCGGTCGAGGGCATCTCGCTGTCGGTCGCAGCCGAGGTGGAGGGGTTCGGCATCAAGATCGCGCTTGTCGAACCTGGCTTCTTCCGCACGGATCTTCTGGATGACCGGAATGTCAGATGGCCCAGCAACGCCATCGAAGACTATGCCGCCGAGGGCAACGTTCAGGACACTTGGTCGGTCTACAACGGCACGCAGCAGGGTGATCCAGCAAAGTTGGGTGATGCTCTGGTCAAAATCGCCGGGATGGAGAATCCGCCGAAGTTGTTCGTTGCCGGAAGTGATGCCCTTGCGACGATCGCGTCGGCTGTCGAGGAACGGTTGCAGGCGACGCGCGCCCATGAAGAGCTATCGAAATCAACAGATGGTTCGTTCTAGCGATCGCGCAAGAAGCATCATCATCAAATCTACGGACATGATGCACATCGCCATTCAGCAACAGATCGATGCAAGACTGTGGACTAAATCAGCGATGAACAATACCAGACCCGATCTTGGAGTAGGACAGTTCCGACCTTTAATTCACCTTTAAATCAAAGACAGGAGTTCAAAAAATGCAAAAGCGCAAACTTGGAAACAGTAACCTGGAAGTCTCGGCGATCGGGCTGGGCTGTATGGGAATGAGCTTTTCTTATGGCCCACCCAAAGACACACAAGAGATGATCGCTCTTCTGGGGGCCGCTATCGATCGCGGCATTACATTCTTTGACACAGCCGAGGTCTACGGCCCGTTCCTAAACGAAGAATTGGTGGGCGAAGCCCTCGCTCCCTTCCGCGATCGAGTGGTCATCGCCACCAAATTCGGGTTCGACATCAGTCCGAATTCCGATCCCCGTGGGATGAAGGGTTCACCCGGATTGAATAGCCGACCGGAGCATATTAAGGAAGTCGTGGAGGGTTCACTCAAGCGACTCAAGGTCGAGGCGATCGACCTCCTTTATCAGCACCGGGTTGACCCGAACGTGCCGATCGAAGACGTGGCAGGAGCGGTGAAAGAACTGATTCAGTCAGGTAAGGTGAAGCACTTTGGACTCTCAGAAGCAGGAGTGCAAACGATTCGTCGCGCCCACGCCGTTCAGCCTGTCACGGCTCTCCAGAGCGAGTACTCACTATGGTGGAGAAAGCCTGAAGCGGAAGTGATACCGACCCTGGAGGAACTTGGCATCGGCTTTGTCCCCTACAGCCCTTTGGGCAAGGGCTTTCTCACGGGCAAGATCGACGAAAGCACGACTTTTGACAGCTCCGACTTCCGCAGCACCCTGCCTCGCTTCACTAAGGAGGCTCTCAAAGTGAATCAAGCCCTGATCGATCTGCTCGGCAGCATCGCCGAACGGAAGCAAGCGACACCTGCTCAAATTGCGATCGCCTGGCTGCTGGCCCAGAAGCCGTGGATTGTTCCGATTCCAGGCACCACAAAGCTGCATCGCTTGGACGAAAACATCGGGGCAGTCTCAGTTGAACTCACACCCGACGATCTGCGTGACATCGATGACGCCGCCTCCAAAATTGCGGTGCAAGGCGCTCGGTATCCCGAAAAGCTGGAACAAATGACCGGTCGTTAAACTGGCACTAAGTTAAGCCGTATAGTAGGCAAGGTAAGGTATGACTGGTTCCCTGCCTCTAGTAGTCTGCCAAGGGAACTTGGCGGCGAAAAGGGGAAGGGGGAAGGTGGGGCCCCCTTTGGGGATAAGGGGCAGGGGGAAAGGGTTTAAATCCCTTACCTTTTTCCCTTTCCCCTTTTCCCTTTCCCCAGTCCTCACAAGCGCATTTTTGGGTTGGCAGACTACTAGCGTTTGTGATGATTTCGCATAGATTTATGAATCTTCTTCCATCGTTCTTTCTCAGCTAATTGCGCCCTTTGGTCTTGTTTGCGGTTAAGGTAGTCGAGTTCTTTTTGTAACTTTTGGTAGCTAAGAAATCTAGAATAATCAAGTTCTCCCTCAGCCAAAGCCTGCTGCACCACACAACCCGGTTCGTTATTATGCTGACAATTGCGGAAATGGCATTCTTGCGCTAAAGTTTCGATGTCTGCAAAAGTTTCTTGCAAACCTTCATCACCTGCCCAAATTTGAATTTCCCGCATTCCTGGAGTATCAATAATTAATCCGCCAGTAGAGAGCAAAATCAACTCACGATTAGTTGTTGTGTGTCTACCTCGGTCATCACCTTGCCGTACTGGTTGCACAACTTGCACAGATGCACCTTGCAGTTGGTTGGTGATGGTGGATTTACCAACACCAGAAGACCCCAACAAAGCAACTGTTTGTCCTGGTTGTAAGTAAGGTTTTAAGGCATCCAATCCTTGATGATTGGTGGCACTTAAAACTACAATTGGTACACCCAAAGCAACTGCTTCTACTTGGGTTAAATACTCTTCCAGAGAATTGCACAAATCTGCTTTATTTAACACAATTACCGGATTTGCACCACTTTCCCAAGCCAGAATCAGATAACGCTCAACTCTTCTTGGATTAAAATCGCCATCCAATCCTGAGACTAAGAAGACTGTATCAATATTTGCTGCAACAATTTGTTCTTCTGTTTTACTACCTACTGTCTTGCGAGAAAATTTGCTTTTCCTGGGTAAAATCTCGTTGATAGTGGCTCGTCCTTCAGATTCTCTGACACTAATCGCAACCCAATCTCCAACGGCGGGAAAATCTTGTGCTTGAGAAGCACGATGCCGCAATTTACCTGAAACTTCTGCTGAAAGTTCCCCTTGTTCGCTATAGAGGGTGTAAGTATTTCTATATTCAATGGCAACCCTAGCAACGCTAAATCCTTGTAAGCGATAGGGTTCAAAACTGCGAGCAAAAAAGTTACTCCAGCCTAAATAATCCAAATTCATTGATGTTTCCTCGATGTGTGCTACTTGTTTTGCACAAGGTTCCACAGAGGAAGACACTTCTATGCAGGGAGTTCTCCCCGCACCAGAATGTCTGTGAATTCTAGTTTTCATTCCTGTAGAAAAGAGGACTGAACAGAATCTCTGCGCCTTGCGTTCTTTGAGTTGGAATGGTCAAAGTAACCCGGACTGCTAGTAATTCAGTCATAGTTCGTCCTCCTTATGTACTACAGTAAATAATCTACATTACTACATTAGCCTATTCCAGAAAATTGTTTAAATTATGCAATTTTAACTTTGATATTTATCGCGGATTGAAAGACCAATGCACAAGTTTGTACATTATAAAAACAATTTTGATAAAAAATATCTGCTCATCTTTCAGCAACTTCTAGCGAAAGAAAGAGTTTGAGGGTGAGTATCTCTGTAATCATGAATGCGGATAAGTGTTTACCTGCTAAATAACTGATATGCCGCAATATTTCGGAAAATTACCCACCACAAACCAAGCTTGGACAACTGTTAGCAATGTAAAAGCTGTAACCTGGGAAAATAATATTGTTAATTTTGACTGTGGCGACTCACGCCTGACCATCAGCGTACTTACTCCAAATTTAATCCGCGTGCGTTTCGCACCAAATGGGGAATTTATGCCCCGCCGCTCTTGGGCAGTGACGCCAGATGATGCAGAATGGGCAATAACACCTTTTGCAGTGCGCGAAACTGAAGCAACAATCGAAATTGAAACAGCACAGATTCGTGTGTGCGTTCAGCGGGAAAAGTGTCGCATCGCCTGTTTTGACAAAGCTAATCGTCCCTTCGCCCAAGATGCAGATATGGGAATGGGTTGGCGGATGGGTGCAGTTGCAGGGTGGAAAGAAATTGCAGCCGACGAACATTTCTATGGCTTTGGCGAACGTACAGGCTTTCTGGATAAACTTGGCGAAGTAAAAACTAACTGGACAACGGATGCCTTAGATTATGATTCGCTGACTGATGAAATGTACCAGGCAATTCCATTTTTTATGGCTTTGCGTCCGCAAGTAAGCTATGGCATCTTTTTCAACACCACTTTTTGGAGTCAGTTCGATATCGGTGCTGAACAACCAGGTATTTGGAAGATGGAAACTCGTGGCGGTGAATTGGATTATTACATTATTTACGGCCCCGAACCAGCCCAAATCCTAGAGACTTACACTCAACTAACTGGGAGAATGCCATTACCGCCGAAATGGGCGCTAGGTTATCATCAATGCCGTTGGAGTTACGAATCAGAAAACGTTGTGCGAGAACTAGCAAAGGAATTTCGTCAACGCCGCATTCCCTGCGATGTTATTCACTTGGATATTGACTATATGCGGGGCTATCGAGTGTTTACTTGGAGTCCTCAACGTTTCTCCAATGCGGCAAAACTTATTAGTGATTTAGCAAAGGATGGTTTCAAAACAGTCACAATTATCGATCCTGGTGTGAAGTATGAACCAGAAGGTAATTATCATGTTTTTGACGAAGGAATAGAAAACGACTATTTTGTGCGTAAAGCTGATGGTACGTTGTTTCACGGCTATGTTTGGCCTGAGAAAGCTGTTTTTCCTGACTTTTTACGTCCTGATGTTAGTAACTGGTGGGCTGATTTACACAAAAGCCTAACTGATATTGGTGTGGCAGGAATTTGGAATGATATGAATGAACCTGCCATAAACGATCGCCCTTTCGGCGATGATGGGGAAAAGATTTGGTTTCCCCTAGATGCACCGCAGGGAGGACAAGGGGACAAGGGGACAAGGGGACAAGGGGACAAGGGAGATATCCCTGCATCTTTTTCAACCCATACAGAAGTGCATAATTTGTATGGGTTGATGATGGCTAAAGCTTGTTATGAAGGGTTACGACGGCATCGAAGTTCACAGCGATCTTTTGTGTTAACGCGATCGGGTTATGCTGGTGTGCAACGCTGGTCTTCTGTGTGGATGGGAGATAACCAATCGTTGTGGGAGCATTTAGAAATGTCTCTGCCGATGCTTTGTAACATGGGACTTTCGGGTGTGGGATTTGTGGGTTGCGATATTGGCGGGTTTGCTGGTAACGCCACTGCTGAATTATTCGCTCGGTGGATGCAGGTAGGAATGCTTTACCCATTGATGCGCGGTCACTCGGCAATGTCTACTGCTCGTCATGAACCTTGGGTATTTGGCGATCGCGTTGAAAATATCTGTCGAGAATACATTAATCTACGTTACCAATTACTTCCCTATATTTATAGTCTTTTTTGGGAAGCGGCAACAACGGGCGCACCGATTTTAAGACCATTATTATACCACTTCCCCAACGATCCGAAAATTTATAGCCTCTACGATCAAGTGTTGCTAGGTGCATCGCTGATGGCTGCACCAATTTACCGCCCTGGAGTTGAGCATCGATCTGTCTACTTACCCGCTGGCACTTGGTATGATTGGTGGAGTGGCGATCGCTATGAAGGCCCGATTCACATTCTTGCTCATGCACCATTAGAAAGAATGCCACTGTATGTCCGTAGCGGTGCGATCGTTCCTATGCAACCTGTCAGCCAATACGTTGATGAATCGCCACTCGACGAGATTCGGTTACGAATTTGGCCTGGTAACAACGAATATCAGTTATTTGAAGATGATGGGCAGACAAGCAAGTATCAAGATAATAACCACTCAATAACTAACATCCGTGTATTTACCCAGGCAAGCCAAACAGTAGTGGAAATTGCAGCAAGAGTTGGAAAGTGGACACCTCCACTGCGAGAAGCGATCGTAGAACTTGTAGGTGTTGGAGAGCAACGCTTTCAAGATGACGGTAAGCGACATAGCTTACAATTCTGAAATACTCGTAAAGGTGGTTTTTGAGCCACCATTATTTCCTACTTGAAATTATGCAAGCAAGAAAAAATATGCATAGAGGTAGATGAAAAAGTAGCCGAAGTGTAACCTACAATACAAAGAACATCAATGATTAGCTCGTAAGAAATACGTAAGTTTACCACGCTAGATAGATGCGGTTAGAGAACACTCAATGTTAAATATTAACCGCTTGCGGCTGCAAGATAGATTTAAAATCTCTACAAATGCACTTGTGGCAAGAGTCGCAAGTGCGATCGCTGTTTTTGTTGGTAGCTTGGTATTAGTTGGCTGGTGTCTTGGCATAGAAGTTCTTAAGCGCGGCTTCCCTGGTAGTCCTGCCACGATGAAAGTCAACACGGCGTTGTGTTTTGTGTTGTCTGGTGTGTCACTGTGGCTATTTTTCAAAGATGAGCAGGGGAGCAGGGGAGCAGGGGAGCAGGGGAGGCAGTGCGGTCTTGGGGGTTTCCCCCAGGAGCAACTGCCGTCGAGCAGGGGGGAAAGAAGAATTCAAAATTACCCGCATAGTTCCACAGCCTCCTTGCCCGTACTTACTTTTCTCATCTCTCAGGTCTGTGCAATAGCTGTCACCACAATTGCGGCGCTTACTCTATGTCAATATATATTCGGCTGGAATCTCGGCATTGACGAACTGGTGTTTCGTGATTCGCGAACTAGTATAGCGACATTGCATCCGGGGCGGATGGGGGTGAACACAGCACTGAACTTTATACTAGTCAGTGTCGCTCTACAAATTCTGATTCATCCAAAAAGCCACCGCAGTTATTGGTATGCCCAAATTATTACTCTGATTGCTACTTTAATTTCCTTTCAGGCGCTGATGGGCTATGCCTACCAAGTGAAAGTTCTTTACGGACTCGCCCCTTATACAACATCAATGGCGTTACACACGGCGCTGTTGTTCTTATTACTAAGTATAGGGATTCTGTGGGCGCGGGCAGAACATGGCTTAATGAGGGTAGTTACAAGTGATAGTTACGGCGGCTTACTTGCACGTCGTTTACTAGTTGCCGCGATCGCAGTACCTTTTATATTAGGATGGGTAATTGTCGAAGGTCAACGGGCAGGACAATACGATCCGGCATTTGCAATATCGGTATTTGCGATCGTTTTGATTGTAATTTTTACTATTTTGATTTGGCAAAGTGCCAGGGTTATTGAACGCCTCAGCTATCAACGCGACCTTGCCCAAGAAGCACTGAGAACCTACGAAGCTAAATTAGGAAGTTTTGTAGATGCTAACGTCATCGGTATTCTCTTTAGCGATGTGTATGGCGGTATCCAGCAAGCAAACGACGAATTCTTGAGGATGATTGGTTACGCGCGGGAGGATTTGTTAACTGGTAAGTTCAGTTGGCGCAATATCACACCACCAGAGTATTTATATTTAGACGAGCAAGGTATCGCTGAAGCCCAAGGAAACACCGACGCTGCTTGTACGCCCTACGAGAAAGAATTTATTCGCAAGGATGGTAGCCGTATCCCGATTTTAGTTGGTTACGTGCTGCTAGGAGAAAACCGCGAAGAGTCAGTAGCCTTTATCCTCGATTTGAGCGAACGCAAACAAGCAGAAGCAGAACAACAAAAATTAGCATTGCTGGTAGAAAATAGCTCTGACTTTATCGGCATTGCCACCCTTGAGGGTCAATTACTCTACATAAATGATGCAGGTCAAAAGTTGGTAGGGTTTGCCAACCTGAATGAAGTCAGGCAAAAAGCAGTATTAGATTACTTCATGCCCAAAGACAAAGCCTATTTTCAAAAATATATACTGCCGACTGTGCTATCAGAAGGGCGCTGGCAGGGAGAATTTTGCTTCCGGCATCTCCAAACAGGTCAACCGATACCAGTTGATTACAATATCTTCACTGTTACAGATAACAAAACAGGTCAGCCAATTGCCTTAGCAACTGTAACTCGTGACATCAGCGAGCAAAAGCAGACCCAGGAACAAATCTTACAGCTAAACAGGGATCTACAGCGCCGCATAACTGAATTACAAACTTTGTTGGAGGTAATTCCCATTGGAATTGGCATTGCCGAAGATCCAAAATGCCAAAATATTAAGGTCAACCTTTCTTTTGCGAAGCAGTTGGGGATATCGTCAGATACAAATGCCTCCCTCAGTGCTGACTTGGACGAAAGACCAACAAGCTTTAAAATCTATCGCCAGGGAAGGGAACTGTCAACAGAAGAACTCCCAATGCAGTACTCTGCTGCTCATGGTGTTGAGGTGATCGATTATGAACTCGATGTCATTCATGAAAATGGCAAAATTGTCAAGCTGTTGGAGTACGTTGCACCCCTGTTTGACGAAGAGGGTAAAACCAGAGGAAGCGTTGGCGCATTTTTAGATATTACGGAGCGCAAACAGGCAGAGGAAGTACTCCTAAAGCAGCAAAAATGGCTAGAGAATGTGTTAAATCTGATGCCAAGACCATTGCTGTTTATCGAACCAGGAACGGCGCGGGTAACTTTTGCCAATCGCTCTGCTGACGAATTAGCTGGGGGCGAATTTCCCAAAGGGATACCCGCCGAAGATTATCACACAGCTTACTACTATACAGATGCAGCTGGCGATCGCATCCCCAATGAACTTATGCCAGGAGTGCGGGTTGCCCGTGGCGAAAGCCTGAATGGATTGGAGGTGGACTGGCATACTCCCGCTGGCGTGCGCTCTCTACTTGTATTTGCTGATACCTTACCAGCAATGCACGGTCATCCGGCTACCTGTATCTTAGTGTTCCAAGAAATCAGCAACCTCAAGACTGCACAAAAAGCCCTCTCATTAAGTTACAAAAGGTTAAAGCTACTATTTGACACAGCCAATGATTTATTATCGAGTCAGCAACCAGTAGTACTAATCGATAGCGTCTACCAAAAACTAAGAGACCAAATTGGTTTAGATATTTACTTTAACTATTTGGTTGAGGATAACTCTCAGGTAATGCGGCTAGAGTCTTACAGCGGCTTTTCCCCAGAACTAGCAAACCAAATCGAATCCTTGGAATTTGCTGAAGCGGTTTGTGCGACTGTCGCCCATGAGCGTTGTGCAATTGCTCTAGAGAATGTGCAGCAATCAATTGACCCGAAAACAGAATTGATTCGTTCTTTTGGAATTACAGCTTATTATGCATACCCATTAATAGCCCAAGGACGGTTATTAGGTACTCTTTCTTTTGGCAGCCGCACTCGGTTAAGCTTCACCGACAATCAAAAAGGGATGATGCAAGCAGTATGCGACCAAATAGCGATCGCAATGGAACGGGCTAGTTTAATTGCTTCTTTACAGCAACAAACTGAGCAGTTACAACAAGCCAACCGGATGAAGGATGAGTTTCTAGGAATATTATCCCATGAATTGCGATCGCCCCTCAATGCCATCCTTGGCTGGGCGCAATTACTGCAACGAAGCAAGCTCAGTGATAGCCAAATGGCTAGAGCAACGGAGACAATTGAGCGCAACGCCAAAGCGCAAACCCAGTTAATTGAAGACTTACTGGATATATCGCGGATGAGTAGAGGCCAGTTACGCCTCAATGTCCGTACTTGTAATTTGGTTCCCATAATTGAGTCAGCCATCAAGACTGTTAGTTTAGCCGCTCAATCCAAGGAAATCGATTTGAGATTTTCCCTAATTTCCTCATGGGAATTAGGAGTTAATCACGAAAATCTCGAATTTCCAGCAGCACAATCCCAAACTAATCAACATTCCAATGACAGCAAGCCGAGTGAAAATTCTCAATATTTAGTTTCCGGGGATTTCGAGCGCTTACAACAAATTATCTGGAATCTGCTATCCAATGCCATCAAATTTACACCCGTTGGCGGAAGGGTAGAGTTGCAATTGTCAGTGGTTAGTGGACAAGAAAAACAACAGACAACGGATAAATATGCCCAAATTCAGGTGATTGATACAGGCATTGGTATCAGTCCTGATTTTCTTCCTTACGTTTTCGATCGCTTTCGTCAAGCTGATAGTTCTAGCACTAGAATCTATGGTGGATTAGGACTAGGATTAGCGATCGTCCGTCATTTAGTAGAATTACATGGCGGTACTGTCCGCGCAGATAGCCCAGGCAAAGAACAAGGAGCAACGTTTACCGTCAAACTACCACTTCTGAAGAATGCTCACCTCGGCTCTTCCACCCCTCTGCCCCCACCCCCTTCTGTTTAGTCAGCGACATCAGTATGCCCCACGAAGATGTGAGAACAAAAGAGAATTCCAGCCGCAACGTTGACAGATGATGCTATTACGAAAGACCAATTATTATTGTAGAGACGGCGATTCATCGCGTCTCTTGCCTTAACCGAAGAGTATTAGGACGGAATTAGAAATGGGGCATTGGGGAATATGAATTAAATTCACCCCTATGTCTCCTAGAGAAAGAGGTTCGTTGCCTTATCTATATTTTCATGAATCAAATAGGACTACGATAATGTCCGAATAATTGAGTTTTGATTCCCATAGTAATTAGCCACTTTCTTACTAAGTGCCTTAATTGAAGTAGCCTCTTCTACTTATCGAGACTCAGCAGGTTGTTGCAGGCGTAATAGGGTATTGTAAACCTGCCTTTTTAAAATCGTATTATTTTGTAATTCTATAGTAATTTTATTGAACTGTTCAAATTTTAAACCATTATCTTCGACAATTTTTTGAGCGTGGTTACAGTAGTTGACTGCGATATCTTGAGCCTTCTTTGGAAGACCATTTATGCTATTAGAATCGTTGCAAACAATTTGGGGGATTTCTCCATTGCCAATAAGTTTTTTAATTTCTTCAAAAGCATTTTGACGGGCTGGCTCCATTGCTAGCACGGCTTGAGCGTAACTGTCGATTTCAGTATTGTTAACTATTGGTGCTGGAGTTTGAGCGTCAGCTTTAGAACTCAATGAAAAACCATTAAAAATCAAACTCGCAGTAGCGATCGCACCGAACAATAACGATTGCGACAGGGTTCGCTTTCGGCTAGTTCGGGAAAATAAATCAGAAATTTTCTTCATATAGTATGTGACACGAAACTACATCAGGGATATTATAAGAACTTTGAATTATTTTCAGAGTTGGAAGTTCCAGGAACTGCTCAATACATCAAGCTTTTATATTTGATTGTCAATTTCCTCGGCATACTTGACAAAGTTCGATAACTTTAGTCTGGAGTGTTAACATTTCTGATGCTCCTTGCTTAAGGCTAACCTCTAATTCCAGCAGTAGGGGTAAGCAAAAGATTAACTGTTGCACAGAAAGCAGCTTAATTTCTTGCTGTAAGAAGTAAATTCGTTTGGGATTACCGATGTCAGCGGCAACAGCGATCGCTTGTTGATTCCGTTCCCCACTTTCTATCATAATCTTCACCCACAGCCAGGTGCGAAATTGTCCAATCAGTGTCGCAACTATCCGTAATCCTGGCTCGGAAGCATTGCTCAAATCTGCTAGTGTTGTCAAAGCTTTACCTGTATCTCCTGTTCTGATTGCTGCTGCTAATTGTAAGCTATTTTGGGTAGTATTTCTTACTAACTTTGTAACAGTATCTGTGTCTAAAGGCTGATTGCTATCTTGGACATATAGCCGTAATTTCTCTAACTCATTGTAAAGGAGCCGTGTATCATTTCCTACGGCTTCTGCCAACAGATGGGAAGTATTGGCAGTCAGTTTCACGCCTACAGTCTGGGCTGCTTGATTAACAGATTGCACCAGTAATTCTGTTTTCCAAGGTGGGATAAGAGGAAATTCTCGGAATTCGGTAGCAAACTGTTTTAACAATTTCGTGGATTTGAGGCGTTCATCTGGCTTATTGCGGCTGGTGAGCAATAAAAATGAGTTTTCGGGAATGACACTTAGCGATCGCCCCAATTCTGCCAACACATTCTCAGGACAGTGCTGACACAGAGTGGTGTTTATCAGCCATACCAAGCGCCCACCAGCGCCAAAAGTAGGCGTCATCACTTGATTTAACGCCTGGATAGCAGCATCAGCTCGATCTGGGGAGAATGCAGTGTAATTAAAACTTGTCCATAGGGGATCGAGGACGCGATCGCGCAAAAGTGCGATCGCCTTTTCCATCGCAAAATCATCTTCACCCCAGTAAACATAGATTGGCATAGATAAACCTCTTAGTAGATGGGCATTAGGAGTGCTGAGTTAGGAGTTAAGAGTTAGGAGTTTTGTTTACCCCCTTGTCCATACGTGTCAACTTAACGCAAAACCCCTTGTCCGTCGGGAATTGAAATTCCCGCCTCATAGCTAAAGTCATCTGAAGATGACTAAATATCGCCAAAAATCTCCAGTCTACTTCAGTAGAGTTAAGCTAAAAGCCGGAAAATTTATTTCTGGGCGGGGATGTAAGCCAACAGATAAGCTATTTCCAGTTGAAGTTGACACCTATGCCCCTTGTCCCCCTACCTCTCTCATCTCCCCATTCCCCATTCGCAAAAATTAAATACTTTTGAAATCATTCTCTTAATCAAGGTAATTTTCCCTAAAATCTATCAAGTGAGAGCGTGAGGCTATGAAGATTGGACGACAACTATCAAACTTACTTAAATCGGTTAGCAAGACTGACGCTGCCAGAAGCCTACAGATCCCAAGCCCAGCATATTCAGGAATCTTCTAAATTTCAGCTACATTCTGGGTTGAGACAAGCGGCATCCTTTCCTGGCTATACGCTAATTACCCCGCCGGCAGAAGAAGAATCACACAATTCTGCTTTCTATGCCAAATTACAGACTTATCAACAGGAACTTTTGCAGTTGCCTGTAAACCGTAATTTGATTGTACCTGTACCTCCTGCTAGCTTCCATCTGACTTTAGCGGATTTAATTTGGGACAATGCTTACCTTGATGCCTACGAAAAAAATCCTAAATTTGACGAGGAGTTACACTCTTGTTTAGCTGAAATATTTCAAAAATATCAACAATTGGTGACAAACAGAAGTCATCCAATTAAATGGCAAATGCTGGGACTAATACTGATGCCAAGAGCTGTAGCCATTTGTTTAGTCCCCCAAGATGAACGCTGTTACGAGGAAATTATTCAATTTCGTCGAACAATTTATCAAAATCCCAAGTTAATTGCCTTGGGTATTGAGCAGCATTATCACTTCACAGCCCATGTTACATTAGCCTATTTTGGGGAGGTTTCATCTGACCTAGACCGAATAAACTTCAGCACTATACTTTCTCAATTGAATGAACAATGGCTGTTGAATTTGCCAGAATTCTCGATCGATCGTGTTGAATTACGAAAGTTTGACAACATGACACGCTATTATCGTGAATCAGACTGGCCGATTTTAGATTTTTAAGCAATTAGTTAGTAGTCAGTAGTTTCCATTCACTGACTACTGACTACTCATTATCAATCAGCTTAAAATTTCGGTTGTTGATAACCGAGGTAAATTGCTTCTAAAAAAACATCAGGCGTAACAGCTTCTGGCAATTTTTCTAAATTAATAATAGCTTTAACTTGCTCGGCTAGCTTTAGAGATAGTGAGGTTCTTGCCTTTAACGACATTGCACCGCGTCGCTGTAAATACTCACGAATCACAGCAAAATCATCTGGCATCAATTGCGAGAAATCAGCAATTTCGATTAACTGTTCATGAAGTCCTTTTGCCTGTTCCGAAATTATCAATCTTGCAGATGCAGTCGGTGTTTGGGCTTGAATGACAATTGTGCCAGCAGCCAAATCACCTAAGCGCTTTTCGCGGCTACCCAACATAATTAAAAAAGCACCGATAAACAAAGTTTCATCAAAGGGTCGCAGTAAAGCACGTAGTGTTGCTTGTTGTAGCCCGATCAGTCTACCATCATCTCGAACTACACGAATTTTGGCAAACCGTTTACCAGGAGTTTCCCCAAACCATAAGGTTTCAAAAAATACAAAATAGCCGATGTAAATTGCAAAGGCGATAATGAAGAAAATTGCTAACAACCAAATATCTAAATTTGTTAATTTTTTAAAAAAATATTCAACAAAATTTAACAGCTGTGTCGAGAAGACACTCCAAGTAAGGACAAACAGAAGCAAAGTTACACCCAACACTGTATAGTCAATCAGGAGTGCCAAAACTCGATTACCGATTCCCGCGAGAGTGAATTCCAACTCTACACTTTCTGGAGTCTGGAATGTGATGCGATTAAAAAAGCGCATATTTTAACTAATTCAAAATTAATAGAGTTGGATTAAGATGTTGAGTTAACGAAAATCTTGCGAGGGAGGTTCTCGTAATTGCAAACCTAGACCTTCACGCCGACTACGCAAGTCCAAGTATAAAACAGCTTTTAGTGCTTGCCAAAATGGCATGACTAAAACTCCACCGATCAAGCTGCCAATCACAGAAATAATATACACAATCGAGTAAATAGCAGTACCAGGCTCAAGTTTAATTAGGAATAAGCTAGGTATATAGTTTAATACAAACACCAACGGCATTGTAACGATAAAAGCAACTAAAACAATGCCTTGAATGCGAAAGACTGAGGCTTTAGTTAACTCCCAACTTCTGGCAACACTTTCGCCACCATTGATATTTTCCTCAACTGCTAAAGGCACTTCAGCTACTATCCAACGGGAGTAGAACCAGGTTAGTCCTAACAATATAATGCCTGCCGTTACAATTATTACCAATGTGGTTATAACTATAACGCCTGAAGTACCTAATATTCCTCCTAATGCTACTCCGATCAAGCTAGCCACTACACCGCCCACGATCGCTAATCCAATATAAATTAGCAGTAAATATATACCTACTTGCAAACCAACTCTTAAAAATGACCAAAGACGTGGATTAATATGGCTCCTGGCAGTTTGAACACCTTCAGGTTGGTAAATCAATTCTCCAAAAGCCAAGCGTGAAATTAGTCCAGAGATGGCTGCATATTTTGCCCAACCATACACAGGAACTAGAACCCACAAGTGCGCGATCGCAGCTAGGTTAAGATAAGTCTTCAAATGAGAACGATACAACCGTACCGCAGCACTGACAACGTTACCGATACTCAGTGGTTGTATCTGGCCGGAAGATCCAAAGTTTTCAGACATAATGCTAAATTTCCCTTGAAATTACGGAGATCAATTTGAGGCTATCTTAAGCTAAGTTAAACTCAGTGTTCCCAAAATTCATGAATATTCAACGTTGGATTGCGCGACGAGAACCTAATTGGCAGCGTTTGGATGCTTTATTAAGGCAGATAGAAAAAAAAGGGTTAAAGTCCTTACGGGCAGCAGAAATTAGAGAGTTAGCGAGTTTGTATCGTTCCGTAGCCGCAGATTTGGCACGCGCCCGCGCTCAGCAAATCGGCAATACTTTAATCCAAAGTTTACAATCTTTAACAACTCGTGCTTACACGCAGATTTACCAAGGTTCGCGGCGGCAGGAATGGCAGGCAATCTTAGAATTTTATCGTTGGGGATTACCATCTGTAGTCCAGAAAACATTTGTATATATTGCTATGGCAACGGCGCTATTTCTACTAGGCGCACTAGTGGCTTGGTGGTATTCTTGGCAAAACCCCAGCTTTATGCCTTTGATTGTACCTGAAAGCTTGATTACCAAAGTGCGAGATGAGCATAAATTATGGATGGGTTCAATTGTTGGTGTTGAACCTTTGGCATCCAGCGGCATCGCAATCAATAATTTGTCGGTGTCTTTTGGGGCTGTTGCTGGTGGTATGACAGGTGGAGCATACACAGCCTATTTGATGGTATTTAATGGTTTATTAATTGGTGCTGTTAGTACTTTAGTCGGTCAAAATAATCTGGCTTATCCTTTTTGGGCCTTTGTATTTCCGCATGGTTCTTTGGAGTTACCTGCAATCTTTTTTGCTGGGGGTGCGGGATTTTTATTAGCAAGAGCAATTTTATTTCCTGGTAAATATCGCCGTGGAGATGCACTGAAATTTTATGGATATCAGGCAGTGCAGCTAGTATTTGGGATTGTACCAATGTTAATTCTTGCTGGTGCGATCGAAGGCTTTTTCTCCCCTAATCCCAGCGTATCTGAGCCGATTAAATATTTGGCAGGAATAGGATTATTTATACTTTTGGTAATGTATTGTAGCCGCAAGCGAACATTAAATAATTGAGTTAACGACGGATTAGTAAATTGAAAAAATATTTTAGAATATGCACTGAAATATGCCAAGACGCACAAATGATATGCCAAAACGCATCATCACCGAACTATCTGACGAACAAGAAGCGATGCTTCCTTTCTACAGAGAAAAATGGCGATCGATACAAGTATCAACTGAACCAATTGAGCAAGCAAAAGCGATAGGAGTAATCAAAGCTGCTTATGCGGTGAGTGATTATCCCGAACCTAAGATATTATTCTATAGCAGTCCGATGACCGCAATTGAGAAGATTCTTACTATTGAGAACTTTAAGGCATATCTAGGGCGCGATATCCACATGAAATTCGGTAAAAGAGTAATAGATCACCTTTTACATGGAATAACGCAACAACTTGACAAGCATCTCTATATCAGATTGCGGAACCAAGTTCAACACCCTGAATTTCCGTACTACTCAACTGAGAGTCATCCACTAGTTTCATACTTTCCGTATACAGAAAGATGTCTTAAACATCAACTAATTGCCGATCTCGACAAGCTTGAACTTGAATTTACTGATATTTTATACTTTACAAACAACCTGACTAGACCAGCAGAATGGGCAATTTGGGGTTGTATGCTAGATTTTTGTATCTCAGTTCTTAATCTTCAACACGATAAGAAAAAATGGAATGTACTTCAAGATTTAATGCAGCATTGTGGTTTTATATTCCAATTTGAAAAGGTTTGTATAGTCTGCGATCGCCCTTGCAAGTTGTCTTTTGACGAAGAAAATATGCTTCATCCTGAAGGGGAAGCTGCTCTTCAATTTGCTGACGGCTATAGTGTTTATGCTTGCCACGGAAAACATCCTTCTCAAGAAGAGCGATATTATCAGGGACAAGATCCTGAGTCTGTTTAGATGTGCAATTCCAGAGATTCACCGATAAACATCTGTGTTTATCTCTTTTTTACTGAAGTGAAAATTTTTAGATTGCGTGATTTACTCAATTTTAATTATTTAAATTTTAATTTAAATTTTTATTAATTTTTAATCAAATAATTTAGTCAATCAAAATCAATAAGCAAAAATCTTTTAATTCAATATTTAAACATATCTTAATTTATTGCTTATCAATTGTTAAATAAGGTTTAACCATACAAAATGTAGCCTGTTTAAGACTGGAATTACAGCAGTAAAATATTCCTTTAATTAGAGGTAATATGATTTTTTCGACAGCCATATTGAATCGTATCGTTGCTACTTCAATGGTGACAACTTCTGTTGCACTTAGTCCATTTTTTGGTGCGATCGCACAAGCTGAAACTCTCAATGGTGCAGGAGCAACTTTCCCAGCTCCGCTTTACGAACGCTATGCTCGTGAAGTGAAGAAGAAATATCCAGACTTGAAAATTAACTACCAAGCAATTGGTAGTGGTGGTGGTATTCGTCAAGTCATCGCTGGAACCGTTGACTTTGGTGGTAGTGATGCTGCAATGAAAGATGATGAAATTGCTAAAGTCAAGAATGGTGCAATTTTAGTACCTACAGCAGGCGGTGCTGTTTCTGTTGTTTACAATCTTCCAGGCGTTAACAATCTCAAATTATCCCGCGCTACACTACCAGCAATTTATTCAGGTCAAATTACCAAATGGAATGACGCGAAAATTAAAGCTGATAATCCAGGCGCTAATCTACCAAATCAAACAATTAAATTTGCTGTTCGTGCCGATGGTAGCGGTACAACTTTCATTTTTACAAATCACTTAAGTGCCATCAGCGGTTATTTTAAAGGCAGAGTTGGAACTAACACTGCTCCAAAATGGAATCTGCCAAACGTCCTCAAAGGCAAAGGAAATCCAGGTGTAGCTGCTATAGTAGCTCGGACTCCTGGTTCTATTGGTTATGTAGAATATAGCTACGCTGTCAAAAATAATCTGAAATCAGCACTGGTACAAAATAAGAACGGAGAATTTGTTGCTCCTTCTTTAGAATCTGCAAATGCAGCTTTATCAACTGTCACTTTTCCAAACAACTACCGCGTTTTTATAGGAGATCCAGGACAAGGTTATCCCATTGTCGGTCTTACTTGGATGATGGTTTACAAACAGTATGCTAAT
This sequence comes from Nostoc sp. DedQUE07, assembly GCF_034530975.2. NCBI lineage: Bacteria > Bacillati > Cyanobacteriota > Cyanophyceae > Nostocales > Nostocaceae > Nostoc > Nostoc sp. DedQUE07. Next base: position 151,123 of record NZ_JAVRCC020000011.1, on the reverse strand, counting down.
GCTGCTAAAGCTGATGCAATTAAGAAATGGATTAATTGGGTATTGAAAGACGGTCAACAGTATAACGACGATCTGAACTACACCAAAATTCCATCTGATGTAGCAAATCGAGTGCTTCAGACAGTGAATAGCTCTGTCAAGCCTTAATTTGTAATTTTTAGAAATTATGTACAAGAGATTTCCCAATTCCCTTAAAAAGGGAAGGATGCTTTGAATATAGCAATCCTAAATGAGATTGTGAAAACTTTTTTTATGGTCGTCCTTGCTCATTTGTCCTTTGTAATTGCAAATAACAAAGGACAAATGATTAATGACGAATGACAGACTGAGTTAATAACTCGCTCTAATAGTAAGAAAAAACTATTTTATTGATTTGTAATGGCAAATTTATCAGAGAAATCAAATCTAGGTGATGAAAATTTCAATCTAACTACTACTAGCGGCACAAATTTCTGGTTTGACCAAGGTTTTACACGGCTAGTATACTTTTTTGCTGTGATTACTGTTGCAATACTATTGTTAATGAGTTGGGTAATTTTACACGAAGCTCTACCAGCCATTAAGCAGTTTGGAATGGGGTTTTTGTGGGGACAAGATTGGGATACAGGTAATCAGATTTTTGGTGCATTACCCTATATTTATGGAACTTTAGTAAGTAGTGCGATCGCTATTTTATTTGCTGTCCCTGTGGGAATTGCAGTAGCCTTGGTCACAAGTGAAAATTTTTTACCTACATCGCTGCGAATCACCCTAGCATTTGTTGTTGAATTAATTGCTGCAATTCCTAGTGTAATTATTGGTTTATGGGCGATTTTTGTCTTTATTCCAGTTCTAGAACCTCTACAAAAGTGGTTAGCCAGTACTTTTAAATGGATACCACTGTTTAATACAGAAGATCCTTCTGGGACTAATATGTTGACTGCTGGAATTATTCTCGCCATCATGATTTTGCCCACAATGGCAGCAATTAGTCGTGATGTCTTAATGGCTATCCCTAAAGAATTACGTTCTGCATCTATGGCTTTGGGTGGCACTCGTTGGGAAACAATTTTTCGAGTCTTGCTACCATCTGGATTTTCTGGAATAGTAAGTGCAGCAATGCTTGCTTTAGGACGAGCTTTGGGTGAAACAATGGCCGTTACTATGGTGATTGGTAACTCTGCTCAAATCAGCGCTTCTTTACTCGATCCAGCTTATACAATTCCCTCTGTATTAGCTAATGAATTTGCCGAAGCTGAACCGGGTTTGCATATAGGTGCTTTAAGCTATTTAGCATTGATTTTGTTTGGGTTGATTTTAGCTGTAAATATTGGCGCTGTCATCTTAGTGAAGTGGGTTGGCAGAAAAAATAAATAACACTATCTTATTTTTAAATTCCTACAAATACCTCAGTTAACAAGACATTTATCAATAAAAATTTGTCAAACTTATGAGTGGTTACATTCAGTCAGAAAAAGATGAATCTTTGGCGGCAGAATTATGCAGTCCTCTGCCAAGAAAGCGGGTAATATTTACCTATGCAATGAATGCGATCGCCTTTGGTCTTACAGGTCTAGTACTTATTCCTTTATTATCAATTTTGTGGGAAATTTTTATTCGGGGAATATCTGGACTTAAATCAGAAATGTTTGTCAAAGCAGTTATTGATAATGGCTTTGGCAATGCTATCTTGGGAACCATAATTATGGTGGTAATTGGTGCTATTTTAAGCATTCCCACAGGAATCATGACAGGAATTTTCTTAGCAGAATTTAGTCAAACTAACCCAGTTGCTAGTATTGTTCGCTTTGTCACCAGCATTCTTACAGGCGTACCTTCAATTGTTGTCGGCGTGTTTGCTTATGGTGTAATAGTTTTGGTCACTAAAGGATTTAGTGCGATCGCAGGTGGTTTTGCTTTAGCCGTGATTATGCTACCTGTAATTATACTGACAACAGAAGAATCCTTAAAACTGATTCCTACATCTCAACGCCTCGCCTCTGCTGCTTTAGGTGGAACTCGCTTCCAAACAACTTTTCGCATTGTTGTAACTACTGCAATCCCCGGAATTACTACAGGTATTTTATTAGCTGTAGCTCGTGCGGCTGGTGAAACAGCACCCTTAATTTTTACCGCTTTATTTAGTTTAGATTGGTCAGAAGGATTGTTAAGTCCTACAGCTTCTTTACCAGTATTGATTTTTAACCTCTACAACGACCCCGATCCACAGAAAAGTCAATTGGTCTGGACTACTTCTATAGTTCTACTCGGCTTAATTTTATCTGTCAGTATTCTTTCTCGCTTAGTTATTAGGCAAAGAAAAATCAAATGAGAATTATATAATATTTATCCTGGTTCCTGAATCCTATTTTTATCAATTTTTCTTTCGCACCTTGGGCAAGCATGAGTAACCTAATTCCAGCTATCAAAGTTAAAAACATCAGCTTTTACTATGGGACAACAAAAGCTATTGAAAAGGTATCAATAGATATTTATCAGAACCAAGTAACTGCAATTATTGGCCCTAGTGGTTGTGGTAAATCTACCTTCATCAAAATTCTTAATCGCATTAGCGAATTAGAAGGGCCTGTCAAAGTTGAAGGAGATGTAGAATTTTTTGGTCAGAATATTTACGATCGTCGTGTCAACATCAATCGGTTACGCCGCCAAATTGGTATGGTGTTTCAAAAACCGAATCCTTTTGGGATAAGCATTTACGAAAATGTTGCCTACGGGATGAGAATAGCAGGTAGGCATTCAAAATTAGAATTAGATGAGATTGTCGAATCAGCCCTCAAAAGTGCTGCTCTTTGGGATGAAGTCAAAGATAAGCTCGATAAATCAGCTTTAGGGCTTTCTGGCGGTCAGCAACAAAGATTATGTATTGCCCGTGCTTTAGCAGTCAAGCCAAAAGTTTTGCTAATGGATGAGCCTTGCTCGGCTCTTGACCCCATCGCCACCATGAAAGTTGAGGAACTACTTCATAGCTTACAGTCTGAGTTGACAATTGCGATCGTTACCCATAATATGCAGCAAGCCGCTCGCGTTTCTGATTTTACGGCTTTCTTTAGCACCGATGAAAGTCGGATTGGTCAAATGGTTGAATTTGGCGCTACAGAGCAAATATTTAACAATCCACTCGATCCTCGCACCCGCGACTACATTTCAGGGCGTTTCGGTTAAGGTACGTTCTAGCGTGACTTATTGATTTTTGTCGAGCTATCTTGCACTAAAAGATACTTATAAAGTGTAGTTGAAAAAAGTTACTAATTTATTTTTATAAATAAATTAACTCCTTACTACCCATGAGGAGTATATAATATTCGTATTTTGATTTCTACATAGCTATTTTAAATCGAACAAGACCTAATCCTTGTTCAATAGTTAAGGTGTGAAAGGTGGGTATAAAAAGTTTGTAAAAGATAAATGTTGAGGCATAACTTTAATATAAGTATCGACTAACAGTTTATCTGCTGTATAGCTACTGCATGGCTACGTAATTTCCATGAATATCTTCTTTTGGGGGTAACATAGTGAAACAGCGGCGCTAATTTGTACTACTTTACCTAGTCAGGTTTTGTTTCACACGTTTTAGGAATATGAGTAAACTAATTCCAGCCATCAGAGTCAAAAACTTCAGCTTCTCTTACGACACTCAAAAGATAGTTGAAGGCGTGTCAATGGATATTTACCAAAACAAAGTCACGGCAATTATTGGTTCTAGTGGTTGTGGGAAGTCTACTTTTCTTAAATCGTTAAATCGCATGAGTGAATTAGAGGCAGAAGTAAGGGTTGAAGGAAAAGTAGAATTTTTTGGGCAGAGTATTTATGAGCGTCGCGTTAACATCAATCGCTTACGCCGCCAAGTTAATATGGTTTTTCCCAAGCCAAATCTTTTTCCCATGAGCGTTTACGATAATGTTGCTTATGGGGTGAAGTTAGTTGGATGGCATCCGAAAGTAGAATTAGATGGAATTGTTGAATCTGCCATCAAAGCTGCCGAACTTTGGGATGAAGTGAAAAATAAACTACACAAATCTGCTTTAGAGCTTTCTGGTGGTCAACAACAAAGATTATGTATTGCCCGTGCTTTAGCGGTCAAACCGAACGTTCTATTAATGGATGAGCCTTGTTCAGGTCTCGATCCTATGGGTAGTATGAAAATCGAGAATTTGATCCATAATTTGCGCTCTGAGTTAACAATTGTGATTGTTACTCACAATATGCAGCAAGTTACTCGCCTATCTGATTTTACGGCTTTCTTTCATAGTAATGAAAATCGTATTACTCAAATGGTTGAATTTGGTACTACAAATAAAATATTTACTAACCCTGTGGATTTTCGCACCCGCGACTACATTTTCGCCCGCGTCAGTTAAAGCGTTTCACTCTAGCGATTTAGAAGTATATGACATAGTGCAAGTGGAAATTAAGATTGAATTTAATTTCTGCTTGCTTTGAGTTTTTCTTGTCTTAGGCAATGCAGACTGATATTGACAGTCTGTTTTTATACTCTATATTTAGAGGAAAGTATCTTCTCTAAACCACCTAAATCATAAAATGAAATGTCCTCGGTGCGAATCTACTTCATATCGTAAAAATGGTCGTCGGAATGACAAGCAGAATTACCTCTGCAAAAATTGTGGTAAACAATTCCTAGAATCTGCATTCTCTCGTTCCTTAGAAACTGACTTGCTTGCTAACAGCAACGGATATACTAAAGTATCTACGGCTGAAACGACGGAACTTTCTTTATTAAAAAACCTGCCCGAAGAAGAAATCACAGAAAAAAGCCTTAGTTCTTTTAGTTTGACATTAGCTGAACAACTGCTGCAAACAATATTATCGCCTAGTTGGTTAGAATCTGCTGCTTTGAGCCAATTTATCCAAAAAATTCAACCAAAAGCTGAAATAAAATATCAATTAGATACAGGAATATCACTTCTACTTTTGGATGCAGAAAACTTAAAATTAGATATTAATTCAGAATTATTTTTAGCTAGTGTCTGTAAGTATCCTCTCCAATTTAAAATGGCATTTGCTAACTGGAAAAATCCAAGTATTGGAAAGCAAGATATTGAACTATATAACCGTGGCTATCAACTTGTCCATGTGCCAGAAGGTAAGGATAGTGCTGATGCAAAAATGATTGCTTTCGGTGCTTGTATTGTACGTTCTTATCCAACCGTTAAAGAAATATTAGTCTGTTCTAGCGATGGGATTTTAAGTCACCTCTGTAATGAACTCCAAAACCAAGGATTAATTGTCTATTGGGTACGTAGACAAGGGCAAACTTTGCATATAGAAAACCGGAATACTGGCAAATTCACTCATTATTCTTTAGCAATGGCAACAGAAGTTCTATCTTTAGAAAAAGTGGTTGAGCAAATTCAAGATTTAATTAAAAATGAACAAGATTCAATCAATACTCGATTACACAGGTTAACAACGATTGCAAGTTTGTTTCAAGAAAGATCCAATATCAATAATAAATCTCATCATAAGCAACCAGAGATTGAAGAAATTACCCCGATTATAAATAATTTATCTGCACAATTAATTCAAGAAGAACCTGCGGAAATCCCTAATGAAAAAACATTAGATAAATTATTATTAAAAATTATTCAAGATATACAAACAAAGTCTCCCCAAACTCAAGTGTCTGTGTCCAAACTAGGCTCAGAGTTACGGAGAATAACCGGAGAATCTCCTAATTCAATTATTAAAAAATTAAAGTTAGGTTCCAATTTTACCAAATATCTAAAATCATCTCCCACGTTTACATTAAAAATGAATGGCAAGGAATATGAGGTAATGCCGCTATTCTCCGAATAGATACTTTTTAGATGTCTACGTATAACCTGAGCCTATAATTCAGTATTATGTACAAAGATGTAAAGAAATGTAAATAATACGATGCAGAATAAAGTTGTTGTTATTGTCGGTGCTACTGGTGGTATTGGTTCAGCTTTAACACAAAAACTTGCGCCTACCGGAGTCCGGTTGGTACTGGCTGCGAGAGATACAGTTCGTTTAACCACATTGGCTGCTGATTTACCAGGACAAGTTTTGACTGTTCCCACCGATATTACTGACCCCCAACAGGTAGATACTTTGATAGAAAAAACCATCGCTGAGTTTGGTCAAATTGATATTTTAGTGAATGCAGCTGGCGCTGGTATACTCAAGCCCTACAACAGCCTAGAACCTGCTGATTTAGACAAGATGTTAGATGTCAACTTAAAAGGTAGCTTTTACACCACTCAGGCGGCTGCTGAAGAGATGCAAAAGCGCAAGTCTGGTCACATCTGTAATATCGTAGGAATTCTGGGCAAGCATTCGATGGGGATGGCAGCGGCTTATTCGGCTTCTAAGTTTGGTGTTGTCGGTTTTAGCAAGTGCATGGCAGAAGAACTCAAGCGTTTTGGTATCAAGTTCACGCTATTCTACTTTGGTGGGGTAGATTCTCCTTTTTGGGATAACGTCAACCTAAAAGTAGACCGAAAGAAAATGCTTAGTCCTGAAACTGCTGCCAATGCGATTTTCTTTGCTCTTTCTGCCGAACCGCAGGCTGTGCCAATGGAAATTAACATTCAACCTGATAGTCATTTATTCTTTTAAAAGGGGAGTATGCTTACATAATTCTTGCTTAGGAAAGAAGTGAAAATCTAGCAAAAAAGGCAAAATTTACAGATATATAAACTGTTATGCTTGATTTTCAATATTTATGAAAATTGATCGCGTTCATTTCTATGTAGAAGACGCCAAAGTTTGGCGAGATTGGTTTGTACGCCATCTTGGTTTTCAAGCAGTAACCGACGATCGCAGCAGTTCATTTCACACTTGTACAGAAGTGGTAAAAAGTGGTACTGTTTGCTTTTTTCTGTCTTCACCACTGTTACCCACAAGTCCAGTAGCTGAATTTCTGCGTCACTATCCACCTGGTGTGGCAGATGTCGCTTTTGCTGTCGAAGATGTCGAAGGCGCGATCGCACTAGCTCAAATGCACGGTGCTACAATCCTACAACCCATCCAGGAACGCCAGGTAGGTACGGCGTTCATCAAATGTGGCAAAATTGCCGCCTGGGGTGGATTGACTCATACGTTGATAGAAAGGTCATTGGTTTTTGAGAAAGGACAAATGACTAATGACATAGACGCTTCTGCGGCTTCCCGCAGGGTAGGACAAATCACAAATGACAACACTATTACTGCCATAGATCACATAGTGCTAAACGTGGCTGTTGGTGAATTAGATCGTGCCGTCGCTTGGTACGAAAATATCTTAGATTTTCAACCCCAGCAAACATTTAAAATTAAAACCAATCACTCTGCTTTACACAGCCAGGTGATGGTTTCGCGTAACGGTAGCGTTCAATTGCCAATTAATGAACCGGCTTCCAAGAATTCTCAAATTCAGGAATTTCTAGATGTCAATCGGGGGCCAGGAATTCAACATATTGCCTTGCGGACGACTAATCTTGTGAGTGCGATCGCGAAATTTCGTGCCAGTGGTTTATCCTTACTCTCGGTTCCCCAAACCTACTACTCACAACTCAAACAGCGACCAGGACTCACGCTATCACCTCTAGAATTAGAAGCGATCGCTCAACAGGAAATTCTCGTGGACTGGCAAGAATATACTCCTTTAGACGGAGGAAATACTGCACCCTTATTACTACAAATTTTCACCCAGCCCATTTTTGAACAGCCGACATTTTTCTTTGAGTTTATTGAACGTCGTTACCAAGCTCAAGGTTTTGGCGAAGGTAATTTTCGCGCCTTATTTGAAGCCATTGAAAGCGAACAAATTAAACGCGGTACGCTGCAATGAGGTAATTGTCGATACTTTCTTAAAAATAGTTTACAAAAAACCTTTAGCTAGACTTGATACCCTCAAAAAATAGCCATACATCTGAGATAAACTTAATAAAAATTAACTTTTACCGCCGATGCTAAGACTTATTACTGACTTCGACGGCCCAATTATTGATGTTTCCGAACGGTACTACCGTGTTTATCAATTCTGCTTAGATAAAACCCGTCGCCCAGATCAAGTAGTGCAAGAACTTCCGAAAGCGGAATTTTGGCAGTTAAAGCGATCGCGTGTTCCCGAAAAACAAATCGCCTTAAATTCCGGGTTAGACGAAGCCCAAGCCCAAGAATTTGCCCAGCTGCGACGACAAACTGTGCATACAGAACCCTACTTTGACTATGACACCCTCGCGCCTGGTGCTGTGGATGCACTGCTAAAAATTCAACAAGCTGGAATTGATTTAGCAGTTATGACTATGCGCCGGTTTCGGGAACTAGATTATGCCTTCCAAAAACACGATTTAGGGAGATTTTTCCCAGAAAATCGTTGTTTTTGCTTGACTAACGACTACGTTAAAACTCGCGATATTGAAGATAAGCCCTTGTTGATGGCTAGGGCTTTAGAAGAACTGCCCCCCGCAGCTGATACCTGGATGGTAGGCGATACGGAAGCCGACATCACCGCTGCGAAAAATTATAGTATTAAGGTAATGGCTGTGGAATCCGGGATTCGCGATCGCACCCAATTAGAACTTTACCACCCCGACTTAATTGTTCAGGATTTTAGCGCTGCTGTAGATTTAGTTTTAAAAGCTTAACACCTTGTCTAAAAGGCTCTGTACCTGCAACATATTCAATTAATCAGCATTCGAGTTGCAAATTAAAATAGGAGTCAGAATAGGTATTCTGACTCCTAACTTTTTATCTTAGAAGAACACACATAAACCATGTCTTCTTTATCAAAACCTGCTTACGGCAGTGGTTTAACGTAGAAAACTACTAACTAACCACAACAATATAAACGTCACTACAGTAGAGAACTGATTCGTTTCCAGACTGATAAATGATATTTGTGGTAAAAGCCAGCTAGCAATTAGTCCCCCAACGATTAGGCCAATTATTAAACTGACCAGGGTGAACAAAACTGCTCGGCCAAATTTGCCTTCCTTGCGATTAAGAAAGTAAATACTAGTGCCTACGCCAACCACCAATGCTAACTGCAAAACTTGATCGCCTCCCTCTGGATAGAACAGGCTAATAGAACTCAAACCGAGAAACCAAGCTCCTGGTAAGAGTATATCCGCAGGTGTTGGCTGATCCAGCATCCGTTGCAGCCATGCGGGTGACTGCTCGCGAGGGGTTGGACTTTCTTTAGGAGGCGATGGCACTCGCAACTCTGGAAACCGTATCCGCTCAGGGACTTTGATTTTACCTTCCTGGCGCATCCGTAAGCGATCCATTAAAATCGCATCGTAAGCCGCCTCAATAACTTCTAAATGCTTGGCGTCGCCATTATGTTGATCGAATAGGCGATTACGAGCATCCTGAATTTCATCGAAGCTAGCCTCTTCTGATACCCCAAGTTTTTCGTAGGGATTTTGATCGCTCATGGGAGTTTGTTACTTCAGCCTCAATCAGCGGCAGTCTTTTATCGAATAAAAAACAATTTTAGGTTTTATTTCGATCGAAACTAAAGTCTCGACCTATTTATATGCCCTACCAGGATAGTAGCACGGGTTAGTTTGATCGACTTTGTAATTTCAACTATAGTCACTTTAACATATCGCTATAACTCCGTGTATACCCTCATGTCGTTGTCTAATTCTGGCTCTAATCTAGAATTTGAACGGAGAGTACCTAAAAGTCATGGTTTTTATGAAAAAATCAACTTTAATGTTTCAAATTTGGCAACTTACTGTGCCCTAAAAGAGTTTTTTTTTAATTATACTGAATAATCGCTTGTGGTATATATCCACATATCGATTTAAAATTGAAACGTTTTAAGTTACCAGCTAACTGGGATCGAGAAGGTGTCTTGCTATCAAGAACGGTTGCAGTTCAAGTCAGAGCGCTTATATACTGTTGGCTAACAGAAGTTTCGCCTTCTCATTGCCCACAATCCTGATTAGAGTATTTATTTTAGAATAATCGGGATTGTTATACCGTAGCCATGTAGATTCTTAGTTAGTCCTAAAGTGGCAACTGCGTTTTTACGCAACTCTCTTGTTAATCTTACGAATTTTTGTGCAAAGTAATGGTCATGGCTCCCGCCAAGATTCTTGTAGTTGACGACGACCCTGCGGTTCGGAATTTAATCCAACGCTTTTTGATTAAACAGAACTATCAGGTGGAGGCTGCCGAAGACGGAAAGACAGCCTTAAATCTATTTGAGCAATTTAACCCTGATTTGGTGATTCTAGATGTGAATCTACCAGATGTCACAGGGTTTAACCTCTGCCAAGAGATGCAAAGTCGTAATGGTGTTTTTGTTTTGATGTTGACTAGCCGTGCTGACGAAGCTGATAAAATTCGCGGCTTTGCTAAAGGTGCTGACGACTATCTCACCAAGCCTTTTGGACTAGGAGAGCTAGAAGTTAGAGTTGGAGCTATTTTGAGGCGTCAGCGAGTGATAACTACGGCCGAGCAGAAACGCTTGGTATTTGAAAAACTTATGATCGATCCAGTGCGACGGGAGGTAGCACTTAATAACCAACCAGTACCCTTAACTGCTCTGGAATTTGACTTGTTGCATTTTTTAGCTAGTCATCCAGGCCGAGTTTGGCGGCGTGCAGAGCTAATCCAAGAGGTGTGGGATTATGAATATGTCGGCGACCAGCGGGTTGTAGATGTTCATATCGGCCAAATTCGCAAGAAGATTGAAATTGATGCTAGTCAGCCAGCATTAATTCAAACTGTACGTGGCGTAGGCTATAAGTTTGAATCTGCTGCTCACCCCCAGCAGTTGGAAGGCAAGTCCTGAGTTTATAGTCTAGAGTTTTTTAACTCTTGACTGTTGACTCTTGGGGTAGTGGTTGGTGAATTTTCTTAGTTTTAGTAACAGACAAATTTAGATAATCAAAATAAGTAGATATTCCTCAAATACACGCCAAACAGTGATTTGAGATATTTATTTATCTATCTATTTAAGATAGTAAACAGGGGAGAAAGTCCACTGGAAAATATTTCTTGGTATGTAACCGTTTTGGTAGATATAACGGTGCTGAGATTGGAGTTCATAGGGTACATAGCTGTGCATTGGTAGTCAAATGAAGCTAAAGTCCCATTAAAAGCCCGTTTATAGCCTCTGTCTGGAAATGCTGCCGTAAGTCAGGGAAGCGGCAGCCTCAAAATAGATATTTCCAGTTGGAGACTGAGAACAAAGGTAAATTGCGCTCTATTAGCAACTACTTTTGGCAATAAAAGAAACTATTAGAACTTTTTTATGGATCGGAATCTACCGATCTTTTTTATTGTAATATTGCCGATCGCTATCAGTTGAAAATCCCGTTAATGGGGCACGGTATGCCGTGCCCCATTAATAAATAGGGGAATAAGGCCCTTTATACCAGTAGCTATGGGGTGTCTAGTAAATTAGCTGTTGCTGGTGAGTCGGTACAGGGCATTTCTACTGTGGAGTGATGGAACAAAGTTTCCAGATAGACTCGAGCAGCACGGCGATCGCTATCTCCATTTTGGAGTAAAAACAATGATAGTGCCGCCGTTAGTACTCTGTTTTCATCCCAATCGGGATGGGTTTCTAAGTAGTTTTTTAAGGATTCGTGGAGTGTTTCAGGAATTTCTGTAAAGATACTAACCGTTGATTTCATGAGATTTTCCTCCTATGAGGATAATCAAGAGGGACAAGTTGCTTGCGGTAAAGCGGTTTACGGCTTTACACGCTCTTTCGCTATCCCGACAATCTGCGCTTACATCTAGTAGTAATATATTTTACACATTTGATGCCAGCGGTTGAACGGAATTATAAAAGCAAGCCGCATCATTGTGCGCCAAGAGGGGGTGGGTTTGTCAATGCTGCGAAATGTTAAAAACGATGGTATAAAAAATAAATGCGAACGAAAGAATCAGGATTTAAGCCGATTTTTTGTTACTTTACTTCATAAAAACTCAGTCCTTAAACTTCTTTCCTACTTGTAATCAACAATCCCCAGTTAGACAGCAAGAAGCCTATTAGCTCGTATAGCACCTGTGGAAAACTGCTAAAATCCCTGTGGAAACCCTGTGGAATCAGTGAGGAAAATAGTAACCAATGATAAGAATTACAAAAATGTCATCAAGTTATGACATTTAAACTCATGAAATTAGCTTCTCAATCTCAGTTATCATCGTGGTTGCCCTCGATACATCCCCAGGTCTGGGTTTTCGCAATTGGTAGATTTCTCTCGGAAGTTGGTACCGGCTGTACCCTGTTTTACGCCCCCATCTTTTTTGTCAATCAACTTGGTTTATCTGCAACCAGTGTTGGGGTAGCCTTGGGTAGCGCCTCGATTTCCGGCATCGTAGGGCGGATTGCGGGTGGTTCTTTGGCTGATTCTGAATATTGGGGACGCCGGCGTACTTTGTTGCTAGCGACGGCGATTTCAGCAATTGCTTCTCTAGTTTTAGCTGCAACCGATAATTTCAGTTCTTTGGTAATCGGTAGCTTGATTAGCGGTTTAGGGATAGGTTTCTATTGGCCTGCGGCTGAAGCTGTGGTTGCTGACGCTAGCCAAATTGACAATCGCCGGGAAACTTTTGCGATCGCTCGACTAGCTGATAATCTGGGGTTAGCGATCGGAATTGTGCTGGCTGGGTTTTTGATCGCGATAATTGGGAGTTATCGCTGGCTATTTGTGATTGATGCCATCTCTTTTATGGCATTTTTTGGAGTTGTCTATGTAGGGATTAATGAAACCGAACAACAGCAGATAAAGGAACCTGAAAAGACAGAACTTTTTGCTGCTTGGATGGCAGTATTAAGAGATTGGCGTTTCCTGGTCTACATCGCAGTTAATATATTCTTTACAATCTATATTTCTCAAATCCACAGTACACTGCCGCTTTACTTCAAAAATTTTGTCCTTGTCGAAAGTACCGTCAAGGGATTTACTGAAACTACCATTAGCGGACTATTTGCTTGGCATTTGGTGTTCGCAATTATTTGTCAGTTGCCTGTCACCAGCATCTTAAAACGATGCTCTCACACACTTGCACTAACTGTTTCCGCCATTTTCTGGGCAATTGGTTTCGGACTGATTTGGGTTAGCGGCATAGCCCCATCTCATCATCTGCTTTGGGTAACATTGGCATTGGGAGTATTTGCTGTGGCAATTGTTTCCTATACCCCATCTGCTGCCTCTTTAGTGACTGAGTTAGCCCCGGAAAATCAACGCGGCGTGTATTTTTCTATCAACGCTTTATGCTGGGCTGTTGGCTCTTTTATTGGTCATCCTTTGGGTGGATGGGCATTAGACCAACCACAAATTATTACTAATAGTTACTGGCTAGGCTTCATCTTCAGTGTAGCGATCGCTGTGGTAATTTTACAGTATCTCAATCGAATTTTGGCTGAGTAACATAACCTGTTTTTTGACTCTATTGGCGGCGTTCTTGGAGCTTGCGATATACCGATTTTAAATCCACTTGATGGTGAGCTAAGGCAACCAAAGTATGATATAGCAAATCAGCCACTTCACCTGCGATCGCATCTGCTTCATCATCCTTAAAAGCCATTACCACCTCAGCGGTTTCCTCACCAATCTTTTTTAAAATTTTGTTATCGCCACCTGCAAATAGTTTACAAGTGTAAGAACTTTCAGTAGGATTATCGCGGCGAGCGCATATTATTTGAAACAATTGTGACAATGTATCACCTGGAGGGGAAGCAATTTTTCCTTCTATTTGGTGAAAACAACTGCGCTCTCCAGTATGACAGGCAACATCTCCTAATTGTTCTACCCCGATGAGCAGCGCATCACTATCACAGTCATAACGGATACTCTGCACTTTTTGGATATGTCCAGAAGTCGCCCCCTTGTGCCACAATTCTTGCCGGGAACGGCTCCAAAACCAAGTTTCTTCAGTTTCTAAAGTCTTTTGTAACGACTCCTGATTCATCCACGCCATCATCAGGACAGTACCATCTAGATAGTCTTGGACAATTGCAGGCACTAGACCCCGTTCATCGTAGCGAATTTTCTCAACCGGGATAGTGTAATGCAGCGATCGCGAATCGTAAGAAGACATACCAGCTAGTTTGCTCTCATGAGAATAATTTATGGATTCACGATACCATTCAAAATAGGACAGCCGATATGTTTTTTTGAATTAAATATCTCAAGGCAAGTCTTCACTCGACTTGCATAACATAATGTTATTTTTTTGGTTCCGCTAATTTTATAGGATAGAAATTCTAAGCAGTGTTTGACTTTATCCTAAGATAGAGCGTTTTATTGCCCACTGTTAGGAGAGAACTTTGGTAAATACCACAATTAAAACAACAAAATCACAAGAAGTCTTCGCCGCCGCTCAAAATCTTATGCCCGGAGGAGTCAGTTCTCCAGTTCGTGCTTTTAAATCTGTGGGCGGACAACCCATCGTTTTCGATCGTGTCAAAGGCGCGTATATTTGGGATGTAGATGGCAATAAATACATAGACTATGTAGGCACTTGGGGCCCAGCTATTTGTGGTCATGCTCATCCAGAAGTCATTGCAGCATTGCATGAAGCTTTAGAAAAAGGCACCAGTTTCGGCGCACCCTCAGTCCTAGAAAATGTTTTGGCAGAAATGGTCATCGATGCCGTTCCTAGCATCGAAATGGTCAGATTTGTCAACTCTGGAACTGAAGCCTGTATGGGAGTTTTGCGGCTGATGCGGGCTTTCACCAACCGAGACAAAATCATTAAATTTGAAGGCTGCTACCACGGACACGCCGATACGTTTCTAGTGAAAGCGGGTTCTGGTGTTGCCACACTTGGCTTGCCAGACTCACCGGGAGTTCCTAAAGCAGCAACTAGCAGTACTCTTACTGCACCTTTCAATGACTTAGAAGCAGTCAAAGCTTTATTTGAAGAAAATCGCGACGAGATTGCTGGTGTCATTCTTGAGCCAGTCGTCGGCAATGCTGGATTTATCGCACCTGATGCTGGCTTTTTAGAAGGGTTACGGGAACTAACTCACGAATATGGAGCGTTGTTGGTATTTGACGAAGTGATGACAGGTTTCCGCATTGCTTACGGTGGCGCTCAAGAAAAATTTGGCGTCACTCCCGATTTAACAACCTTGGGTAAGGTGATTGGTGGTGGTTTGCCAGTAGGGGCTTATGGTGGTCGCCGAGATATTATGTCAATGGTTGCGCCCGCCGGCCCCGTGTATCAAGCTGGGACTCTTTCTGGTAATCCTTTGGCGATGACTGCTGGGATTAAGACTTTAGAATTGCTGCAAAAGCCAGGTACTTACGAGTCTCTTGAGCGAATTACTAAAAAGCTAGCAGATGGTTTGCTGCAAATTGCTAAAGAAGCTGGTCATGCAGCTTGCGGCGGTCAAATCAGCGCCATGTTCGGTTTATTCTTTACGCCTGGCCCAGTTCATAACTACGAAGATGCGAAAAAGTCTGATACAGCCAAATTCGGACGCTTCCATCGCGGGATGTTAGAGCGTGGTGTTTACTTAGCACCCTCTCAATTTGAAGCTGGGTTTACATCTTTTGCTCATACAGAAGAAGACATTGAACAGACTTTAGCAGTTGCACGGGATGTAATGTCTAGTTTGTAATCCTTTAAAATAAGGGATTTCCAAATAAAAAGTATCCTGTTATCTCTTGTGGGGTAGGCATCTTGCCCCACAAAATGGATGATTTATAGGAAGTCCCTTTTTTGAGACAGAAACAAGTGTGCGGAATTTTCGGACTCACTTTAAAGCATTATTTGCAGAATTTTCAGCAGTTAATGGTGTTCAATCCTCTGACGCTGTTGGGGATAGAAGAAATTTTTTAACAGATTTGCTATCTACCGTCATTACTCAAGAAAGGTCACATCTTCGTCATCATTTCGCAATGGCTTCGTCAATAGAATATGCAATATTTGGCCTACATTAAGATTCACAGTTAATGAGGCAAGGATTAATAAATTATAGGGGGTTAAGTTATTGGCAACTAAGAGGTGTCAACTTTTGTGGCTCTTGTCTGAATCTCTGTTGCAAAACTTAACTTAATTACAAATTATTTTACTTGCCTTTTACAGTTCTTGAAATTCCCTTATTCCCCATAGATTACAAAAATTAATGCGTAATAAGGTTCTCACCTTTATGGTGAGGGTTGTGCTTATAGATATTAGATTATCCATCGGGTAAGGTATTTTTTCAGAGTCAGGGTTGAAGCTAACTTTAAAAAATATACCAGTCATAACTGTAGCTTGGATGGCAAGGCTTACAGAGTAGAAAAAGCTGCCATAAGTATTGTGAAAAAAAATGGTTCGACCTTGAAGGAGCTATGAAGTGGACGACAATAAGTCATTTTTTGGTCTGCAAAAAATATTAGTTACGTTGCTTGTATTGAGTGGGAGTGTGAGTGTCAGCACGATGATGCTTATTAAGTCAAGCTCTTCTAATGCTCAAAGTACAGAGAATATAAATGTAAACAATCAACCAAGCAAAGTTGGAATTCAGCAGCAGATTGAAGAACTCAAAGCAACGATGCTTAGAAGTTGGCAGCAACAAGTACAAACAAAAGGTTTTTCATATACTGTGCCACAGCGTTTTCAAGGGGCAATAGTTGATGCGGCAAAATTGACTCCCGACCAGAAAGTAATTGCGCTCACCTTTGATGATGGGCCATGGCCTGAAAGTACCGGACAAGTACTAGATATTCTCAAAAAAAATCAGATAAAAGGGACATTTTTTCTGATTGGGCAAAACGTAAAGAATTATCCAGGCTTAGTGAAGCGGGAGATTGCTGAAGGTAACGTAATTGGTAATCACACTTGGCATCATTGGTATCAATTCTTAAATCCACAAGCAGCTGCCTATGAAATTGACCACACAGCAGACTTGATTTATCAAGTGACAGGGATTAAAACAAATTTATTTCGACCACCAGGGGGAATCATGCACAATGGGGTGGCTAGTTACGCTAGAAATAGCAAATATGCCATTATTCGCTGGTCATCTGACTCTGTAGACTACTCACGTCCTGCTGTACCAAAATTAATTAATAATGTGTTTAGGAGGGCCAAGCCAGGTGGAATTGTGCTAATGCATGATGGTGGTGGTAATCGCTCTAAAACTGTCCAAGCTTTACCAGAAATTATTGCCAACTTTCGGAAACAGGGCTATAAATTTGTTACTATTCCTGAACTTTTAGAAATGCAAGATAAAGATCAAAAGCTAACTGCAAACAAAAAAACCGTCCAAAACTAACATCTGAACGGAACTTTAACGTATTAATACTTTATGCCAATCTAGTTATGTTGCCAGTTGTGCTGATACCTTACAACTACAAGTCAGGAGGTAAAATCACCTGATCGATCGCGTGGATTACGCCGTTACTACCTGTGATATCTGCCTGTGTTACTTTAGCATCATTGACAGTGACACCAGTAGCAGGATCGACTTTAACGTTGATTGTGCCACCTTCGAGGCTTTTAACTTCGCCAGACTTTAAATCAGTAGACAATACCTTACCAGGCACCACATGGTAAGTTAAAATCTTGAGCAATACTTCTTTGTTATCTGGCTTTAATAATTCTTGCAAAGCATCTGCTGGTAACTTAGCAAAAGCTGCATCTGTGGGTGCAAAAATAGTTAAGTTATCTTTGCCTTGCAAAGCTGCGGTTAATCCTGCTGCTTTCAAAGCCTTGGTCAACGTGGTAAAGGAAGCGTTTGACTCTGCCAAGGCTAATAAGTTTTTGCCTTGATTGCTACTTGCCCCTGGTTTTGGTGGAGTTGTAGTAGGTGTATTAGTAGATGGTGTGGTAGGTTGAGTTTCTGGGGTAGTACTTGGGGTGACGGGTGTAGGTTCACTAGGTGTAGCACTACCACCACTACGGTTATAAGGAGGCTCGTTGAAAATACTTGGTCTGGGATTTACCGTTCCACCACTTCTCTGTGCTACTGGCTTGCGTTTGGTATTGCCCTTTTCGATTTGGGAAACGGCTTCAGTAGGTACGTATTGAGTGTTTGCTTGAAGGCGTTGACCTTGGTTATAAGGAGCTTCGTTGAAAATACTGGGGTTAGGATTTAATACCTCTTTCGCATCAGATGGTAAAGTAATGAGGACGCTGAAACTAGTAAATCCTGCTATGCCTGCCAACGTGGTCAGCAATTTGCTGTAATTTGTCTTCATAAATTTTGTTTTTTTTGTCCACACATTACATAAAGATTTATAACATTTTGCTATGCACAAAATCTAACTCAAGAGGGAAGTAAGGTTTTTCTGTAGAATAGTTTGTGCTAGTGAGGTTAAATATTTAACCTCGATTCACGCCGTTCGTCATGAAATATATCTACCATATTATTTCTTGGAAATTGAACAAATTTTCTCCATCACACAAAAATTTAAAAACCCCACTCGGATAACATAAATTATCGGAAAGTATGAAAATCCCACCTCTACAAGCTATAAGTTACAATTAGCTCCAAAGAAAGATTATACTTGAAAGATAATTTATATACAAAGTTGTACTTAAATTAATAGTTGATTCATAAATGTTGAATTACATTGGTTATTCAGCAAAAGCACAGAAATTAATTCCCGAAATATTTTAGGGTAGGCTAACGCTGACAAAAATTGAAGTAACTGTTGAAGATCCACAAATGAGGGGTTAGGGCTATTTATATAATACATGCCGAATTAAATTACTTAGTTATTTGATATTTTAATCAATCAGAAAACAAGATTTTTTCAAATCGATAATTTTGCCAACAATCAGGCATCGGTTAAACCTTAATGTCAATTAAATAGATAGCTTACCAACTAATACCAATAAAAATTACTTAAACTAAAGATACAATTGTAAAGTTAATAAGTTGACCAGTTACAAGAGATAGAACACATGCTGGAATTATACCAATGGGAACTCTCTCAATACTCAGAGAAAGTGCGCCTAATTCTAGATTTTAAAGGACTAGATTACCGCAAAATAGAGGTCACGCCTGGGATTGGACAAGTGGAACTGTTCCGGCTGACTGGTCAAAGACAAGTGCCAGTATTAAAGGATCGTAATAAATATATTGCGGATTCCACGGAAATAGCTAAGTATTTAGACTTAGAGTATCCCGATCGCCCCATAATACCGCAAAATTCTAAACAACGGGGTTTAACTTTATTAATAGAAGAATGGGCGGATGAGTCCATAGGCATCAAAGGTCGCAAAGCACTATTTGCAGCCGTAAGTCAAGATCAAAATTTCCGTAAGTCTTTATTACCCACCTCAACACCAGATATATTTAAAAGTCTGGTTCAAGGAGTACCTAGTGACTTACTGACAGTGTTGGGTTTTGGCGTAGGTTACAGCCCAGATGTGATACAGTCAGCGATCGCATCTTTAAAACAAGACTTGGAAGCCTTAACGTTATTATTGGCAGATAGTCCTTATTTAACAGGAGATGAGCCGACTTTAGCTGACTTAGCGGTGGCTGGCTTATCGATATTACTCAAGTTCCCCTCTGGGCCCTATCTGGATTTACCAGCTTCTATTAGAGGTAAAGGATTGCCAATCTTTGCCGAGAATATAGATTATCAACCATTCTTTACCTGGCGCGATCGCCTTTACGCCCAATTCCGCAAACCGTTAATTAGTACCACTCCATCAACAGGAAGTGCGCCAACCTCGATTCAGATTGATTAGATAATAGGGCATAGGGAATTGAGGAGCCAGTGCGTTGGGCGGCTTTGCCGACTTGAAGCAACTGGCGTCATGGGGCATAGGGGATGGAAAAGAAAAACAAATGACCAATACTTCGACTACGCTCAGTACAAGTGACCAATGACCAATGACAAATGACAAATGACAAATGACTAATCAGATGAATTCGGCACAGCCATTAGGTTCGGTCATTCAAGGTTCTCTAACTGAAGGTTTAGAAGTCCGATTGCATCCTGACATTTCTGTAGAAGATATGCGGGTGGGTAAATTTCTTGTTGTGCAAGGGATGCGATCGCGTTTTTTTTGTATGCTGACAGATGTAGCATTGGGAGCTGCTAATGCCCGAATTATTGCTAATCCCCCCAATTGGGAAGACACTTTTTTACGAGATGTTTTAGCCGGAAGTGGTACTTATGGTACTATCAACCTCGCGCCGATGTTGATGTTCACTCCCGAAACTGAAGAATCTTTCTCCCCAACAAATGGCAAATCGGCAAATCCTTTCCTTCCATCGGTGACGGGTTTAGCTTCATTTATGCCACAAACCAGCACGACAATAGAATTGTTGCCGGTGAAAACTATTCCTAGTCACTTTAGTCAAGTTTACGAAGCAAGTGTTGACGATTTTCGCCGCGTATTTGGTTGGGAAGATGACCCCCAAAGGCGCAACTTTTCCATCGGCAAACCTTTGGATATGGATGTACCCGTTTGTATCGATTTGAATCGCTTTGTAGAACGGAGTAATGGGGTTTTTGGGAAATCCGGTACTGGGAAATCTTTTCTAACCCGGCTACTTTTAGCTGGCGTTATCCGTAAAAATGCGGCAGTCAATTTGATTTTTGATATGCACTCTGAGTATGGCTGGGAAGCCGTTGCAGAAGGTAAAAATGTTAATACTGTTAAAGGCTTAAAGCAACTTTTTCCTAGTAAGGTAGAAGTTTATACCCTCGACCCGGAATCGACAAAGCGTCGGGGTGTGCGTGATGCTCAAGAACTTTATTTGAGTTACGAGCAAATAGAAGTTGAAGATATTAAGTTATGTAGCCGAGATTTAGGACTCTCTGACGCAGCCTTGGATAATGCCAATATTTTGTATAGCGAATTTGGCAAGTCTTGGATTGTCCAATTGTTGAATATGACTAACGAAGAAATCGAGATGTTCTGCGAGGAGAAACGCGGACACAAAGGCTCGATTATGGCATTGCAGCGCAAACTCTTGCGGATGGATAGCTTGAAGTATATGCGAGCCGTTTGCCCCCAGAATTACATTAGTAAAATTGTGCAATGCCTGGAAGCTGGGAAGAATGTTGTGATAGAATTTGGTTCCCAGTCTAATATGCTCTCTTATATGTTGGTGACGAATATGATCACCCGACGTATTCACGAGCATTACGTCAAGAAAGCAGATAAATTCCTGCAAAGCAAAAATCCTAGCGATCGCCCAACGCCATTGATGATTACCATTGAAGAGGCGCACCGTTTCCTTGACCCGGCTATCGTTCAAAGTACTATCTTTGGGACTATCGCCCGCGAGCTGCGGAAGTATTTTGTCACACTTTTGGTAGTCGATCAACGTCCATCAGGCATTGATAATGAAGTGATGTCGCAAATAGGGACTCGCATTACCGCTTTGCTGAATGATGAAAAAGACATTGAGGCGATTTTTACAGGTGTATCTGGTGGTAGCGGACTGCGATCGGTATTGGCAAAGCTAGACTCGAAACAACAAGCTTTAATATTGGGTCACGCCGTTCCTATGCCCGTAGTAGTCCGTACCCGTCCTTATGACGCAACTTTTTATGCCGAAATTGGTGAGCCAGCCTGGGAAGAAAAACCTGACGCAGAAGTATTCGCCGCTGCGGAACTAGCCAAAGCTGACCTTGGATTTTAGATTGTCATTTGTCAGTTGTCCTTTGTCATTTGTCCTTTGTAAATGACCAATACTTCTCTACGAACGCTAACAGCGTGTCAAAGACAGAGATTACGCCAACGACTTACCTCGGCTCCACTACCTCGACTTCGCTCGGCACAAGTCGGCACGAGCCGCTCAGTACAAGTGACAAATGACCAATGACAAATGACAAATGACTAATTCGTGACATCCCTCCATTATCACAGCAAATTAAGTTCGGTTATCCCGCAAGTTTTGGCAACAGAAGAGGGGTTTTTGGCGTCACTATAGAAGTAGTCAGCAATTTAGAGGAAATTTAAAAATTTTTTATATAACGGCTGCTTTTAAATTATAATAATAGGTTTTATCTTAAGAGAGTTTACTATTTGCCTGATTTATCGTATCATAAGTTAAGTAAAACTCATACCGACTTCGGATTTACCGATTGGTGTTAGTAACAGTCCAAGAGAAGAATTCTCAAAAATAACCAGCGTGCTTATAAAAAATTGAAAATTTAGGGAAGGTAGGGGAACCTATCAATGGGGGCTTACCGTCTTAACAACGGCTGTATCAATTAACTAATTGCTTTTGATAGCTCCCGATATTTCGTGATAGATGTACTACTTCTTCCCATCCATTTAGTAATAAAACATACATTATCTTTACGAAGTAGAGGACATCGCACCAATGCCTACTGTCAATACCCAAACGGAAAACCTCAACACCAAATTCACGGCTGATATGGTGCGAACCTATCTGCGAGAAATTGGTCGTGTACCACTGCTAACCCGCGAACAAGAAATTGTCTTTGGCAAGCAAGTGCAACAAATGATGACGCTCATCGATGCCAAGGAAGCTTTGGCGAAGAAGTTGCAACGCGAACCGGATATTTCAGAGTGGGCTGACCACGTTAAACAATCGGAAACCGATGTGCAGCAGACAGTGGCACAAGGTAAGCGGGCGAAGCAAAAAATGATCGAAGCGAATTTGCGCTTGGTTGTCGCTATTGCTAAAAAGTATCAAAAGCGAAATATGGAGTTTCTGGATTTAATCCAGGAAGGAACATTAGGATTAGAGCGGGGTGTGGAGAAATTTGACCCGATGAGGGGTTATAAGTTCTCGACTTATGCTTACTGGTGGATTCGCCAAGCGATTACTCGGGCGATCGCTCAACAAGGTCGGACTATTCGCTTACCGATCCATATCACCGAGAAACTGAACAAAATTAAAAAAGTGCAGCGCGAGTTAGCTCAAAGCTTGGGGCGATCGCCGACTCCAGCCGAAATTGCCAAAGCACTGGAACTAGAACCTGCTCAGATTCGCGAGTACCTGAATATGGCTCGTCAACCAGTGTCTTTGGATGTGCGAGTTGGTGAGAACCAAGATACTGAGTTGCAAGAAATGCTCGAAGATGATGGGCCATCACCAGAGTATTACACCAACCAGGAATTCTTACGCCAAGACTTGAACAATCTGTTAGCAGAACTAACACCGCAACAGCGAGAAGTTGTAGCACTGCGCTTTGGTTTAGAAGATGGTAATGAAATGTCATTGGCAAAAGTTGGTGAGAGATTGAATCTCAGCCGCGAACGCGTTCGTCAGTTAGAGCATCAAGCTTTGGCTCATCTGCGTCGCCGTCGTGCCAATGTCAAAGAATACGTTGCTAGCTAAAATAAGAGACGCGGAACTTCGCGTCTCTACACCACTTTGGTGATGCGCCTCCTGAATTCAGGGGGCGATTTTTTTTTGCTGAAAAAATTTTCTGCCAAACAGTTAACCACTTCTTTCAAGGTTTGATTATCAGTTAAAACCGGGGTAGTTGAAGTCATAGCTAAACTAATTAATCCTCTAAGTCAAAATGCTTCTTCACCCCAATACTTTACAAAAATTCCAAGACACAGTACCAGAACATTGTTCTGGTGCGAGAGCTACCCTTACCTTTGTATCTAAGTCATTAGTTTTAATTATGTAATATTTGTCAAAAAATTTCTCGAAAATTGTATTAAAAAATACAGTTTTGCAGACAATAATCAGGGTTGCAGGTATCCATCACAGAGCGATCGCAGAACTTTTCGGTCTACTGACGGTATATTTCATGCAATAATTAAGAATACTTCTTATTTAAGTAAAGGATTATATAGCTTGTTGGGGTAGTTACCGCCAGAGCGATCGCTATAACTATCACCATTTCCCAAAAAGCTGACTGGGAGCGAGCATAAGCATCCTATTTAGGATAGTTTTGTCTTTCCGGTAACTTCAAAAAGTGCCTCATATCTAATCATATATCAGCTTGATAATGAAAGTAATTATTATTAAACTATGACAAAAGTTATTAAATCTACAGACTGGGGAGAACTGTGGGCAGAAAGTGAGCAAAAGGGTACAGTTTCCAGACAATCAAAAGGTTTTGGAACTATCCACCAAGGGAAGATTCTAGATGTCGGTAATAAATATGAATGCTGGACAGAGTTACGAAGTGGATTATCTCTAACGATAATTGAGCAAGAGTTCATTGATGATTTGGTTTGGATTAAAGATAGTTTAGATGAATCTGAATGTGGATTAAGTTTTTTTCTCTCAGGAAAAGTGAGAATTGAACGCCACGGTTTAACTGATGAGACTGACGAATCAGTGGGAAAATATTATTCAGAATGTAACTGCGATATCAAAGAAACTGAATACTGGAAAGCCGGAGAGAAGTATTCACGAATTTATCTGAGTATCGAACCACATCAATTTTTCCCAAATTTTAGCGAGGAAGACTTAGAACAGATACCAATTTCCCTGCGCCAAGTATTAATGGGCGTTAAGGTACAGCCCTATTACCATCAAGGAAAAATAACACGGCAAATGCGGCTGGTGTTACGTCAGATTTTACAGTGTCCCCATGAAGGCTTGATGAAGCGGATGTATCTGGAAAGTAAGGCGGTAGAATTGATTACGCTTCATTTCCAGCAATTTCAGGAGCAGGACGTTCATGATTATAGCTTGACTGTAAATAATTTGAGCGATATTGAGAAAATTTCACAAGCCAAGGAAATTTTGCTTAGTAATTTAGAAAATCCACCCAGTCTGATGGAGTTAGCACGGCAAGTTGGGCTAAATGACTTCAAATTGAAGCGTGGGTTTCTTCAAGTTTTCGGCACGTCTGCATTTAAATATTTGCACGACTATCGACTAGAAAAAGCCAGACAACTTTTAGTATCAGGAGAGATGACGGTGGAAGAAGTGGCATTTAGGGTAGGTTTTGATAGTCGCAGCTACTTTGCCTTAGCTTTCCGCAAAAAGTTTGGCTTGAATCCCAAACAATACTTTCAGCATCGTCAAAAATCCGTCTAGCGTTCAAATTAAAAATCCGTCTAGCGTTCAAATTAAAAATCCGCATCCCCTATGATACATAAACTGCCAGTTTAGTTAGGAAATTTTCTTAATACTGCCAAGTGGTGTGTGGGAGTGTAGGTGAATAAATGAAGTTAGATAAATTGTTTCAAAATCTGTTGCTGACTGGTGTAGTTGTGGTTTTGATCAACACTCCTGCTAGAAGTGAGGAAGTGCAAGAAGATATTGAAGGTGAATTATCTACCGCGACAGTAGAAAAATCTATATTCAATGACACGCTTGCAGTTACAGATAAAGAGTTTGCTCACAGTAAATCTCCAGTATTGTCTCCTAGTAACAGGAAGCCCCGACATCAAGAATCTCAATTTCTAGGTTCTTTGGGGAGGGTAAAGTCGGACGAAGTAAACAAAAAGATTTTTCAACTGAGCGAGATTAAGTCTACTTACCAGAGTGCAGAATTACTCCTACAGTCGCCAGCATCCTCATCAGAAGTTGTACAAGTAACGAGAGTGCAAGCTAACCCCACTGATAAAGGCGTGGAGGTGATTTTACAAACAACTCTTGGAGAACAACTACAAATCACCAATCGCAGTGTTGATAATAACTTTATTGCTGATATTCCTAATGCTCAATTGCGTTTACCCAATGGCGATGGTTTTACATTCCGTTCCCAAAAACCAGTTACAGGAATTGCTGAGATAACAGTCACAAATCTGGATGCCAATACTATCCGAGTCACAGTAGCGGGTGAGGTAGGATTGCCAGTTGTGGAGTTGTTTGATGGGGACGAAGGGCTGATTATTGGTTTAACACCTGCTGCAACTGCAATGCAGCCACCGCAACAGCCTGAACCTGAGCAGCCAACGAGTGAAACTCCGCCAGAGACACCTTCGGCAGAAAGTGATGAGCCGATTGAGTTAGTGGTGACGGGTGAACAGGATGGGTATCGCGTTCCTGATACCTCATCTGCCACAAAAACCGACACACCGTTGCGTGATATTCCCCAGTCGATTCAGATCATACCGCAACAGGTCATTAAAGACCAGCAAGCAACTCGCCTAACAGACGTGTTAAAAAATGCGCCGGGTGTAGTGGTAGGAAGTCGAAGCCCTCGCGATCCGCTTGATATCATCAAAATTCGGGGCTTTGATGCTTTGAACGATATTATACTCAATGGGGTACAAGACCGTACTGTCGGGACTGTCGGGTTTGGCTCAAATATTGAGCGGGTTGAAGTGCTTAAAGGACCCGCTTCGGTTCTATTCGGTCAAGGTGGACTCGGCGGCAAGGTCAACTTAGTCACGAAGCAACCATTAAGCGATCCGTTCTACTCCGTGGAAACTTCTGTTGGTAACTACAATACCTATAACGGTGCAATTGATTTATCTGGCCCGTTGAATGAGAGTAAAACGGTGTTGTATCGCCTGAATGCTTCTGCTGGAACGAACGAAAGCTTTATTGATTTCTATGACCAACAGCAATATCTAATTGCACCTACTATCAGCTGGCAAATTAGTGACAGAACAAAGCTGACCCTAGAAGCAAGCTATTCCCTTGTAGAGGGACCCTATGATTTTGGGATACCCGCACAGGGAAGCGTGCTGCCTAACCCCAATGGGAGAATTCCTCGTAATCGTTTTGTGAGTGAGCCTAATTTTAATAACGCCTCTAACGGTGCATTTCGGGTTGGCTATAATTTTGAACATCGCTTTAGCGATAACTGGCAAGCGCGGAGCGTTTTTCAGACTTCTTTGTTTCGCCTCAGACGAGATATTGTCGCTCCTTTCGGATTACAAAATGATTTGCGTACCTTAGAAAGAGGCGTTGAGGATTTTGACTACGATGAAAATGCTTATAATCTAGACAATTATGTGGTCGGTAAGTTGACAACAGGTAGTATCAAACATGAGCTAGTCGCTGGATTCAACCTGAGCAAAACAGACACTAATTCCAAAGCTCTTTTCAATGAGACTACTCCTCTCGATGTTTTCAATCCTGTGTATGGAACTGCTACAGGAGCTAGTGTTCCAGATTTTGATTTCAAAAATACGATCCAACAATTAGGTTTTTACCTTCAGGATCAAATTACCCTAGCAGAAAACTTCAAAGTACTTTTGGGTGGACGCTTTGATATTGCCAATCAAGAGTTTCAGGATTTATTGAACCAGACAACTGACTTTAAACAAACAGAAGCTTTTAGCCCTCGCGTTGGCATTGTTTACCAGCCCATTCAACCGATCTCACTCTACGCCAGCTATAGCCGTTCATTCAATCAAGCGACATCTGTATTCGGTGTTGCCCTACCGGAACCGGAGCGAGGAACGCAGTATGAAATTGGGGTGAAAGCAGATTTGACCGATCGATTATCTACAACCTTGGCATTTTATGATTTGACTCGCACCAATCTCTCAGCCCAAGATCCAAATAATCCACAACGAAATATTCAAATTGGGGAACAGCGCAGTCGTGGGATTGAGTTTGATATATCTGGCGAGATTTCGCCAGGGTGGAACATCATTGCTGGTTATGCTTACACTGATGCAGAAATCACAAGAGACAATCCATTGACAGTGGGTAATCAACTGAATGATGTGCCGAGACACGCGCTCAATCTATGGACAACTTACGAAATTCAATCCGGCAGTTTAAAAGGATTAGGCTTCGGTTTAGGAGCCTTTTACTACGGAGACCGGCAAGCTGACTTAGGCAACACGGTTGAGTTACCTAGTTATGTACGCACAGATGCAGCTATTTATTACAAGCGGGACAATTACCGAGCTGCGATCAATATCAAGAATTTGTTCGACACTGATTATTTTGTCTCTGCACAAAACGTAAATCGGATTATACCTGGCGATCCCCTGACAATACAGGGTACAATTTCCTGGCAGTTTTGAGCAAACACCCTGATATCCTACGCTTCATTCTGAGGGATAGAAGCGTAGATCATTCAGTAGACCTCTTGTGTAAAGTAGGCGTTCATGAAAATACCTTTACGTCACCTGACTTATTTATTATTATTGGGGGTCTTGACCTTTACACTCGCTTCGGCTTGTAGTTTAAATATTAAGCACAGTGTTATAAGCTCAAAACAGCCAACAGAAAATT
This sequence comes from Nostoc sp. DedQUE07, assembly GCF_034530975.2. Lineage (NCBI taxonomy): Bacteria > Bacillati > Cyanobacteriota > Cyanophyceae > Nostocales > Nostocaceae > Nostoc > Nostoc sp. DedQUE07. Next base: position 123,132 of record NZ_JAVRCC020000011.1, on the reverse strand, counting down.
GCCGAATTGTACAACACGCAACAGGTGAAACGTGCATTTCACTAAATCCTCAGCGAGTCGTGACTCTGTGGGGAGGTACTTTTCGTACTGTTTTAGCATTGGGTATTAAACCCATTGCATCCGTATGGATTCCAGGTGAACCTTTCCCAAAACATCTGGGAGACAAAGCAGACGGAGTTGAAAATCTTGGATCTGAGCCAAATCTAGAAAGACTCCTGCTACTGAAACCTGATTTAATTTTGTCAAATACTCGGTTGCAAAATATCTACACGCAGCTAACCAATATTGCGCCTACAGTTGTAATGGATCTCCCTATACCTCTTCCTTCTTGGCAAAAACATTTAGAAGACGTTGCCAAAATTCTAGATAAAGAACAGGAGAACAAGCAGTTAGTAAATGCCTATTGGCAACGAATTGAACAACTTAAACAAGCTTTAGGCATTGACGTAGCCTCTGCAAAGGAGAATCGCCGTTTGCCAATGCAAGTATCAGTTGCCACTGTGGATCAAACTTATGGAATATACACTTATGGAAAAAAGCATCCTACTGGTGCAGTGCTAAATGATATTGGATTGCAACGCCCACCTGCACAGAGCGGAGACTTCTTCACCAGAAGCAACATTTCTTATGAGAATTTATCTGAAATTGATGGTGATGTTTTATTCCTTTCCTATAGAGAGGAAGCTGGTAAAGAGGCTTTAGAAAAACTGCAACAAAATCCTCTGTGGCAAAAACTCAAGGTAGTTCAACAAAATCGGGTTTATCTGGTAGATTCTGACCATTGGTACGCTTTTGATGTTTTAGCAATGAATGCAGTCATTGATGACTTATTTAAATATTTAGTTAATACACCTTAAACCCATGCCTAAGCATACATTATTCATCTGTAAATCCTGCCACTGTTAATCTGAAAAACGACCAGAAAAGCCGCCTTTTATGAAACATTTTTTTTTACCAGTAATGAAATATTTTATTGAGCAAGGTTGTTTAGGGATAATTTCAAAGCCTTGAAAGTCAAATTAAATGCTGAAGGTTAATCGATTTACCCCTCAACGCCAACTGATTTTTCAAGTTTTTAAAACTCTCCCAACAGTAAATTATTTGAGTGCAGAGTCACTACAATTGTTGCTGGTTGAACGTGGAGAGGGGATGAGTTTGTCTACGGTTTCATCGCAACCTGAAAATCATGGCAAAAGCTGAAGGTGATTCAACAAAATCAAGTCTATCTCGTAGATATAGACCTCTGGTACAATTTTGGTGTTTTGGCAATGAATGCAGTCATTAATGACTTATATAAATATTTAGTTAACACACCTTCCAGGCTACATCCGTTTTAAATCTTGTAAAACTGCGGTGGCTGATTGATAGCGATCGCTAAAATGATAGCAAACCATTTTATCTAAAATTGCTGCTAATTCTTCACTTACTTGCACGGTTTGCCGCCAGATCGCATTACCCGTTTCTGGATCTGGGTGAAGTTCTTGCGGTGGTATCCCAGTTATGGCTTGAATAGCAATCATTCCTAAAGCATAGATGTCACTGCATAAGCGGGGATGACCGGCAAATTGTTCTGGAGGTGCATAACCGCGCGTCCCAATGGCTACTGTGGCTAATTCTGTTTGCTCGCTACTCGACGGTTGCATCAATTTGACAGCACCAAAGTCAATCAATACCAGTCGATTATTTTGAGCGCATCTAATAATATTAGTCGGTTTGAGATCCCGATGAATCACTCGATGTTGATGAACAAATTCTAGAACTTCTAAAACTTGTTTGAGCATTTCCATCACAAATGATTCGTTTTGCAGATTTTGTACGGGTGGTAATTCTTCGCTGAGGGTATGTCCCTCAATATATTGTTGGATTAAATAAAATTCTTGATTATCTTCAAAATAAGCAAGTAGTTCAGGAATCTGATGATGTTTACCCAAAGTTTCTAAAATTTCAGCTTCACTATGAAACAACCTGCGGGCGACTTGCAAAAATCGTGCATCTTGACGGGCTGGCATTAACTTTTTAACTACACAAGTAGGATTACCTGGTCGTTGAGTATCCTGTGCTAAATAAGTCCGACCAAATCCACCTGCACCGAGAGTTTGAGAGATTTTGTAGCGTCCACTCAAAAGCAAATCACCTGATTTTATTTCTAGTGAATCAACTGGAGGAGGAAAGTCAACAGACGAATCGGGAATTGCTGTTTTATCTTCTAAGAGTACATTTAATTGGGCGATCGCTTCTTGTTGTTTTTCAACTTGCAGAACAATCACCTGAGTTTGCTGCTGATTTTGGTAGCTAGTATAAGCGATCGCACAGATACTACTGATCGCCAAAGCAAGAGCAGGAGGGATTAATGGCACCCATCCAGCTTGTAAAAACAAAGCAACGCAGATTACTACTAAGCCAAATAGAGTTATCCCTAACGCCACTAGCAAAAGCAGCGGATTTTGCCACCGCAATACTAAAACACCACCTAATAGCGACCAGCCCCACACCCAAATAAGTTCTACCCAGTCGGGCCAATACCAAATCAAGGGTCGCCTATCCAACACTGTACTGATGAGTTGACTTGCTATCTGTGCATGAATAAACAGAGCAGGCATTCTAGCTGGTTGATCTGGTAAAGCGCTGTAAGGCGTATAAAAGCCACCAGGAGGGATATTAGCTGCTGTAGTGCCAATAATTACCAGACGGTCTTTGAATAAACTGGGGTTGACTCGATCGCTAAGAACATCTGTGAGGCTTACTTGGTCGGCGAGGCTATTGGGGTGACGGTAATTTAATAATATTTGATAGCCCTGTGCATCCAAATGTTGGTAGCCACCAGAATTAGGTTGTAAACGCCGGAACAGGATTTTACCTAATATAAAATCTCCTTTTTTGGTGAAATCGTATGCGATACCTTGCTTTTCTAGATAATTAATTGCAATTAATGCACCAAATGCAAATTGTGTTGTACATTTCTTGTCTGTGGGGTTAGCAAATAATAAAGTGCGGCGGAGACTTTGGTCGTTTTCATTGTCAGCGACTACATCGCTAAACCCAACATTATCTATAGGGACATTCGGGGGTGGGGGAATTTCATCTCTACCCAAACTGCTGAACAAACAGGTAGTGACAATGTTATCTTGATTTTGAAGATTAGCCGCCAAATTATTGTCTTCTGGTCGGAAAAGATATAAACCAACAATTCGCGGTTGATAAGACTCTATTTTCTTTAATAGCTGATTGATTGTCCGATCTGATAGAGGCCATTTCTCTCGTTTGAGATCGTTATCAGTAATTTTTACTAGCACAATCCGCCGATCGGGTGCTTCTGATGGACGCGATCGCAACATCTGGTCATAAACTCTTAACTCCCAAGGCTGTAACCATTTGAGTTCCCGAACTCCCCAGATAAAGCCAGTGACTCCTATACTGGTAACAAAAATAATTGGCAGCCAGCTTTTGCTCTTAGAAGTTTCACGGGAATCCTGAACTTTAACAAAAGGTACGCGGAGTTTTTCTAATAGTCCACTAATCACGGCGTTGAGGCGGTAGCCTGAATTGGGTAGATGTTGTCGGCGCAAAAATCAATTTTGGGAATCTAGGTTAAAAGCTAATTAACCTAAAGCTCCTATTAATGTAGCAATTTACTTGTTAGTTAGAGACTTTGACGTATTCCTACTTTTAAAGCAAGTTTACGCCCAGCGTCAACCATAGAATCAGACAAGCTCTAATCATCTGTTGGAGATGTTTGAACGTCTTCAACAGGACTGGTAATTGGCAAAGAAATCGGATTAGTAGATGGAGTTAGTGAATCTAACTGAGGTTGTTCAAGTGATGCTTCAATGCTGGAATCAGCAGTGGCAGAGCCGACAATTTTATCATAGTTAGAAGCAACAGCTAAAAAAGCGCCACCTAAAATATAGATAGGTAATGGCAGATTAAATTCTTGCAACCAGTCAAACAGTTCTGCTAAGGCAAACAGCACTAAAAAGCAAGCAAGCCAAACCTTCATATTCTTATCCCCTGAATTGAAACAATTCTATTACTAGCTTAAATAGCTTGCATCATAGTTGATGTAATACATAATCACCAACTTACAAGGTCTATAGCCGTAGATAGATGGAGTCAAAGTTATAGCAGATGCTATATTCCAATATTTAAGTAGGTGGGTGGAAAAATTTATTGTTGAAATGAGGCAGGAGGCAAAAGGGAAGAGAGTTTTAGCCTAGTTAATTTTTCTTCACATAATTTGGTTTTATTATGCCGACTTACTTACTAGAAAAATTTACAGTAAATTTTGAGTATTTCTATCCAAAATGGCATCGCTGGTTGGAAAACTGCATTTATGCCTCAGAAAGTGGTGTATCAATCTTAATCAGAGATATTACTGAGTGCAAACGCAGCCAACAGCTTCTAACTGCACAGTATGCGATCGCTTACGTCCTTTCTGAGACAACTACGCTTGTGAATGGGGTTCTAGCTATTCTACAATCCTTGTGCGAAAGTTTAGGATGGCAAGCTGGTATTTTCTGGAGTGTAGACGATGAAGCTAATGTTGTACACCCCATGAGTACTTGGTATTCACCTGATTTGGAGAAAGAACCATTTAACCAGCACACAATTACTTTTAGTGAAGGTTTACCCGATCGGATTTGGGCAAGTGGTCAACCTGTTTGGATTTCAGAACCCGCCCAAGACGAGAATTTTTTTGCCACCGCCATCAGATTTCCGATTCGGCTGGGTAATAAAATCTTAGGTGCGATCGAATTTTTCAGCGCTCAAATTTTAGAACCTGACACCAATTTACTCCAAATGATGAGTGCGATCGCCAATCAAATTGGTCAGTTCATTGAGCAGCAGCGAAGCTCGTCATTACTGCAAGAAAGTGAGAAAAAATATGTCAGATTTTTGAAATTCCAGGTGTCTCGATTGGAGAGGAAAATTCTACCATTGTTAAATAGGTGGGTGGGAAAATTTATCGTTGAGATCGAGCAGGAGGGAAAAGAGTTTTAGCCTAGTTAATTTTTCTTTACATAGTTTGGTTTTATTGTGCCGACTTACTTAAAAATTTAATTGATAACCTGAAAGCTCGAGAGGTTACAGATTTGCGACAATATTTGGATGAACAGCAGCAAATAGAAGAAAATCTGCGTCATAGTGAAGCACGCTACCGCTCACTGGCAGAAGCAAGCGCATCCATCGTTTGGAGCGCTGGGCCTTGGGGCAACGTTGTTGACGAGATTCCGACTTGGGAGGCGTTCACTGGGCAAAGTCCCGAACAATACAAAGGATGGGGTTGGGTTGACGCACTACACCCAAATGACCGGACATCTGTAGCTGCCATTTGGAGACAGGCCTTTTTTGGACGCAGCGTTGCAGTTGCCGAGTATCGCGTTCTGCGGCATGACGGCGAATACCGTGACATGGCTATACGTGGTGTGCCCATACTTGATGAATCAGGCGAAATCCAGGAATGGGTGGGAATGTGTGTGGATATCAGCGAACGCAAGCAAGCTGAGGCAGAACGCGAGCAACTGTTGGCGCTACTGAAAACAGAACAGACTCGTTTGCTTGAAGCTAACGTTCTGCTTGATACCCTCTTTAATAACGCCCCTGTAGGTATTGGTCTATGGGATGAGAAATTGAGATACGTTCGCTTGAATGACGCTTTAGCTGAGATTAACGGTTTTCCTCAAGAAGCGCATATCGGTAAGACCGTCGCTCAAGTGCTACCTGGGGTAGATCCTGCGGTGATGGAAGCTTTACACCATGCGATCGAGACGGGAGAATCTATTACCCAAGAGGCCAGTGGAGAGACACCCGCTGCACCTGGAAAGCAACGGCACTGGTTGGTAAATTATTATCCGATTAAACTACCAAGTGATATTACTTGGGTGGGTGCAATCTGCCAAGAAATCACGGAGCGCAAGCAAGCAGAAGTCGAGCGGGAACATCTGTTTGAGCGAGAGCAAGCGGCTCGTGTTGAGGCTGAAACTGCCAAAGAGCAAGTTACCAAGATTTTAGAGAGCATAACTGACGGCTTTCTTGCCTTTGATCGTGAGTGGCGCTTTACCTATCTCAATCATGAGGGAAGCAGAACTCTGGGGCGTTCCTGCGAGGATCTGCTCGGAAAAAATTTGTGGTCAGAGTTTCCAGAACTGGCTAATACTAGCTTTGGTCAACTTTATCTCAGCGCAGTTGCTCTAGGAATGCCGCTTGAGCTTGAAGATTATTACCCACCCTTTGATGCATGGTTTGCGGTTCGCGCTTATCCTTCAGCCACAGGGTTATCACTTCATTTCCGTAACGTTAATGTACGCAAGCAGGCAGAAGCAAAACTGCGCGAGAGTGAGGCGTGTTTTCGGCTGCTGGCTGAGAATTCAACTGATATTATTTCCCGCCAGACAGTAGATGGAATTCTTCTGTACATTTCACCAGCTTGCTACACAGTATTGGGGTATCAACCAGAGCAACTAGTCGGTCATCCCAGCCAGGAGTTAGTTCACCCAGACGATTTGGCAGAGATTGCCAGGAATTACCCAGTCAATGCCGATTTACCAGATATTTATACCGTTACTCACCGCGCTCGTCACAAAGACGGGCATTATATCTGGTTGGAAGCAACTATTCGAGCTATTCGCGATCGCCAAACTCAAGAAATTTTAGAGATACAAGCGTCTTCGCGAGATATCACTAAGCGCAAACAAGTGGAAGAGGAGCAGCGTTTCTTAGCTGAAGCTAGTGGGATTTTGGCTAGATCGTTGGACTACGAGACAACCCTAGCAGGTTTGGCACGTTTAGCAGTGCCGGAAATCGCTGATTGGTGCTTAGTTGATATTATTTGTGACAATCAATTAGTCCGCCGGCTTGCAACAGCCCATGCCAATCCAGAGAAACAAGAATTGGTCGAAGAGTTACAAAATTATCCGCCTGATTTGGTACAAACAGCAGGAGTTGCGAAGGTAATACGGACAGGCAAATCACAAATTACTCATTTTATTTCTGAGGAACAGCTCCAAGGGTTAACCCACAACGCCAGTCACTTCAAAATCCTGCAAAAACTAAATCCAACATCTGGTATGAGTGTACCGCTAATCGTTCGAGGACGAGTGCTGGGAGCGATGACTTTGGCATCTTCTTCAGGTCGTTTCTACGATAACAAAAGCCTGATGTTAGCTGAGGAGCTAGCTGGCCGAGCGGCGATCGCAGTTGATAATGCCCGACTTTACAGAGAAGCCCAGCAATCTCAACAGGCGGCTTTACGCGCAGCATCTCGCACTACCCGTCTGCAAGCAATTACCGCTGCCCTTTCTGAATCTTTAACTGCAACACAAGTTGTTGAAGTAATTGTGGAGCAAAGTATAGCAGCTTTGGGAGCTAGTTTTGTTTTTGTCGCACTACTGACTGAAAGCGGTACTGAATTAGAACTTGTCCGAACTGTTGGCGGACAACAAGAAATAGTAGATTCATGGCGTCGATTCTCGATTAATGCATCCGCGCCACTGGCAGAAGTTGTAAGAACTAAGCAGCCTATTTGGGAAGAGCCAACAACAGCGAGGATTGCTCGTTACTCAAATCTTGCCAAGGAGTATGCTCAGTCCAACTACGGCGCTTGGATTTCGATTCCATTGCTCATCGAGGGACAAGCTATTGGTGGAATGTCTCTAGCTTTTACCGAAATTCAGAAGTTTAATCAAGACGATCGAGCTTTTATGCTGGCACTAGCACAGCAGTGCGCACAAGCGATGGAACGTGCCCGTCTATACGAGGCAGAACAAACCGCCCGGAAAGTAGCAGAAAACGCCAACCGGATAAAAGATGAGTTTCTGGCTGTACTTTCTCATGAATTGCGATCGCCACTCAACCCAATTTTAGGTTGGTCAAAGCTACTCCAAACCAAAAAGCTTGATGAAAAGACAATTCCTCAAGCGCTGAAGACTATTGAGCGAAATGCGAAATTACAGGCTCAACTGATTGAAGATTTACTGGATATCTCCCGGATTTTACAAGGTAAAATCAGCTTGAATATCTACCCAGTCGATCTGACATCTGTGATTTCGGCAGCAATGGAGACAGTGCGGCTATCAGCAGAAGCTAAATCAATTGAGATGCACATTAGTCTGGAACCAAATTTGGGACAAGTTTTGGGAGACTCCAACCGATTGCAGCAAATTGTTTGGAACCTGCTTTCAAATGCGGTTAAGTTTACACCAGAAGGCGGACGGGTTGATATTCGACTATCATCATGTTCTAATGTCAACTCAGCACCCAGCACTCATAACTCAGCACTAATTCAAGTCAGCGACACAGGAAAAGGTATCGACCCCAATTTTCTGCCTTACGTGTTTGAATATTTTCGTCAAGAGAATAGCAGCACCACCAGAAAATTTGGTGGATTGGGGTTAGGATTAGCGATCGTCCGTCACTTAGTCGAATTGCATGGCGGGACAGTCCAAGTAGAAAGTGAGGGCGAAGATCGGGGGGCAACTTTTACTGTAAGACTACCGTTAATCCAAAATCAATTAGAGATTAAACAGGAGAGTAGCAATTCTGAGCCATCTTCAAATTTGAATGGCATCAAAATTTTAGTAGTGGATGATGATACAGATACGCGAGAATTTATTGTCTTCTTACTAGAGCAGTATGGGGCAAATGTGACAGCAGTAACATCAGCAAATGAAGCCCTAGCTACTTTAGCCCAATCCTTACCAGATATACTTTTAAGCGATATTGGGATGCCAGAAGTGGATGGCTGTATGTTCATGCGACAGTTGAGAACACTGCCACCAGAGCAGGGAGGAAAAATTCGAGCGATCGCCCTTACCGCCTATGCTGGAGAAATGAACGCTCAACAAGTGCTAAAAGCCGGATTTAACAAGCATATTTCCAAACCAGTAGAGCCAGCCGAATTAGTAGATGCGATCGCTAACTTAATCGCTGAATAAACCTGCCTCTACCTGTTCGCCATTACTTGATATAGTTAAAACTATTTGTCAGTTTTAAATCATATCTGTAAAAATATTTGCGATCGCTTGTTCCTTTCTTGGTTTTTACTTAAACAAACAATAGGCTTAACAAGTTAGTTGAGCAACTTGTTAAGCCCCTTGTTCAAGTTAGGCAAACTTCCGCTACAGTGTAATAGCTAGCCAAGTTAATAGCTGAATAAACCACAAATGACAAATGTGTAATAGCTGAATAAACCTGTCTCTACCTGTTTACCATTACTTGATATTATCAGGTATGCTCGCTTTATATTCTAGATCGGAAAGAATCCCTTGTTTGATATCAATCTTACGCGAGATGACTTTTTCATCAAAATAAAAATCAGCAACGCGCTGCTGCTCGGCAACGATCGCAGGTGTAATTTTTCTCAATTTATAAGTACGACGGCTTGCCACCTTTAGCGCAACTGCTGGATCTAATTTCTGTTCATCAACTAAAATTTTTGCATAATCGCTTGGTTTTTTTTCAGCCGCTTCTCCTACTTTCTGTGCTTCCTCTAAAAACACTCGCACCAATTGCGGATTTTGGGTGACAAATGCACGCCTGCCAATATAAAACCCGCCGAGAGTATTAATTCCTTTTGCATTTCTCAGATTACGAATCGGGGTAGTACTTTCTACAGCAGCTAAAAGCGGATCGCCACCCACCCAGGCGTCAGCCTTGCCTTGAATAAAGGCATCGCGGGCCTCAGTTGGAGTCAAAGCAACGATTTGAATATCGCTAATTTTTAATCCTACTTCTTTCAACGCTTTTGTTAGTAAATACTGTGCATTGGAACCTACCTGAAAAGCAATTTTCTTCCCTTTAAGATCGGCTACTTTCTTAATAGGAGAATTAGCTTTCACCACAATACCTTGGTTTGTACCATCGCTGGGCGTGCGTCCAGTAAGATAGACAACTTCAGGGATGAGGCCTGGGCGTGCGGCTTGGTCAAATATTGGAGGTGTCTCTCCCACATTACCGATATCCACTTTACCTTCATTCAGCGCTTTGATCAATTGCGGCCCTGCTGCGAATGGCCCAACCCAATTCACGGTTATACCCAATGCTTTGAAACGTGGCTCAACAGCTTTTTTAGACTTGACAATATCACCAGAACTTTGATAAGCCAAGTTAATTACTTTAGCAGGCACTGCTTGGGTGGTTTGTATAAGGCTACCAGCCAAGGGAGATAATAAAGTAAACAGTCCCAATGCAGAATATTGGACAACACGCTTTAAGACTGTACGGCGTTGTGGTTGAAATGATTTGTTCATCAGTTGTGATTTTCCTTGTAAGTTTTAACTTTTACGTTGTCAGTCTTACTTTCAAAAGCAAGTAAGATCATAGGAAGTTATTATTTAAACCTCCTAGAACACCAACTTATGGCAAAAAATTGAGATTCTGCTACTTAAACAAATCCCCTTGTACATTTAGTAAATTGGTATTCTAGTTTGTTTAAAAAAACAAACTTCATATTTGATTATTCTCTACTTTTCACTTATCAGTGTTGGTGGAGTAATAGCTGCATATTCTTGAGGCGTGAGTAATGCTTCTTTAACATCAATTTTTTTAGGTAAGATTTTTTCGTTATAGAACAAATCAGCAACATTTTGTTGAGCTTGCATTAGTTCTGGAGTAATTCCTTTTAGCCGATAAGTAGCACGGCTAGAAATTATTTCCTGAATAGGTAGATCAATTTTGAGTACAGGTGCTATGAGTTTCGCTACTTCTTTACGATTCGCTTCTGCCCATTCACCATTTTTCTCAATTTCTTCTAAAATGATCCGAACTAATTCGGGATTTTCCTTAGCAAATTCTCGTGTTCCTACATAGTATCCGCCTGGAGTACCTATATTGGTTGCATCTCTGAGCACACGCGCACCGTGGAGTTTTTCTACCAAAGCTAAATGAGGATCGCCAGTTACCCAAACCGGAATAGTGCCTTGAATAAATGCGCCACGGGCTTCGACATTGGGCATACTCAAAACTTGAATATCACTATATTTTAAACCTACTTCTTTTAAAGCTTGGATGATAAAATAGTGAGAAGCAGAACCTTTTTGAAAGACTACTTTTTGACCTTTAATATCAGCTAATTTTTTAATTTGAGAGTTTTTCGGAACTGCGATCGCACTACCTTTACCTGAATTAGGCCCAAGTCTTCTGCCAGCCAAATAGATGATTCTTGCACCCGCAGCTTGAGCAAAGATGGGAGGCGTTTCTCCAACAGAGCCAATATCAATTTTGCCCACATTCATTGCTTCCATAAGTTGTGGCCCTTGAGCAAATTGTGACCACTCTACTTTCAAGCCCAAAGGCTCCAAACGTTTTTCTAAAACTCCTCTGACTCTAACTAAATCACCAGAGCTTTGATACCCTATTCGTAGTAGCTTTGTTTTAAAAGTTATAGTCTTAGCCCCTGCTGGCTCTGCTTTCGGAACGCTTCCTGCATTTGTGTTAGATACAGTTGATGTACAACTGATTAAAGTAGTAGATACTACAAAACCAGGTATTATAAATAAGGCGAATTGTTTGATTATTGTTGTCTTAGTTTTCACGAAAATATTAAACATTTTTGCACCTTAATTTTTGATTAACTACTGATTTAAAAGCATTAGCTAATAACGTAAATTTTTCAGTTTATGAAACTTGATTACAGTTATTTACTTATTAGATTTAATTGAATCCGGTGTGAATGCTGCATATTCTTCTGGAGAAAGTACTCCATCTTTGACATTAACCTTTTTTGGTAAAAGCCTTTGTGCATACCATAAATCAACTATTTGTTGTTGTTTTTTAACAACTTCATCGGTGATAGGTAACAGACCATATACTGCTTTACTATGAATTGTTTTGAGAGTGGGTACATCGATACCAACGTCACTCGTTTCAAGTTCTGCTAACTTATCAATATTTTTCTGCGACCAATCTTCAGCTTTGATAAACTCCTCTAGAAAAACTTTGAGAATATCAGGATGCTCTTTAGCAAATTTACGTGAGCTAGTATAAAAAATACCAATATCCTGAAGTCCTTGCCCATCTATTAATACACGACCAAGATTTTTTTGGACATTTCTAGTAATGTAAGGTTCCCAAATTACCCAAACATCGATTCCTCCCTGACTAAAAGCTACATTTGCATCTGGAGGTGGGAGAAAAAGAGATTTTACATCACTCAGTTTTAGTCCCTCTTTTTGTAATGCTTTTAATAAGACATAGTGAGCAATAGAGGCTTTTTGAAAAGAAACTTTTTTGCCTTTAAAGTCAGCAACACTTTTAATCGGAGAGTTTTTTGGTACTAAAAAAGAAACTCCTTTACCATTAAATCGAGTCGTTGCAATATACACAAGAGGTGTACCTGCGGCTTGAGCAAATATAGGTGGTGATTCAGCTGTGGCTGCGATGTCAAGGGAACCAGCATTTAACGCTTCTAAAGCTTGTGGCCCAGCAGCAAACTCTAGCCACTTGACAGTAAAATTCTTTGCCGCCAAACTTTTTTCTAGAGTTCCTTGCTTTCTCATCACTGCAAGAGAACCAAGCTTAGAAGAAACAACTCGTAACTCTTGTTTTTGGGGAGTATTAGAGACTGTTTTACTTTGAGATTGTGTACTAACTGGGGATAGTTGGTTTTGAGTATTTTTAGTTTCTTGACTACAACCAATTATGCTCATTGGTATAGTGGGAGTGCAAGCAGCAATTAATAAAGATATATGTTTAGGCTCAATTTTATATTTGGCTTCTATAAGTTTAGTATTTAGGCTAGATTCACATACTATCTTGGTATTTTTTATTTTTGATTGCAGAAATTTATTGCTAGACAAACTTAGCCTTTGCAAAGATGTGAAAAGCTCCATAATATTTTTCTAGTTAAATTTAATAATTTTCGTATTAGCGCTTTTAATGAGTGCTAATAACTCTGATTTTCAGTCTAGAGTTTATCAAGTTTGGTCTAAAAATAAAGTATTCATAAACACTTGTTTTTAACCAAAAAAATAATTTTTACTATTTTTTATTTACAAGCATAGAGTATGATATTTAGACAAGTTTTATTGGTCAAAAGTCCAGAATAACTCTTGACTTTTGACCAATAAAAGGTATATTTAAATGCCCATCAACTCAATCTTCTGAGAGGATGTCTGAGAAGTATTCAATATTTCGCTTGATCCCCCCTAGCACCCCTTAAAAAGGGGGGAACTGGAATCAAAGTCCCCCAATTTATCGGGGGATTTAGGGGGATCTACAAGTCTCGAATACAACACCAAAAAGTTTTCAGACATCCTCTGAGCTATAAATCCTAAAAGGGACGACTACCTGCAAGGCTAACCCGCTTTAATACTCGTCGTTCATTCGGATCGAATGCTTGACGATAATGTAAGGTAGCTTGATTATCCCAATAGACAATATCACCTACAGACCATTTGTGTTCGTAGTAGAACTTGGGTTGAGTTAGATGTTGCCTCAATTGTTCAATCAGTTTAGATCCTTCTTCCGGCTCTAACCCGACAATTTCCACTTCTGTGGCAGCATCCAAGTAAAGATGCTTTTTCCCACTCTCTGGATGGGTTCTAACTAAAGGATGGGGAAAGATGGGACTGATTAAAGGAATAGTTTTGTCTAAACGATACAAAGACCGGGGTGCATTCCGATCTCGCAAAAATGGGTTGTAGGTAATTAACTGCAAATCTGCAATCCGTTCTTTGGTGGCTTCATCTAATGCCTCATAAGCTAAATTGGTATTTAACCAATAAGTATCTCCACCATGAGTTGGTATTTCCAACGCATAAAGAAGCGAACCACTAGATGGGATAGGAGTCCATTTGTGATCGGAATGGAAAGTGAGTTCTCCAGTACCGGTATAGCCACCATCAACATTGGAAATCGGAATCACTACCGGAGTTTCTCCTGGTTTAGAAGCCAATACTGGAGTTTCATCAGATGGTACAAAAAGCGCGCCAAAGTATAGAGAAAAGTTCAAAAGCTGTTCATCAGAGAGCTTTTGGTCTTTGAAAATTAAGATGTGGCGATCGCGCAGAGCTGCTTTAAGTTGTAAGATAACTTCAGGTGCGATCGCTTGACTGGCATCAAGATCGGTAACTATCGCTCCCAAAGGAGCATCAATAGGCCTAATTTTAACCTTTGTCAAAGTCGAGGTAGACATCAATATTCTCCTGAATTTTAGTTTTTTCTTGGGAATAACTACTTATTCGCTAGAACCTCTGAAGGAGTAATTTTGGCGTACTCTTCAGGTGTCAAAAAACCGTCTCTAACATTTACCTTCTTGGGGATAAGCCCTAAGCTGTACCACTTATCTGCAACTTCCTGTTGTTTAGTAATAGTTTTATCAGTGATTGGTAGCAACCCATAGTCATATTTTTTATGCATTATTTCTAGAGTTGGTGGATCTAACTGAGTTACAGGAGCAAGCAGTTGTGCAACTTCTTTGGGATGATCCTTAGTCCAAATTTCTGCCTTTTCTAGTTCCTCTAGAAACACTTTGATCGCATCAGGATGAGCCTGATAAAACTGGCGTGAAGTTGAATAAAAGTTGCCAGTATCTCGCAACTTTCCACCATCTGCTAAAACACGAGCTATTTTATTTTGTACATTTCTGGTAGCAAATGGCTCCCAAATATACCAAGCATCCACCTTATTCTGACTAAATGCTGCATTTGCATCTGGCGGCGTTAAAAAAACTGATTGGACATCGCTCAGTTTTAGTCCGGCATCTTCTAAGGCTTTAACTAATAAGTAGTGACCGATAGAAGCTTTCTGGAAAGCTACTTTTTTACCTTTTAAATCAGCAACACTTTTAACAGGAGAGTTTACAGGAACTAAAAGTGAAATAGCTTTACCACTGGGGCGTGTAGTAGCTAGATAAACAAGAGGCGCTCCGGCTGCTTGTGAAAATACAGGAGGCGATTCGGCTGTAGATGCGATATCCAGTCCGTTTGCATTTAGGGCTTCTAACTGTTGTGGCCCAGCCGCAAACTCAGCCCACTGTACTTTAAAACCCAGAGGCTCTAATCGCTTTTCTAAAGAACCCTGTTTTTCTAAAACTGCTAAAGCGGAAAGTTGTTTTGAACGAACAATCCGTATTACTTGTTTCTCAGTTGATTTCTCTGTAGTGCTAGATGCAGCTACAGACTCAGGGGAAGCTGATGACTGCTGAGTGTTATTTTTGGCTTCACCACAACTCGATAAGACCGTCGATAGCATTAAGCAGTAGCCCAAAGCAAACAACAACGAACGACGCGTTGTTCTCTGGTTTTTCCTGAATTCAAACTTTCCTTTTGAAGCTGGCATAGGTTATTTTCTTTATTCTTCGAGCGGTGGTCAGAACAATTATGATTAATTGCGGTCTCAACAAGCAAAAAAACTTTTGTTTATTAATAATATAGTTGAAAACTAGACTAGTTAAATATTTTTTTTAACTGTAAACATCTATCAATAAGTCACGGTATTACTTTACGTCAAGCTATTATCAATATTACTATTAAATTATGTTAATTTATTAACAGTAAATAAAAAATTGCATAATACTGTTGATTGTAAACAGCTATAACAGTTTGTTAAATACTTCTCAACTGCATCGAAAAAATAATCCAGTGTTTGGGTCTAAATTTGCGACTGATTGCATTCATAATTATGACTTCTCTTTTAATAAATCAACTCTTAGGTTTCCATACTGCATCTTTGATTTGAAAAGTTTTAGGAATCAGCTTTTGACTGTAGAAAAGTTCAACTACCTGCTGTTGTTCAGCGACAAATTCATCAGTTATATCAAATACCCCTAAGATAGGTCGCCTTTCTAAAGCCCATTTCCAGACTCCTGGTTCTTGTCTAGTTTGCGCTGCTAACAAATTAGCAACTTCATTGGGGTTAGCTTTAGCCCATTCTTCTACTTTTCTTTGTTCTTCCAAAATTATCTTCACTAAGTCGGGATGATTTGCAGCAAAATTGCGTGTAGCGATATAGTAAGCTCTTTGGGGAGCGACATCAGAACCTTTGGCTAGAACTCGTATTTCATTTGCTCGCTCTTTGCGAGCATAAAACGGATCGCTAGTAGGTAAAACATCAACTCTGGCACTTTCAAAAGCAACCTGACTTTCTGGAATAGTTAAGTAAACAGGTTGAATATCATTGAGAGTTAATCCAGCACTTGCTATAGCTTTCAAAAGCAAATATTGCAGAGCAGTTCCTTTTTGTATGGCAACTTTCTTACCCTTGAGTTCCGCAAGAGTTTTGATTGGTGAATCCTTACGAACAATAACTGCTTGAGCGCCTGCGTTGGAGCCAGTTGCAGCAACATAAACAATGGGATTATCACCAGCTTGAGCAAAAATTGGTGGCAGATTTCCAACGTTGCCAATATCAACACTGTTTGCAGCCATTGCTTCCATCATTGGCGGGCCGCCCCGAAATTCTATCCACTTGATAGCAATACCATCAGCAGCAAAGCGCTTTTCCAAATAGCCTTGAGCTTTAAGTAGGTTCAGACCAGGTGTACCACTCTGATGACCAATGTTGATAACCTCTATTTTTTTTGAGCTTGCAGTAGTTGGCTCAACTTGGGAACTATTGCTTTGAGTGCTTGCAGAGCTACAGCCTGTAACTAACAAGAAAGTCGTAAATGCTAGCAAAAAATAACGAGCTATATTCGCAAACAACCATGACTTTCTGTAGCTTATGAACATGATTCAATGTAATTTATCGAAGTAAGTGGATATTTTTATTTTTTATTTTGTTGGACTGAATCTTATAGAGGATTCAACTTTTAAAAATGTTATATATTAATACATTTTAGCAAAGATTGTTGGTGTAGATGATTGGTTTTTAAAGACGCGATGAATCGCGTCTCTACAAGGGGGGAGTTCAATTTTTTGTACGATTTATAGATATTTTGATCCATTTTATAAAACTATTTTTATCACATTTAGGCATCAGAGGGAACAGTTTTTTAATAAATAAAAATATTTTTTGGGAATGTCTAAAATAAAAAAGAGAGTGGGTATTACCCACCCTATAACGACTCTAGGAACTGAGAATTTAAGAGTTGAAAGGAAAAAATTTAGGAAGTGGAGTGAGTAGTACCCACTCCAAGGGGGTGCTAGTGGAAGATTGAAACTTGTGAGTGAAACTCTGTCTTATTCGCGTTCAATTTTGCTAGTGCTTCCAAGCGACTAAAATTGTAGCTTTGAGTTCTTCTGTAAAATGTCCAGACGGCTCAACTGCTAGTAGCGCTTCTCTAAGATCCTTTTCAAATGCTGGGGCGTTATCGCCATAGAAAATTTTCAGAGAGAAGGCTGTAGTGTATAAATAGCCGAGATAGCTATCGACAGTCCAAGATTTTTCAAATAGCACTTCATAGTTTTCTTGACGAGCAAAAGCTGAATTGCCAATTACAACTTCATGAGGAGGATCGAGTGGTTTACGAATGCCTTGTCCTCGTTGTCCAGTCCGGCGTTCTTCACCTAGCCATTTTTTCACTACTCCAACAGCAGCTTGCTTCCAAGGTAGATTGCTTTCCCAAGGGTTATCACCAGTCTGAAGCAGTGCTAATGCACCATCATCAGTTAACAATTCATAAAGGCGTTCAAGTACTAATTCGCGTTCCATCCAGTGGAAGGCTCTACCAATAGTGGCTAACTTAAATTTTCCTAAACTAGCGTCGATGAATTCTGCGCCTTGTTGTAACCAGGTGATATTATTTGCTCCGACTGCTGCTGCTTGCCGTTTAGCTTCTGCAATCATGTCGGGATCGGGATCGATCGCTACAACTTCCTCAAATTTGGTACGCAGACCAATTGAAATTAATCCTGGGCCAGTACCTAAATCAAGGAGTCGTCCTTGACCATTGAGATTAAATATTTCGGTTAGTTTGTCGAATACAATCGGTGGGTATTTGGTTCTATATTGAGCGTAGCCCTCTGCGGCTCCCTCAAATAAACTTGGGTCGTAGGTAGGAAGTGTTTTTAGTTGAGTCATTGGATTTTAGATTTTGGATTTTAGATTTTGGATTGTAGAGACGCAATTCATCGCGTCTTTAGCTAAGAATATTGCGTGATAACGGGTAATTCATCATTGAGTACCCAATCACCGATCGCTTTCAATTTGTAATCCACAGGATCGTGTAGAGTAAAGGTTCGTAAATCCCGCCAGTAACGGTCAAATCCATATTTGGTTGCTGTAGCGCGAGTTCCCGTAACTTCAAAGATGCGGTTGGTAATATCTATACCTACACGAGTCGCTAATGCTTTAGATGCGGAAACTGCGATCGCAACTTCTCCCCTCTCCTGATGAGTCAGTTCTACATCCTTGTCCCAGGCTGCTTGTACCTTCTCGGCTGCTTTGTCGGCTAGAGCGATCGCAGCTTGAATTTCCACCCAAAAGTCACCGTAATGATGCAGAATATATGGGTCTTGAGTCGCACTATCTACCCCTGATGTAATCCACGGTTGAGTAGTAGTTTTAGTATATTCACGAGCAGCGGCGAAGGCTCCTTTAGTAATTCCTAGATAAACATTAGTTTTTGTTAGCTGGGCAATAATTCCAAGAAAAGTTGAGAAGGCACTATCATGAGGATTTGGTGGCCCCAAAATCTCATCTTTTTCTACTAGAACATTGTTAAATGTATAACTCCCGCTATCAGTGCGACGTTGCCCAATATTATCCCAATCGTGATTAGAAACTAACCCTTCCCTGTCTTTGGGAATTATGAATATGAAGGGCAATTCTACGCCATCTTCTAAAGCGGAGAATACCCGATAATCGGCAACGGAAATACCTGTACCAAAGCTTTTAACACCATTTACCCGAAAATTCTCGCCTTCTGGGTTAATCTTCAGCCTAGTATCCTTTGTATTAATTGCATTTGCCCAAAATAAGTTATTTTTAGCAGTTTCTCTATAGTATTTTTCCTTTTGGGCTGGTGTGCCAGAAACGTGACCCAAAGCCGTTAAATTGAGATGATTACCATATAACTGACCAATTGAACCATCTGCTTTTGATAGCTTTCTGACAATTTTTAAAGCATCAATCCAAGTTGCACCAATGCCGCCATATTGCTTAGGTACAATCAGTGGCAACAAACCACTTTCACGCAGTTTATTAATTTCCTCTTCTGGAACTCCAGCTTTAGCATCCCGTTCAACTGCGGATTGAGCAAGTTCCTTGGATAGAGAAGTTGCTAGGTCAACGTAATCCTTCGGTTTTGTAATATCTAGCACCATAATCAAACCGTCCTAATAATTCGTAATTCGTAATTCGTAATTCGTAATTAAGGCAAACAAAAATGCTTATGAATATAACCAGTTTCTCTGTGAAAGTGAAACAATGTCTTGTTTCATAATTTGCGATTAGACACAGAATTTAGAGAAATGTAGAGTGGGCCTTGCCCACGCTACAAGTGAACAGAGGAAATGGAACATGGAACGTTGTAATTGTCCTTTGTCATTAGTCCTTTGTCCTTTGTCCTTTGCAAATGACTAATGACTAATGACCAATGACAGTTATTTCTTAGCCGCTAGATATTCGTTGGCAGCTTTCTCAACACCTGTACCCTTGAAGAAGTCTTGATTGAGACTGGTGTACAACTCTAAAGGATGGATTGAGAGGAAGTAGCGGAGGTCTTCTTCGGTAATGATTTCGCGTTCTGCCATTGAGTAGGCGTTGGCTGTGACGGCGGTGATATCAGGCACATCCCAGTGACCGGAATCTGAACCTAAGAAGGCTTTAACGCGATCGCCAAAGGGATTAGCGGCACGATTAAAAGCTTGAGCTACACGGGTATCATCTGATTCTGTACCGAAGTAGAAATGATTCAAGAAGCGATCGCGCACATCTTCTGGTTTCTCAATTCCCGCTAGTTCAAATTCGTCGAGTTCGCCCGGATTTTCTGGCGCTAATAATTGATGGTGAAATCCTAAACCGTCACCAATTTTATCTAAGCGTCCGTCTACAAGTTCGCCACCGTAGCGAGTATATAACTCTACTAATGCTTCTTTGTCGATAATAGCAGGATTGTTATTTGATAACAAATGTTGTTTGTTACGGGTTTCCCAATGCCAAATAATATCAGCGTAGAGACTAGCACCCCAAGCCGAACCACCTTCTAAGAAAGCAAACTTTAATTGTGGGAAGCGGCGGGTAACTCCACCAAAGAACAGCGATTTGCATAATGCTTCGGCTGCAAAGGCAAAGTGATTAATGTGATTATACTGGGCGTTGGTGACAGAACGCTGAGTTGTCCAACCTTGGCTAGAAGCGTGAGTTGTGGGTACAACTTTCAGTTCTACGCACTTCGCCCAGAATGGATCGTAGTCATACTCGCTATCTAAACCAAAGTTATCAATCCAAACCACTTCGTTAGCAACTTCTTTGCCGTACTTTTCAAAAGCAGGAATTGGACGACGAACATAACCGGGGATTTGAATTGCTTTGAGTCCCAGAACATTCACGGCATATTCCAACTCTTCAATCCCTTCTTCGGGAGTATGTAGGGGAATGGCGGCGATGGGTGTTAATCGGTCAGAATAAGGACGGAAAATATCAGCATGGTAGGTGTTAACTGCCCGACAAACAGCCCGCCGCATTTCTTCGTTGCCGATATTCGGGGCCATTGTTGCCAAATTGGGATACACAACGGCAAAGTCTGTACCTGCTTCTTGCAAGCGTTCGTGCAACAACTTAGGCAAGCTAATGGTAGCCAAATTCAAAGTATTTTTGGTCGGACGACCCCACCAGTTAGGGCGATTAGTGCGATAAGCAAAACGTTCTTCCCAACTTTGCTTGTACCACTTAAAGCGAGAAGATCCTGGTAAATTCTCTTTGAAACGTTCAACAAGTGCAGTTCCACCAACTTGCTCTAAATAATCCAAGACTGCTGGTTCAAATTCTTGGGTATGTACATCGGTGTCAATTATCGGATAACCTAGTTTTTCCCGAATTTGAGCAGACCTGGTTTTTTGTGGGCGGTCTAGAGCGATCGTCATGATAGTTTACCCTCATCAAATGTTTATAGGGATTGGCAAAGACGCCACTAGCAAAGACGCGATAAATCGCCGTCTCTACAAAGGATTGATTATTGTACAGACGGCGATTTATCGCGTCTCTTTTGCAGCCAAAAATTCATCTGCTGCTTTCTCAACAGCCGTACCTTTGAAGAAATCACGATTGAGGCTGGTGTACAACTCCAAGGGATGAATTGACAGGAAGTATTGCAAATCTTCTTCGCTGATAATTTTGCGTTCTACCATTGAATAGGTATTAGCAGCGATCGCAGTAATATCAGGTACATCCCAATGACCGGAATCGGAACCCAAAAAGGCTTTAACACGGTCGCCATAAGGATTAGCTTTCCGGTTAAAGGCTTGAGCTACACGGGTATCATCTGATTCTGTCCCGAAGTAGAAGTGATTCAAAAAGCGATCGCGGATATCCTCTGGCTTGGTAACTCCTGCAACGGCGAATTCATCCAAATCACCTGGTTCTAGGGGAGATAATAAATCAGCGTGGAAACCTAAACCACTACCTAGCCGATCCAAACGACCATGTACTAATTCGCCACCGTAACGGGTATATAGTTCTAGCAATTCTTCGCGATCGATATTGGCGGGATTGTTATTTTCCACCAAATGGTCTTTATTGCGAGTATCCCAATGCCAAATCAAATCGGTGTACAAGCTAGCACCCCAAGCTGCACCTCCTTCCAAGAAAGCAAACTTGAGTGTGGGGAAGCGGTGAGTTACACCACCAAAAAACAGAGATTTACATAGTGCTTCCCCAGCCGATGCAAAGTGACCAATATGGTTGTATTGGTAATTGCTAATGGAACGCCGATTAATCCAGCCCATACCGGAAGAGTGGGTGGTGGGTACAACTTTCAGTTCTACACACTTCGCCCAGAAGGGATCGTAATCATATTTACTATCCAAGCCAAAAGTATCAATCCAGATGGCTTCGTTGGCTACTTCTTCGCCATACTTCTCGAAGGCGGGAATCGGGCGGCGGATATGTCCGGGAATTTGAATTGCTTTGAGTCCCAGCACTTTCACCGCATATTCCAATTCTACGATCGCCTCTTCAGGCGTATGCATGGGAATAGCGGCAATGGGTGTTAAGCGATCGCTATAAGGACGGAAAATATCAGCGTGATACGTGTTAGTTGCACGACAAACAGCCCGCCGCATTTCCTCATTGCCGATGTGTGGTGCCATCGTTGCCAAGTTAGGGTACACAACAGCAAAGTCTGTACCAGCTTCTTGTAAGCGTTCGTGCAACAACTTTGGCAAGCTAATGGTAGCTAAATTTAGGGGATCGTTAGTGGGACGAGTCCAGAAAGGAGGGCGGGCGGTGCGGTAAGTGCGGCGTTCATCCCAAGATTGCTTGAACCATTTAGAGCGAGATGCACCGGGTAAATGCTCTTGAAAACGCTCTGCGATCGCAGTTCCAGCAACTTGCTCTAAATAGTCCAAGAATGCTGGTGGAAATTCTTGGGTATGTACATCAGTGTCGATGATGGGATAACCCAGCTTTTCCCGAATTTGAGCAGACTTAGTTTTTCTGGGACGGTCTAATGCAATAGTCATAGGTTCTACCTTATTTTTCAATTGGATTGGGTAGATAGTACTGATTAAGAAGGTTGTCTACTTTCTTCTTACCAGCATTTTTTTGAAGAAGTTGAGATTTTTCTTTACATCTAATGTGGCGAGATTAGTAAAGGCAAAATCTCGAAAATCAGCAAAGCTGCTCGTATCCTTCTCCACAAACTTGTATATATTAGCTGCAACAGCAATATTCATAAAATCTTCCTCTAAAGTGAGGAGTATTTTTGTGTAACAAGCTCAGACAGATAAAATTAACGAGGCTGTTCTTTAGCAACCCAATCTGTTAATTTAAAGTCGGATTTTGCTAAACCTTGCGAGACTAAAAATTTCTTTGTCCCTTCTAAAAGTTTCACGCCTTCGGCTGGTAATGGTTCTTCTGATACCTGTTTGAGTGGGAATGATACTTTTATAATATCGAGGGGATATTTAGTAGTTTGAGCATGATACTGATAATATTCTTCAGAATTAGCTTTTAAATCCTTGGCTGCTTCTGTGAGAATTCCGTTAAATTTTTGGGGAAAATCAGGTTGTTTCGCCAAAAAGCTTTCGGTTGCAACAACTAATGATGTCCCTGACAAACCCTGATGATTTGCTGAAGAATCAATCACTGGAAATCCTTGTGATTTCAAATAAGGCCCCAAATCGCTAGAGGTTGCATAAGCTGCTACATCACCACGTTCTAAAGCCGCTTTTGCCTCAGTAGTCATCAAGTGAACAACTTTTACATCTTTGGCAATTTTAGCTTCAGCTAATAGACCCAGCAGGTATCTATGCATATAAGAACCTTTTTGAGTAGCTATTTTTTGACCTTTCAGTTCAGCAAGCGATCGCGCACCATTTTTTTTCGCCACTAACCAGGCGGTTGTATTAAATTGAGTAATTCGCAGCAGTCGCGTTTCCTGACCCCTTGCTCTCAAAATTATGGCTGGTGTATCGCCTAAAGAACCAACATCTAATTGTCCGGCAACAAGCGCCTCATTTAGATCCGGCCCGTTAGGAAATCTTGCAAAAGTAATGTTTTTAAATCCTGCTTTTTGCAACTCCCGATCTAAAATTCCTTTTTTCTTTGCCCAACCAAGTGGCCCTGTCGGTGCTGAACTACCTACATAACCTATACGTAGTGTAGAAATATTATTGGATGCAGCAACAGTGTTATTGACATTAACAGCCTCAATGGATTGAGCAGATTTAGTTTCGCCTTGGCTACATCCTGTAGTAACTAACAGTAGGATACAAGCCACAGAGGTTGATAATCTGGAAGTAAATTTATTTTTACTAATAGAACCTGTTACTACTGAAAACGACAGCATAACTTTTTTCTCCGCCGTACTATACGCGGTGTACAACTTTCTCTCAGACCTAACCCCCAACCCCTTCCCTAGAAGGGAAGGGGAGCAGGAATCAAAGCCTCTCTACCTGCGGGGGAGAGGAATGGAAGCGGGGTTCTAAGGATAAGTTGCACATCGCGTTACTATTTCATCTGCTTCAAAATTTGGAATGTTTCATCGGCTTTTGCTGTTGAGGTGCGTTTATGTCCCCAACCAATGTTTTCCCGGTAACTACCCAGTAGCCCTACTTCTGCCAATTCTGCCTCGTTAACTGAAGCCGTCACATCGCTTTCTGGTGCAACATAAAGAGCATCAACTGGACAATACAATTCGCACATATAACAGGTTTGGCAGTCACTCTGTCGAGCAATGGTTGGCGGTGCATCAGGTACGCGGTCAAATACGTTGGTTGGGCAAATATTCACGCAAATATTACATTTTATGCACCGCGACTCGCTGACCAACTCAATCACACTGCTGCTCCTATTTTGGATTTTAGATTTTGGACTTCGACTTCGCTCAGTCGAGCGATTTTGGATTGGAAAATATCTTCTGCATTCAGTAAAGGCTGAGTTTTTACCCAGACTCGATCTAATCCGCCACTAATCAAGTGATGTTGCTGGTTAGCATCAAGTTCTGGATAGTCTTGATGTTTGTGCATACCACGAGTTTCTTTACGTTCAATGGCACTGCTGTACATCCATCGCGCTGTGGCTACCATTGCCGCAGCTTCTCGCGCCCTGGGAAGCTCTTTCTCTGATGTTACCTGGCTACTGCGAAGTTCTTGCCAAAGATGATTTAGCTTACTCAAAGACTCGGTTAAGCCTTGTTCTGTACGGAAATAGTTCTTTTCGTAGGGGAATACTTCAGCTTGGACTGCTTGAATAATTTCGTCAGTTGCTAAGGAGCGATCGCTTCCACTTTCTAATCCTACCTCTCCAACACCCTTAACTTGTCGTTGAGTTTTCTGTTCTCCCAAATTACGGCTATATTCAGCAGCCGATTTCCCCGACCAATAGCCAGAAGATATTGCCCAAGCCGCGTTATGACTACCACCGCCAGTAAATCCGCCACAAATCAGTTCGCGTGTAGCGGCATCTCCAGCCGCATAGAGTCCTCGTACAGAACTGGCACAACTCTCATCTACAATCCGAATTCCCCCCGTACCGCGCACAGTTCCCTCTAGGCGCAGAGTTACAGGAAAACGTTGAGTAAATGGATCGATACCCGCACGGTCAAAGGGTAAAAAGAAGTTGGGCTGTGCTAAACGCATGGATGGCCGCATTGATTCTGCGGCTTTGTCTATGATGGCGTAAACTGGCTGTTGCAGTAATGTCTGGGCTATTACTGAACGTCTATGAGAACTTGCCCCTGGAATTACAGTACCGTCTTCGTAGGTGAAAGTTGCCCAATTATAAAACAGGGTTTTGGTAACTGAAGAAAAGGCGGGAGAGATGCCATAAGCATTGGAGAATTCCATACCCGACATCTCGGCTCCGGCTTCTGCCGCCATCAGATAACCATCCCCCGTCAGGACGTTGCATCCTAACGCTTTACTGAGAAATGCACAGCCACCTGTGGCGATAATTGTGGACTGCGATCGCACTATCCATTTCTCACCAGTTTGACGGTTCACACCTGTTGCACCAGCAACAGCACCATCGTCATCAACCAGTAATTCTAAGGCGGGGCTGTTGTCTAAAATCTTGACTCCAGCGCGTTGAATTTGCCGCCGCATCAGCCGCATATACTCCGGCCCTTGCAGCGATCGCCGGTAGGGTTTACCTTCATCGTCGGTAGGGAAGGGATAACCCCACTCTGCTAACTGATTGACGTTTGCATAGGTCTGATCCAGTACTCGATCCATCCAGTTGCGATCGGATAAAAACCCACCCAACGACTCCCGACTCGCCTTTGCAGTTTCTCTTGCTTCGGGATCGGGTGGCACGTACCACACACCATTTCCAGATGCAGCAGCGCATCCAGTTGTGCCGCAATATCCTTTGTCCACCAAGACAACTTTAGCTCCACTTGATGCAGCACTCCATGCCGCCCAAGTTCCAGCCGGCCCACCTCCAATCACAAGTACATCTGCTTCTAAGTCGAGTTCAAAATCGTTTGTTAACGTCTTTAGCATCTACCATTTCCCTCCATCAATAAACTCTTAAGCATCAAGTCTTCACCCCATCCATGCTGCAAAATAAATATTTAAAAATCTAGAAATTGCGATCGCTTAATACAGGTTCTATAGCAACAGTCAAGGTGGTTAGGACATCAACAGACGATAAAACTTAGATACAAAAAGGCTTTTCACCCAGTCCCCAGCGATGCACTGAGCTTGTCGAAGTGTCCCCAGTCCCTTGCTATAACTAGCTTGACATTGATTAAATACTTTATCTTGATCGATAAACCGTAGTTTTTGACTTAATAAAGTCTTTCACAGTTTTCGGCAAAAAGCAAGCATTTTACCAAACAACTTCAAACGTAAATTTATGTAAAATCAACGGAATTATCTTTCTCAAGAACTTGCTTTGTAACGTATTTTGTGTAACGATCGAATTTTAGTTCATAAGATACTTAAATTCGATAAGTTTGCCGTAGTTTAATAAATTTTTCTAAACGGTTTTGTCTAGATAGAAAAGACACGAAATTGAATTGTCTTTGTCTTGCGGCACTAACATTCGCTCCCTTAAGACTCAAGAATCCCCGGACTTTTGATTAAACGAATGTAAGTCCTGTTTTTATTCAGTCCGGGGAGTGCCATTCGGTTAAAACCTAAAGACAGTACGAACCCAAGCAAATAAACTATCAGGATTGCTGGAATCCGAATCAGGTGCAGTAATCCAGATCAAACCTGGCGTAACCTCAATATTATCTCCGATTTTATATTGGTAGAATGCTTCAACGTGCAGAGAAGTATCTCTGTCCGCTTGTCCTAGACCTTTTCCCAAATTTATATTATTACTAAGACTGGTGAGTTTTGGCTCCATACCAACTAAAATCCCCCCTAAAGCACCTTCACTAAAAAGATCCGGGAATGCCAGTCCTACCGCCCAATCCATAGCTTCAGCATTTCCGCGCCCCAAATAGGTGTGTACCCCATAACTTACCCACCCATTGATTGCCAACTTGGAATTAACTTGATAGAACGCCTGTAGGCCATAAAGGTTGCCTAGAGTTGCTACTCCAGGCACGGTGCTGTTTACCAGGTTACTCCCGACTGCTGGGCCGAAATTTGTTCCGCTAAAACCTATGGTATTTGGTGGGCTATAGGTATTAACGTAAGTTGCAGCTACCCGAAAATTCCGATTACCGGAGTAGTATATTAACTGTGCTAAAGCTAAATATCTGCCTGTAAATAAGCCATTATTAAGTGTCGGATTACCACCGTTTGGTGCGCTATACGCTATCCCGAATTGAACCTGTTTGCCTAATCCTTGGAGTATGGCAATTCCAGGGCCGCTATCTCCATAGTTATAGACCAAAGACCGCCGGGAAAATCGCGAAATCCCATTAGCACCAGTTGCAGAAGACGATTCAAAATATGGGTTAACCGGACCAGAAAGACCTATCTCACTAGCTCCGTCAGACAAGGGATAAATGTTGACTTGGGTATTTGGAAAAGGTAGAAACCGATAGCGAACACCACTGAGAATAAGAGTGTTGCGTGCAAAAGTAATACTGGAGTTATCAGCAGTTCTCCCCTCATAAGTTCCCAATAATCCAGCTCTTGTTTGTCCCAGTGATTCAATATTTCCACCTCCTATTGTTATACCTAGTGAATCTTTACCGTTAAAACTGGTGTTTAACCGTAAAGTCGTTGAGCCTTGAAGTGTGAGATTGTTAGGTGCTGGTCTCTTAGTGAAGACATTATTACCCGCCAGAAGTTCGCCAGCAACAATCTGAGCTCGACCTATAAGTTTGGTTGTGGTCGTAAACTGAGTTGATTCTAACTTCGCATTTCGTGCTTCCAGGCTATCTACGCGTCCCCGAAGTTGAGCGAGTTCTGGAGAAAATTGTTCTTGTAGTTTTTTGATGGTATCCAAGTCTTCGCGTTTGACTAAATCTGTCGTTGAAGTCGCTATTAGTTCATTGAGGCGATCTAAAGCTGCATTCAACCCAGCGGCAAATTCATAGCGCGTTAGGGAGCGATCGCCTTTAAATGTACCATCTGTATATCCTGCAATTACACCGTAGCGCTCAACTAGAGACTGTAATGCTTGAAATGCCCAATCTGTCGGCTTAATATCAGATAGTTGTGAGACGGATGTTACTTGCCCTGCTGCATTCTTTGGGGTTTTTTGGTTAGTTGGCGGTGTAGCTTGCAACAATTGTGATACAGGTATCACTCGATCTTGCAGCTCGTTTGGAGCTTTTTTAACAGTGACTGGTGCAATTGAAGTGTCTACTGTTTGATTGACAACTGCTTCTGGAGCTTTGTTCTCTTCTACAATAGTAGATACATCAGATTTAGGTAATTCAGCCTGACTTTTAGCTGGATGAATTACCAGTATAGCTAGAATATCTAGCACCGAAAGCAGCAACACTATGGATCTATAATTCCAGCGAAATTTCAACATGACTCCTTAACTCCTCAACCTTAAAGATGAATAAATTCGCCCTTTATTTGACATAAAAGACAAGACAAATCATTGCTCTAATGTTTATAAAAAACGATTAGAACATAGATTCAGCAGGGCTTTAGCCGCTAAAAAAAGTGCAAAGTTCTGATAAGTATTGAAACCAGTACTAAGTAGTTAAATGCCCAATCCAAAATTCGCAGCAAACTAAGAATTCTGACGTTTAAAATAATCCTAAAAACATCTAGAATCAGACAATGACTGCCTTAGCAAGGACTTCTCTACTTTTAAGGGAAACTCAACCACACGCTATATGAACTGATCTTTCTAATACATCCTAAAATCCTTTTTTTGGGTTATGCTGTATAAAGTTCATCAATGGCTATTGACATTGACTCAAGCTTGATTTAAATTCGATTATTTGCCAATTAACATTAATTGAAAACACTATTTTCTAATCAGCTATATTTTGACAGCATCAAGCGTTACTGAAGTACGATACTTCTATCGACTTACCGTACATTCGTAGCATTATCTTTGCATAGAGCTTGGTACAATGCAAGACCTAGTACTTTTTCATCTTTAGAAAGTGCAAATTAGCAAGGTTTCTGTCGATGAAACCAGAAATGAACACTTCAAAGTCGCAAAAAGGCGAGTAATTGACACAAAACTTGTATTCTTCACGACAGCTATTGTTGCAAAAAAAGTGTCATGATGATTGGCATTGTGCGTAAAAACTCAATCTTGTGGGCAGTTATTGTTTATGAATCGTTAATCTATACTGGCGTTTTAAATAATTTCCTGTAAAATGCTGACTATAAACTACGGTAATTCGATCGACCTGCCGTAGGATATATACTTGTACCCTGTCTGACACAAATGCAAATTCTCTGGTTTATTCCTACTGGATCTCATGACGGACGCTATTTAGGCACAGATATTGGCTCTCGTGTTGCCACACCTGATTATTTGCAGCAAATTGCCCAAGCTGTGGATAGTTTAGGCTACACAGGCGCATTGTTACCTACAGGGAGTTCTTGTGAGGACGCTTGGATAACCGCCGCCGCTTTTATATCTGTCACCAAGCAGATGAAGTTTCTCGTGGCAATTCGTCCAGGAATTACTTCCCCAGGTGCGGCTGCACGGATGGCAGCAACATTTGATCGGATTTCTAAAGGAAGATTGTTAATTAATGTAGTGACGGGTGGAGATCCGGTGCAGCTGGCTGGGGATGGTTTGCATCTTAGTCATGACGATCGCTATGATTTAACCGATGAATTTCTCAGAGTTTGGCGGGGTATTGTCAGTGGGGAAACAGTCGATTTTAAAGGAAACTACCTGGATATCAAAGGTGGTAAACTCCTATTCCCACCAGTTCAAAAACCCTATCCACCTTTGTGGTTTGGTGGCTCATCTGCTGCCGCCAAGCGGGTTGCTGCTAAACATATAGATGTTTACCTGACTTGGGGCGAACCTCCACAACAAGTGGCCCAAAAGATTGCCGAAGTTCGGCGACTAGCGGCTGAACAAGGCAGAACAGTTCGTTTTGGGATTCGCTTGCATGTAATTGTGCGAGAAACCGAGTCAGCTGCTTGGGATGCAGCCAATGAGCTAATTAAGTATGTGGATGAGGATGCGATCGCTAAAGCTCAGAAAGACTTAGCTCAATCTGATTCTGAAGGACAGCGGCGCATGAGTCAACTACATAGCGGTAGCCGAGAAACCTTAGAGATTAGCCCCAACCTTTGGACAGGAATTGGATTGGTGCGGGGTGGTGCTGGTACGGCCTTAGTCGGAGATCCTGACACCGTTGCCGCTAGGATGCTGGAATATCGCAATTTGGGGATAGAAACATTCGTTTTTTCTGGATATCCCCATTTAGAAGAAGCGTATCGCACTGCTGAATTATTATTTCCCCGCCTACCTTTGCAAAGTGAACCTGCACCTTTAACACCACCAGTCTTGAGTTCTGTTGGCGAAACCGTCGCCAATGAAAAATTTGCGAAACAACTCACAAGTGCTTCATGACCTAATAATTAGTAATTTGTAATTAAAAGGTAAATTACTAATTTTGTTGGTGATGCTTCTAGATTCATCCTTTGGAACAATCTAAAATCCCAAATTCCATGACTATTACCTTTAAAAGCACCAAAAGCAAAAACAAGATATCCCTGAGCGAGGTGTTAGACAACCCGCAAATCGAGAAAATAGTTCCTTGGATTGTGCCTGTTACCATATTAATTCTTTGGGAACTTGCTTCTAGAACTGGTCTACTTTCAACCAGGATTTTACCAGCCCCTAGTGGTGTAATCGCTACAGCAATTAAACTTGGCTCAACTGGAGAACTGTTCCAACATATAGGAATTAGTGCTGGGCGGGCGATATCTGGTTTTATAGTTGGTGGCAGTATTGGGTTCGGTTTGGGATTGCTCAATGGCTTTTCCCGTGTAGCAGAAAAGTTATTGGATAGTTCCTTACAGATGCTCCGTACTATCCCTAATTTGGCATTAATTCCGCTAGTGATTCTCTGGTTTGGTATTGGCGATCAAGCTAGATTATTTCTAGTATCTATGGGGGTATTTTTCCCGATATATCTCAATACATTTCATGGTATCCGTAGTGTTGACCCTGGACTGATTGAAATGGGAAAAGTCTATGGATTAAAAACACCACAACTTCTGTGGCAAATTATTTTTCCAGGAGCTTTGTCTTCGATTCTCGTTGGTGTTCGTTTTTCGTTGGGGATTATGTGGCTAACACTAATTGTGGCAGAAACGATCGCAGCAGATTCCGGTCTTGGTTATATGGCAATGAATGCTCGTGAGTTTATGCAAACCGATGTTGTGGTTTTGAGTATTGTAATTTATGCACTACTAGGTAAATTAGCAGATGCTGTTGCCAGAGGATTAGAAACAAAATTCTTGGCTTGGAATCCCAATTATCAAAAGTCATAAATGCTAAGTTCACCAAAATCATAGGTTGAAAAATCATGATTTTAAATGTGGGTTACTTTTTTCAACATCTCATCAAATAATTAAATTCTAATTGTTCTCAAAAGGAGGTTTTGCAAGTGAGTTCAAATGTACAGGGTACACAACTAAGTATTTTGGATTTGACGAAATCTTTTGGCAAGAAAACTGTTTTAAACTCGCTTAATTTAGAAGTTGAAGCAGGTGAGTTTGTCGCTATTGTCGGACGAAGTGGTTGTGGTAAAAGTACCTTATTGCGTCTTGTGTCAGGATTAGATAGAGCAACTTCAGGTGGAATATTACTTGATGGAGAACCACTACATAGACTCAGCCGCTTTGTAACAGTGATGTTTCAAGATCCCCGCTTGCTGCCGTGGAAGCGTGTTATTCAGAACGTGGGGTTGGGCTTAGAAGGTAATTGGCGTGAAAAAGCTTTGTGGGTACTAAATAAAGTCGGACTTAAAGATAGAGCTGATGAGTGGCCTTATGTTTTGTCTGGAGGACAACGGCAACGGGTATCATTGGCCAGAGCGTTAGCCAGTCAGCCCCGTTTGTTGTTGCTAGATGAACCTTTGGGAGCATTGGATGCTCTAACTCGCCAAGAAATGCAGCATTTGATTGAAAACTTGTGGCAAGAGCGAAGATTTACTGCGTTTTTGGTTACTCACGATGTGGAAGAGGCTGTGGCGTTGGCAGACCGAGTGATAGTGATCGATCAAGGAAAGATTTCTATGGATTTACCTGTGAAACTTTCACGCCCGCGAGATCGAAGTAGCGAAGTGTTTATCAATATCAGAGAAGCTGTTTTAGAACGAGTAATGAGCAATGAAAATACTCAAGTAAACAACCAGTTATTACAGCTTAGTAGTTGAAATTTAAGCTTTTAGTAGTCAATCAATATTCAACTTGAGGTAGCTGCGGTAAATAGGCTACTTCGAGATTAAAACTTGCCTATAGCAATAAAAAATTATTTGTAGGGACTGGGGACTGGGAAGAAGGAATAAAGGTGTACTTAGCCTTGCAAAAATAAAATATGAGTCCTATATGAACACTCAAAATACCTCCCAACTCTCCTCTGTGCTGGTCTGGGTAATTTTTTCTATATTTACGAGCTAGATAAACTAAAATATAATCTATATCGCTTTATTGAAAATTCAATAATACACAAGTATCTATTACTTATATTTAATTTAATGATTGTCAAAAAATTAACAAAGGCTCATGCAGAAGATTATAGACAGATCAGATTAGAAGCTTTAGAGAAAAATCCAGATTCATTTGGCACAACATATCAAGAAGAAGTAATTAAAACTATAGAACAATTTCGGGATAGAATTCCAGTAGATAACAATAATTTTATTTTGGGATGTTTTGAGGATAAACATTTAATTGGAATAGTCGCATTCAACCAAGAATCCAGAATAAAACTTCGGCATAAAGCACATATTAGTAGCATGTATGTTAAACAAGAATATCGGGAAAAAGGTATAGGTAAACTCTTATTGAAAAAATTAATTGAAAGAGCGAAGGCTATTAAGGAAGTAGAAATTTTATTACTTGATATTGTTAAAAGCAATTTTTTAGCAAAACAACTTTATTTATCATTGGGCTTTCAAATATATGGTACACAGAAAATGGCGTATAAATTTAATACCCAATATTTTGATCTAGAGTTTATGTATTTACAGATTAAAGAATAAACTTTGAAATCTTACTAAATATCATCATAATGTGTGCCAAGTAAAAATGGCACTTAGTTTTTTGTCAAGCAGAAGCAATTTACAGATATAGCCTTGTAAATAAAGAAGAGGTAATCTACAATGAAGCTCATTTTGCCGCTCGATTTGGTTGCTGACATTGAGCCACATCTACCACCCAATACACAGATTGTACGAGTAGATGTTGAAGGAAATCTAGATGGGGATGCTAGCGATGCCGAAGTTTATTTCAGTTGGTTTTTATCGAGAAGTCCGACACTACATAAAATACTAGAATCAGCACCGGCATTGCGTTGGCATCACGCACCAAATGCAGGGGTGAATCACATCCTGACACCAACTTATTTGCAAAGAGATATTATCCTCACTAATGGGGCTGGAGTACATGGAATTCCGATCGCAGAATTTGTAATCACTTATATACTGGCTCATGCCAAGCATCTACAAGAATTATATGCTTTACAGGCTGAACGTCACTGGAAAAGAGGCTTTGCTATCCAAGAATTAACAGATGCAACCTTGCTAATTATTGGCGCTGGTGGTATTGGTCAAGAAATCGCTGCCCGTGCTAAACCCTTCGGCTTAAGAATTATTGGCAGTCGCCGTCATCCTCAAGAACTAGCAAATTTTGATAAAGTAGTAGGTGCTGATGAATGGCGATCGCTCCTGCCAGAGGTAGATTATATAGTTATTGCAACACCTCTAACTTCCGAAACCAAAGAATTTATTGATGAATCTGTATTGCGATCGCTCCCAAATCATGCCTACCTTATTAATATTGCTCGCGGCGGCGTAATCGATGAATCGGCATTAATAAAAGCGCTCACAGAAGGTTGGATTGCAGGTGCAGCATTAGACACAGTTAACTCAGAACCGTTACCACCAGAAAGCCCTTTGTGGTCACTTCCTAACATCTTTATCACTCCTCATACTTCCGGTCATTCACCCAAGAGTAAACAGCGTTCAATAGCTCTATTTATCGACAATCTAAAGCGTTACCAAGCTGGTCAGCCATTACGAAATGTAGTAGATAAAGAAGCAGGATACTAAACATTGGGTATTGGGCATTGGGCATTGGGCATTGGGCATTGGAAATTGGTAAAGAATTTAACTTTTAATCTTCTGTCTTTCTGCCCTAATACCCAGTCCCTTTGAAAATTCAAAATGAAATGGAAGACTAACAAATGGTGAAACTAATTTTACCCGATCATCTCATTGCAGATATAGAGCCACACCTACCATCTAATATCGATGTAGTAGAGGTGGATAGTGAAGGTAATCTCGATGGTGATGCCAGTGATGCAGAGATTTATGTCAATGGATTTTACCTGAAAACCTCTACTCTTGACAAAGTACTGACAGCAGCACCCGCGCTGCGTTGGCAACAATCACCGAGTGCTGGCGTAAATCACATCCTCACGCCAACTTTTTTGCAAAAGGACATCATCCTCACTAATGGTGCAGGGGTTCATGCAATTCCAATTTCGGAATTTGTACTGGCATTTATGCTCTATCACGCCAAGAATCTGCGGAAATTGCAAACTTTGCAGAATGAGCACACTTGGGTAAGAGGAGTGTTTCTTGAAGAGTTGGCAGACGCAACTTTATTAATTCTCGGCACAGGAAATATCGGTCAAGCGATCGCATCTCGTGCTAAAGCCTTTGGAGTCACAGTTTGGGGTAGTCGCCGCCATCCCGAACCCTTACCGAATTTTGACAAAGTTGTAGGCGCTGATGAGTGGCGATCGCTCCTCCCAGCCGCAGATTATGTAGTGATTGCCACACCATTAACCCCAGAAACTAAAGGCTCGATCGATGAAGCTGCGTTGCGCTCTATGCGTCACTCTGCTTACCTAATTAACATTGCTCGTGGTGCGATCGTGGATGAAGCCGCATTGCTGACTGCACTACGTGAGGGTTGGATTGCGGGTGCTGGATTAGACACTGTTGCAACCGAACCTCTGCCGCCAGAAAGTCCCTTATGGTCGTTACCGAACGCTTTTATCACTCCCCATTGTTCAGCCTTGTCACCACGCCTCAGAGAGCGCATAGCACAACTATTTATCGACAATCTTCAACGCTACCAAAACGGTCAGCCTTTGCGGAATGTTGTAGACAAGCAAGCTGGATACTAAATATTGGTGATTGGGGATTGGGAATTGGGCATTGGGCATTGGGCATTGGGCATTGAGAAGATGAGAGACAAGGTGACTCTAATGAGAACTTGCAACAAGTCTTCCCCCATACCCCATGCCCAATCACTTAACTTTCAACACAGACTTTCCTAAAGATTGGCAAATAACATCATTTTGTGGCGTATGTATACGGCTGCATAAAACGTCACGGTAGTGACGCTCTAAAGGATTTCTTTTTAATAAACCAGGATTGCCAGTTAGTTCTAAGGCAATCTCCACAGCACGAATCGAGTTAGTTGTAGTAAGATATTTAACAGCCTGTGCCTGTAATCCTACGTTAGGCTCATATTCGCTCTTGTCAATATCTTGAGCCAAACTATAAATCAATCTATTATTAGCAAATAGCAGTGCTTCTATCTCACCCACGGCAGTTTGGAAGCGTGGCAGAGTTGCCAGTGGCTCTTGAAGATTAGAAGGCGATCGCTCCCAAAGATATTTAACAAGCCAGTCTCGCGCACTACTAGCAACACCGAGATATAAGGCACTCACTGTCAAACTGCCCCAAGTGGAAATTATCGGATCGAAAGATGGTGCAACTGATATGGGGTTGATATTTAGAGCATACTCTGAGGGAATTAATACATTCTCTAAAATGAGGTCATGGCTGCCTGTAGCTCTCATCCCCAAGTGATCCCAGGTTTCGACAATTCGCAAACCTGGCAGATCGCGCGGAACTATAAAATTCCCAACTTGTGGTTCATCTTCAGTTGTCCGTGCCCAAACAACAAAATAGCTGAGGATGGGACTGCCTGTGGTGTATTGCTTATGTCCTGTTAAACGCCAGCCCTCTGTTGTTCGTTCGGCAATTGTCGCTGGCAATCCGCCTCTGGCTGGCGTTCCTAGCTCTGGTTCAACACGGGCAGCATTCAGCAGGGCAATGCCTTCAATTGATTCACGACACAGCCGCTTATACACTTCTGGATGCCAGCGACGGCTACGGGCTGCATGAGCGTGTTGAAGATAGTGCATTGTTAGTACTAATGCGGTCGAAGCATCGCCACGTGCGATCCCTTCAATCACCCGACAGACAGTTGCCAAACCCAAATCCTGGCCGCCGAATTCACGTGGAATGGTGAGGTTGAGTAATCCTGCCTCATGCAAAGCTGTAAAATTCTCGAAGGGAAAGGAAGCATCTCTATCGTGTGCCCCTGCGCGGGTGGCAAAATCTTTGGCCAAAGCCTCAACTTGGTCGAAAATATTGGGGAGAGTTTCTAGACCTTGGGCTACAAAGGTGTTTGGCACTGCTTGCTCCAACTGTGACATAAGTACTCCTTCGTAATTCACTGTACTACTAAATCAGAGATGTTTTTCAATATGGAAGCATCTCAAGTTTGTAGGAATATCAATTTTTCGCATGACGCCAGTCTCCCCTCACCCCCAATCCTCATTGCCCTAACTGTATTACTTCTAATGCTCCCTAATGCCCTGTAAATACTACTTAAAATCGACCGAGATTTAGTAATTTGTGGTTTTTGTAAGTATGACACAAACTCCTTTCATCGAGCAAGCCAAGGGGAAAATTCAGCGATCGCGCCACAACTTAGGAACTGAATTCCTTACCGGTTTAGGACTTACGCAAAATATCTCTCAAACTCTGATTTCTCTGTGTTCTCTGCGCCTCTGCGGTTGGTTATTTCGTAACTTGTGCGTAAGTCCTATGGTCTTTTAAGCTAATTACCATTTAAATTAAATCTTTGCGTTTAGAACTAAGCACGAAGAAACAAGCATTTAAATATTCTCTGTTGAGAGTAATATAAAGATCCCTAGATTACACAGGGATAATTTTCTCATCAAGTAGATTTTCCAATGGATAAATATACAGCAACAGCATTGGCGATCGCAACCAAAGTGATATTGGTTACTTTTATAGCGGTTCCTCTGCAACTGAGGTATAACTGGACTGGATATATTTTTAACTTTGAGGATGTACCTTATCTGATTAAGAACCGCTATGGATGATTTTCTATATTTTACCAAATTGATGGTGTTACACTTTGTCAGGGCACTGGCTCTATAACCACCATTCAATTTATCCATTTATTACTTGACTCGATCGGATGGTAATCTTAGGTTTTAAAAGACGAATTGGCGATTTATTGTCATTTTTTGAACTATAGACTCATTTAAACATGATGGTTATTTCTCAACTTCTATCAAGCTGTAATATGTATTGCTGCTATACCCTTGATGGGAAAAATGCTAAGATTGCCTTAGTCAACTAGTGTGTGTGCCCGATCACAACATTAATGTGTTTTACCTCACAGCTAATTTAAACAACTTAAATATTACCTTTAAGCAAACAATAGTCGCCGTTATGACTAGCATCATGTTATGCCACCTCGCTATTTAAAGATTTAATGTATAAATGGTTGTTAAATATATTTTTTTTGTTAAATATCATCTATTAGGTGACTTGTCAGAAAATTTACATTAAGAAACTACTAAAATATCTAAATTTAAGAACAGAAAGAGTGTAAGCTAATTATGTAAATATCATGTTTGTATGTAAATATGATGATGTTCGCAAGTCTCTTTTAGTCACTTGCATTTGTTACACTATAGGAGGTATAATACAAACGTTAAATAACTTGCTAGATGCTCCCTAAAAGATACTAAGCAGTGCTGGAAAAAGATCCATTCTGGAATCTCCAAGCAAACTCAAGCAATATTTGTTTAAGTGTAATTTAGCTTAATTGGTAAAATACTACTTAAACAAAATTACGATGTGCTTTTATAGCTTTATAGTTTTTATAGTCTTCTGTTTCTTGTAGCCTACTCAAAATCTTCTTTTGTTCCAGGTTGCACGAGCGGGATGAAGCTATCCCGGAGACTATCCCCTAGACTCGCCAAAGTACTAGGGAATATGCTGGGAGCTAATTGCACATTGTGTAAATTTCTGATTAACACTACAACGTTAGTCAGATTTGTAGTTGTGTTTTTTTTGCTGTCAGGCTTTGTTCACACAACTGCTAATGAATTACGTTTTCACATAATTTACGAATCAATGCAATTTATAACTACAATTATGTCACACCATTTAAGTCAAGACAAGGCTGTTAAAAAGTTAGGAATGTTTGAAAACATTCTTTTAAAAATTCTTCCGAGTCAGGTGTTGTTCGAGAGCATGAAATAACTTTCAGCCATAACATTGTCCGGAACTAGAAAAAACTTCAGTTTGTGATTGAGGAATGAAATACTTTGCATAGCTCTTGCTGCATACAGCAAATTAGATTGCGAAAATAATTACTCTTAACGATCGCTTACAACCACTGCTGATTGCAAAAATGAGCAATCCATATTTGTGCAGAGGCTGTCAATGCAGTTAGTCGCTTTTGAAGCTAAATGTCGTTAAACAAAGCTCTAGCTCGATATTCTAGCATTTACACTAGTTATTGCCACATCAATAACTCGCTGCAACAACTTCTTGTAGATTGCCCACTCAATAAAAATACCTTGTATGTAAAAGATAGATGCTTTGCTAGCATACTGTTTCTTTCTCAACTCTACTTTAATAAAGCTGAGAGTTTACTCGGTGAAAATACGGGATTAAATAATATTTTTAATGAAGTTTTGAATTGGATTCCGACTGATAAGTAAATTTTTTTTGTGGAGATGAAAAAATGCCATCAGTGCTTTCTGAGCAACATCTGGGTGAAAGAATTTTGTACACCTTAGATACAAAACTCTCAGAAAAAGAATTAGAGGACTTCTTGGCAGAAATGGAGATTGTGGAGCCACCATCAGCAAAGCAATTCTGGGAATCTGCACAGGCGAATCCTGGTATATATATTATTCTTACAGGTAAAGTCCGACTATTAGATAGCTCTGAGAATTTAATTACTACCTTTGGTGCATGGTCTGTTTTTGGTGAATTGACCTTGTTTCCCGAAGCTAACTTTAGTCCTTATGTAGTTAGAGCTTCGACAAGCTTGAAACTTGGCTATTTCAGTCAAGAAGCATTGCAAAGGTTGATAGACAAGTATCCTAACATTCGCGATCGCCTATTTGCCCGTGCAGAACTTTGGGATTTGTTGTTGTTATGTCGCCAAGTATCACAATTCCCGCGCCATACATCACAAGTTTCAGGAATGCTCAAAGCCTTATCTTTGTTTGAGCGACACCAGTTAGAAACTGGCTCTGTAAGTCCACAAATATCACAAGATTCACAGTTGTGGCTATTGTACAAAGGTCAACTGCGGCATTCTGAAGGCGATTTTTTGACACCAGGTACAATCTTTGCTCAACCAAAACAAGGAGATTGGCAAACAACGCAACCAACGATTGCTTACATTCTGAAAAACGACCAAATGCAAACAGCACTAGAATACTTCCCGGAGTTAGGGGAGTGGTCTTTTGGCATGAGTGTCAGCGAAACGGAATTGGAGACTGAGGACGCAACGACCGGCTCAGTGCGTCGCAGGGGATTAGGTACTAGAGAAAAAACTTTCCAATCTCCAAAATCTAAAATTATTCCTTTTCCCCAAAGAGAGAAGCCATCACAACAACAGCCAACAAAAAAATCACGTTTTTACTTTCCCAGTCCGAAAGTACAAATGGGGCATTGGTGGAAGCGGATTACCAAAAGCTATCCCTTCTATGCCCAACAAAGTGCAGCTGATTGTGGTTCTGCTTGCTTGGTGATGATTGGTAACTATTGGGGCAAACATTTTAGTATCAATCGCCTACGGGATATGACCAATGTCACTCGCAACGGTGCATCCCTAAAAGCAATGGCAGCAACAGCAGAATACCTGGGTTTTGCCACCCGTCCAGTGAAAGCTACTCTTGATAAATTAGCAGAACAACCTTTACCTGCAATTGCTCACTGGGAAGGTAAACACTTTATTGTTGTCTATGAAATCACTCCTAAGCGGGTGATTGTATGTGACCCGGCTCTTGGTCAACGCAGTCTGACAAAAGCTGAATTTCAAGCAGGTTGGACTGGTTATGCATTGTTACTGCAACCGACAGCTCTACTAAAAAGTGCTAAAGACGAAAGTAGAAGCTTCTGGAAATTTTTTGAGCTAGTCAAACCTCACTATCGAACACTGGTAGAAATTTTCATAGCTTCGATAGTCATTCAATTATTTGGGTTAGTAACGCCAGTATTTACCCAGTTGTTGCTCGACAGAGTACTTGTGCAACGCAGTGTTCCAACCTTAAACGCCATTGGTTTGGGAATGATTGTTTTTGGGTTGTTTGGTGTTGCTGTCAACGGTGTACGGCAATATCTCTTATTTCACACTGCTAACCGCATTAGTATCGCCTTACTCGTAGGCTTCATTAAACATACCTTCCGTTTGCCCCTTGCTTATTTCGAGTCGCGTTTCGTTGGGGATATAATCTCGCGCATCCAAGAAAACCAGAAAATTCAGCACTTCCTGACTGGTCAGACACTCTCGATTGTGTTGGATATGCTGACATTAGTGGTTTATCTGGCTTTGATGTTCTCCTATAGCTGGCGGATGGCATTATTCGTGCTGTGTACTGTACCGCCATTTTTTATCTTGGCGCTGGCCAGCACAAGTATTTTGCGCCGCATCTCCAGAGATATTTTTAATGCAGCTACCAAAGAACAAAGCTATCTCATAGAATCCCTAAGCGGAATTCGTACTGTTCGCTCATTAGCAATTGAACAGACAGTGCGTTGGCGTTGGGAGGAACTGCTAAATGATTTAATCAAAAAAGACTTTAATGCTCAAATAATTGACAATCGCTTGCAAATTATCAGTGGCGTCATCCACACCTTTGTAAATACTTCATTGCTGTGGTATGGAGCAACCCAGGTAATTAATAACGAACTAACTATTGGACAACTAGTTGCTTTCAATATGTTGGTGGGTAACGTCTTGAGTCCTTTCCAACGGCTAGCTTTGCTGTGGAATGAATTACAGGAAATCGTGATTTCTACCGAACGGATTAATGATGTATTGGAGGCGGAACCAGAAGAAGACTTAGCAATTAAACCCCGCAAATCGTTGGGTAAACTTCGCGGTAACATTTGTTTTCAAAATGTTACTTTTCGTTATCACTCAGAAAGCGACACTAACGTATTAGAAAATCTCAACTTTGAAATTCAGCCAGAACAGATGGTTGCAGTCGTAGGGCGCAGTGGTTCTGGAAAAACAACTCTCAGTAAATTAATTTTAGGTTTATACCCACCGACAGATGGCAAAATACTCATTGATGGTAACGATATCACCAGTGTATCTATGCGATCGCTCCGTTCCCAAATCGGCGTTGTAGACCAAGATACTTTCCTATTTGGTGGGACTGTTCGTGAAAACATTGCGATCGCTAATCCAAATGCTTCTTCAGAAGAAATTAGCCAAGCAGCAAAATATGCTGGAGCTGATGAATTTATTCAAAAATTACCGATGGGTTACGAATCAGAAATTGGTGAAAGCGGTGGTATGCTTTCTGGTGGACAGCGCCAACGCCTAGCTATTGCTCGTGCTTTGCTCGGAAATCCCCGGCTATTACTGTTTGATGAAGCCACTAGTCACCTAGACTCAGAATCAGAACGAATTATTCAAAACAACCTCAAAACAATTCTTAAAGGACGCACAAGTGTAATTATTGCCCACCGCCTCTCTACAGTCCGCAACGCGGACTTAATCCTGGTTTTAGATCAAGGTATTTTGGTAGAAAGCGGTACCCACGACGAATTAATCGCTAAAAAAGGTCATTATTACTACCTGAATCAACAACAGATGTCTCAAGTTAGTTGATGGGGCATTGGGCAGTCTTTTTCTTCTTTACGAGACTCTACACGAACAATTTTGAATTTTGAATTTTGAATTGATTTCTCCCTCACTCCCCATCTACTGTTATCGGAAATAAAACCATGCCACATCCCAACAGATCGTCCCCACTTCCCCCAGATGAGCAAGATGAATATCAAAGTTACAAACAGCAAGAGGAATCGGTATTTGACGAGCAAATAGAGGCAGAAAATGAAAGTCAAGATTTGTACTACGGTACAGAAAAACTACTCGATGCCTTACCTCGAATTTGGACTCGTGGTTTGTTATATACGCTCATCGGCTTTGCTGGTCTATTTTTGCCTTGGGCAACTCTTTCAAAAGTCGATGAAACTGGTAGCGCCAGAGGGCGTATAGAACCTAAAGGCGCAACTCAAAAACTAGACGCTCAAGCTGGTGGAAGTGTCAAAGCAGTTACGGTTAAAGAAGGAGATACAGTTAAAGCCGGCCAGGTTTTACTAGAACTGGATTCTGAGTTGCTGCAAACGGAACTGCAACAAGTCCAGAGCAAATTGCAAGGGCTACAAAATCGGCAATCCCAACTGGAAATGCTGAAAAATCAACTCTTAATGTCAACGAGTCTTTTAGAACAACAAAATAAATCCCAAGAATTAGAAAAATTGGCTCAACTCAACCAGGTGCGGCAAAACTTGGATGCCAAACTGAGTAGCTATAACCTCCAAAAGTTAGAAAAAGAATCATCAGTTAAACAAGCACAGGAGCAAATTTCCACCAGTCGCGACGATCAAGAATCAGCTAAAAAACTTTTGGGTATAAATTCTACGCAAGTTGAACGTTATAGCCAACTTGTTGACAAGAAGGTAGTTGCGACAATCCAATTAGAGGAAAGCAAAAAACAAGAGGAAGAAAGCAAACGACTTTATAAAAAGTCTCTATCAGATATTAAACAAGCCGAATTACGTTTAGCCCAAGAGCTAAATAATTATCAAGTAACGATCAAAACGTTGGAGTCTGATATCAAACAAGCAAAACTCCGACTGCAAGAAGAACAAAGTAGTTATAAAAGTGCCACGCAAGCCGGACAACTAGCTGTAATGAAAAATCAGGAGCAGCTAAAAGATTTACAAGCACAAATAACAGCAACGCAATCAGAAATCGCTCAGACAAAAAGCCAGCTTCTATCTACAAGATTGCAAATTCAGCAGCGCGTGGTGCGATCGCCGCTTAATGGGGTGATTTTTGAATTACCCACAACTAAACCAGGAGCAGTGGTACAAGTCGGTCAAAGGATTGCCCAAATTGCACCCGCAACAACAGACTTCGTACTCAGAGCCAATATGCCTAATCAGGATAGCGGTTTCTTGAAGGTAGGAATGCCAGTAAAAGTCAAGTTTGATGCCTATCCCTTCCAAGAGTATGGCATCGTGCCAGGAAAAGTTACTTGG
Organism: Nostoc sp. DedQUE07; assembly: GCF_034530975.2. Taxonomy (NCBI): domain Bacteria; kingdom Bacillati; phylum Cyanobacteriota; class Cyanophyceae; order Nostocales; family Nostocaceae; genus Nostoc; species Nostoc sp. DedQUE07. The sequence continues at coordinate 79,598 of NZ_JAVRCC020000011.1, read as the reverse complement.
ATCTCGCCTGACTCAAAAGTTAGCCAAACACCCCAAGGCAACATCGAAACCTATGAATTAGAAATCACCTTAGACCAGCAGTATGTCCAAAATGGCAACAAACGTATTCCATTAGGTGCCGGTCAGACAGCAAATGCTGAAGTGATCATTCGTCAACGCCGAGTAATTGACTTTGTTCTAGATCCGTTCAAAAAACTGAAAAAGGGCGGTTTGGAGATGTAGTTAAAGATATCGCATCCAAATCAGGAAATAGGACAAGGGAGATTGGAGGAATAATTAATGCCGCGTGCTCACTTGCCCTGAGCGACTTGTGCCAAGCGTTGCGAGGTAAGCCGTTCGCCTAGCGTCTCGCAGAGAAGGGATACCCAATCCGCTTAATTATTGGAGATATAGTGTTATGCCCCACAATCTGACCATTTCTACCTCAGATATCATTCACAGTCTTAAACTCTCCTGTCAGATACCTGCTGTTGTGGAGGCGATCGCGTCGCAAAGTATTATTACCGAAGCAGCTCAAGCGGCAGGAATTACAGTCACGCCAGAAGAACTACAGCAAGAAGGAGATAACTTAAGGTTCGCCAAGAAGCTTGTCAAAGCTAAAGACACCTGGTCATGGCTAGAAAAACATCACCTCTCTGTGGATCAGTTTGAAGAATTAGCCTACAACAACATCCTTTCGCGGAAGTTAGCGAATCATCTATTTTCCGATCAACTGGAAAAGCACTTTTACGAACATCAGCTAGATTATATCGCCGCCGTTACCTACGAAGTTGTCTTCGAGGGTCGAGACTTGGCTTTAGAGCTTTTTTATGCCCTAGAAGAAGGCGAAATCAGTTTTCCAGATATTGCTCGTCTATATATCTCAGAACCAGAAGCTCGTCGTGCTTATGGATACAAAGGACTCCGATACCGCAAAGATTTTCGTCCAGAGATTGCAGCCGCCGTATTTGCTGCTGCACCACCAGAAGCTCTCAAACCGATAACGACTCCCAAGGGAGTGTATTTAATTTGGGTGGAAGAAATCATTCAACCCCAATTAGATGAACAGTTGCGCCAAAAAATCATTACAGAATCCTTTTCTGATTGGTTAAAGCAACAAATCACCATGATGAAAATAGTCACTCAAATAGACTCAGACGGCTCACAAGAGGAATTAATAGATATGTTATACACCAAGACTAAATAATTTCATAATTTTCAGATGTTTTTGTCGCAAAGTATCTACCTAAGTTATCGGAGATTCCTTGAAGCTTCAAAAATGTTGCAGATACAGATTTTATATACTTAAAACTTAATATTTTTTCCTTTTTAGTGTTTTGTGAATATATCTACAAAGTGCTGTGTTTGCGTTATTTCAAAGTTAAATTCAATCGCTATAACTCTTGCTTGGCAGTAATTATTTTATTTCTGCTCAAATTTGTCATGCAGTTTTTTCTAACTTCAAATAAGACTATATATAATGATTTTTCAACACAAATACATTAGTTTTTTTAATCAAAAATTCCTCAAAAAAGCATTGACTTTTTTGAGGAATAAAGTATATTAGATGTATAGCCAAACGAAACAAGTTGGTTAGACCAAATATTCCCAACAACAGTTACAAATTTTAGGAGAACTCAAATGATTATTTCTGATCTGAACTACTTGGAAAATACCACTGAAGAAATTATTGGTGGTGGTAAGCCTAAGAAAATCGTCGTCGTCGTAATCCCGCCCAAGCCCCCTAAATTCAACAGCGTTGCACAAGCTGATGCAGATGCTTCAGCAAGCGGCGGCCTCAACAATATAGCTGTAACCTTTACTAACGTCACCGTTACTCCTAACAGTGCTACTGCTTCGTCATCAAGCGCTGCTTCTACTTCTAACTAAGTAGTAACAAGTAGTAATAATTAAACTCTACTTACAAAAAGTATTAACTTCTGCAAGTAGAGTTAGGCTCGAAAGCTTAGTATATTGATAAATGCCGAAGGCTCTTTGCTCATTTGAGCCTTCGGCTTTTACCAAAAATACACCCTTTTGTCTTAAAAAAATGTTTTTGCAATAAAGTTTTACAACTTAGAACATTTAATCCTCAACCCAATTACAGCCTGTGTTATTTACCCGCCCTGAATTAAAACTCTGGGCTAATAGTCATAAGACGAAAGATTTTACTGTAGCCTTAAGCTTCTCGTAGACCCCCGAAAGGTAGAGAAGAGTAAAATTCCTGTTAATTAAATTTAAGAAGTAACCAAGCAGACATGATATCAATCGATATCAGTTATAAGTTTCAAAAGCTTGAGTTCCTTGCAGATATAGGAACAAAAGACATTTTAAATAAAAAACATTGTATTTATAGCCCATAAAAGCCCATAAATGAAAGGATATAAGCTCCTAAATCTATTAATGGGGATTGTTAATTTTGAATTTGGAGCAAAGCGACGTGACGACAATTCCTGATGCTCTCCAACTCGCAAGTCAATATTATCAAAGTAAGCGCTTCACCCAAGCCGAAGAGATTTATTGTCAAATTATAGACTTAGATCCCCAGCAGTCAGAGGCATTATATGGATTAGGTCTGCTGGCGCAGCAACGGGAACAATATCAGAATGCAGAACAATTTTTTCAAGCAGCCCTGCAATTACAACCTGAAGCAGGGGCAATATCTAACAGTTTGGGGTTTAGTCTGCAACAACAGGGTAAGCTAGAAGAAGCGATCGCCTGTTATGAAAAAGCACTCTTAATTCTCCCAGACAGCATAGAAGTACAAATTAATATCAAAAATATTCTTCACATTCAAGGTAAGCTGTCACCAGAAGAACAAGCCCACTATGCAGAGTTGAACGAGCAGTTTGCTTTAGGTAAGCAAAAGGCAGGCGATTTCAAGATAGCAGAATTATATTATCGCCAAGCTATTGCATTGCAGCCAGATTTGGTATCATCTCATACTAATTTAGGAGAAGTACTCCAAAAACAAGGGCGATTCAATGATGCCATCGATTCTTACCAACAAGCACTGAAAATTAAACCAGACTATCATTACGCCTATCACAACTTAGGGTATCTTTTCCAGGAAAAAGGAAAATTTGCAGAAGCAATAGAAGCTTATGAAAAAACTTTAAGTATTCAACCTGATTTTGCAATCACCTATAATAACTTAGGAAATATTTTCAGGGCGCAAAATAAATTTGATGCTGCCATAGAATCTTATCAAAAAGCGATTAAAATTCGACCTGATGTTGATTACATATATTCCAACTTGGGAACAGCATTGAGAGATGATAACCAAATAGAAGCAGCAGTCCAGGCATTTGAGCAAGCCGTAAAAGTGAACCCAAACTATAATATGGCTAAATTTGGTGCTTGTATGAGCCAACTACCAGTTATCTATTCTAATGTTGATGAAATTGCATTCAGACGAAATCAGTATCAACAGTATTTGCAAGATTTAGCTAAATATTATGAATTAACTAATTGGGAAGAACGGGCAAAAGCATCGGAAGCTGTGGGAACATTTCAACCTTTTTATTTGACATATCAAGGTTTAAATGACCGAGATTTACAGCGAACTTATGGAGAAATGATTTTCCAAATTATGTCGAGTCGCTATCCCCAAGATTGCCAGCCGCTGGCTCTGCCAAATTTAGATAAAAATCAAAAGGTTCGTATTGGGATCGTTTCTGGGTTTTTATCTAGTCATTCTAATTGGAAAATCCCGATTAAAGGTTGGGTAGAAAATATAGATCGAAGTGAGTTTGAATTATTTGGTTATTATACGGGAGACAAAAAAGATTACTCAACAATGAGTGCCACCAAAACTTTTGATAAATTTGTTCAAGGTGTTCGCTCAACTGAACAATGGTGTGAGGTAATTACAAAAGATCGATTACATATCCTGATTTTCCCAGAATTTGGGATGGACCCAATGGCTCTCAAACTGGGTTGTCTGAGATTAGCGCCAATTCAAATGACATCTTGGGGACACCCTGAGACTAGTGGACTGCCGACAATTGACTATTACTTGAGCAGTGACTTAATGGAACCCGAAAATGCTCAAGAACATTATACAGAAAAATTAGTTAGATTACCCAATCTATCTATTCATTATATGCCTTTAGCAATTCCACCCGAAGAAATTAAGAAACCAGATATAGGTTTAAAAGAGGATGATATTTTCTTCTGGTGTTGTCAATCATTATATAAATATTTGCCTAATCATGATGATGTTTTTCCTTCTATTGCTAAAGAGCTAGGAAATTCTAAATTTGTGTTTATTAAAAGCAAAAGTGAAGAAATAACAGAAAAATTTCGCCAGCGCTTAAATCATGCTTTTGCAGAATTAGGATTAGATTATCAAAATCACTGTTTGTTTTTGTCTTTCCTCCATGACAGGAAGTTTGCTGGAACTACAGCTATAGCAGATGTCTTCTTAGATAGTATTGGTTGGTCTGGATGTAACTCCACACTCGAATCTATTGCTCATAATATTCCGATTGTAACTTTACCTGGAGAACTGATGCGATCGCGCCATTCTCTAGCAATTTTGCAGATGATGGGTATCGAAGAGACGATCGCTTCAAATAAATCAGAATACGTCCAAATTGCCATCCGTCTAGGGAAAGATGCTAAATATCGGCAATATATTTCTCAGCAAGTTGCAGAAAATAAACATAAATTATATGGCGATTTAAAGCCAGTTAGAGCGCTGGAAGATTTTATTTTGCAGTTGGTTAATAAACCAAGACAATTTAACGTTAAAGATGTTGCTGAACTGTTCCAACTTGCACTTCAGGAGCATCGAGCTAATCGCCTAGATACAGCCGAACAGCTATATCGTCAAGCGATCGAAAAACAACCAGACTATTCAGAAGCATTATACAATTTAGGGATGCTGCTACAGCACAAAGGTGAGTTGCAAGAAGCTCAGAAGCATTTGAGTGCAGCTTCGCAAGTTCAACCTAACTCCGTGAAAATTTGGTTTAGTTTAGGTAATTTGCTGCAAGGCCAAGGACAATTACCAGAAGCTGAAGCAGCTTACCGAAAAGCTATTGCTTTGCGACCAGATGCAGGGACAATATACAACAATTTGGGCTACACCTTGCAACAACAAGAGAAGTGGGAGGATGCGATCGCATCATATCAAAAAGCTCTGGAATTTCAGCCCAACTGCATAGAAGCAGAAATCAATTTAGCGAATGCGCTGTTTGCTCAAGGGAAGCTTTCGCTAGAGAAACAAGCCTATTATGCTGACTTGAATTATCAGATGGGCTTTGCCCACCAAGAAGGAGCTGATTGGGAAACTGCTATTGTTTACTATCGAAGTGCGATCGCAATACAGCCTGATTTGGTAGAAGCCCATTATAACTTGGGGGTGGCACTGCAAGAACAAGGGGAGCTAGAAGAAGCGATCGCTTGCTATCAAAAAGCTTTGGAGTTCAATCCCCAACACCAAGAAGCCAACATCAAATTAGGAGAAATTTACCAAAACCAGCAACAAAAAGTTACACAAGTGGACTCACTAAAAGTTTCTCGCTAAACGGGTTATTTGATGCGATCGTCAATTTTCATCAATCTAAACTTCAACTTTCAAATTAAGGGGGTAAAATTTATGTCATTAACAATTTTCGAGAAAGTTAAAGACTTCCTGGTAAGACTAGTCAAAGACGAGGCTTTTTACACTCAATTGATGAGTGATAAGATTGAGGAAGTGATAAAAGTCATGGAAGAAGGTGGCTATAATTTTTCTCAAGAAGAATTTGAAACAGCCTCAATTAAAATATTGGAGTTAAAAGAACTAGGCCAGTTTGACGACCTCAGTGAAGATGAATTAGTAGGAGCCTTTGGCGGGCTTACAAACAATAAGGATTCAGTCCTTCAGCCATTGTATGGTGTTGTAGTCTCACCTCCCGAAGAAGGTGGAAAACCACCAGTTAAAAAATGTAAATGGATTCCTAAACCAAATCCAAAGCCATGGCCGCTTCCCAAAGGAAAAATTCCACCTGTACAACCGTTATATGGAGCAGTTCTTAGTTCAACAGAAGTACAATAACCCGATAAAACGATGAAGAAATAGAATTCGTTCGTTTATTTCGAGGGTTGAGATTGAGAGTTAACCTATGACATATCAGCGCAAAAGCTACGCAGTTTGGGAAATTACCTTGAAGTGCAATCTAGCATGTAGTCACTGTGGTTCCCGTGCAGGACATGAGCGCGCCAAAGAACTTTCCCCAGAAGAAGCTTTGGATCTCGTCAAGCAGATGGCAGAAGTTGGAATTAAAGAAGTTACTCTCATTGGTGGTGAAGCATTTCTGCGTCCAGACTGGCTGGAAATCGCCAAAGCTATCAACGAGGCGGGAATGTTATGTGGTATGACTACAGGCGGTTATGGCATTTCCTTAGAAACCGCCCAAAAAATGAAGGAAGCGGGAATTCGTACCGTCTCTGTTTCTATTGATGGCTTGGAAGCAACTCATGACCGCTTGCGGGGAAAGAAAGGCTCTTGGAAATATGCATTTAAGACCATGAGTCATCTGCGAGAAGTGGGTATTTCTTTTGGTTGCAACACCCAAATTAATCGCCTCTCAGCGCCAGAGTTTCCCTGCATCTATGAGTGCATTCGTGATGCAGGTGCGCGTGCTTGGCAAGTTCAATTAACTGTACCAATGGGAAATGCAGCCGATAACGCAGATATCCTCCTCCAACCCCATGAACTGCTAGATATCTACCCCATGCTTGCCCGTGTGGCGCGTCGTGCTTACCAAGAAGGCGTGCAACTTCAGGCGGGAAATAATATTGGTTACTACGGCCCTTATGAACGACTGTTGCGGGGACGGGGAAAGGAGGATGACTTCTCATTTTGGCAAGGTTGCGGTGCAGGACTTTCCACTTTGGGAATTGAAGCTGACGGAGCGATTAAAGGTTGTCCCTCACTGCCGACTACTGCCTATACAGGTGGTAACATCCGAGAACATACCTTGCATGATATTATCGAGGGTGCAGAAGAACTACGCTTCAATCTAGGGGCAGGCACACCTGAAGGCACAAAACACCTATGGGGTTTCTGTAAAACCTGCGAATATGCTGAACTTTGTCGTGGGGGTTGCAGTTGGACAGCCCATGTTTTCTTTAATAAGAGAGGTAATAATCCTTACTGTCATCATCGCGCTCTTGTTCATGCCAAACAAGGTATGAGAGAGCGTGTAGTTCCCAAAGTAAAGGCGCAAGGATTGCCATTTGATAATGGCGAATTTGAGCTAATTGTTGAGCCTACAGATACTTTATTGCCAGCAAACGACCGATTACACTTTACTGCTGACAGCATTCAGTGGTCGGAAAGTTGGCAAAAAGAACCCGATCGTTATTACTCTCTCGTGAGATAATAAATTATGGCAGAAAATTCCGAAATTAACACAATTTCAGCGGAAAAAACTGACCTTGAGTCATCACCATCTCAAGAATTAGAGAAAATCCCACTACTTCCACGTTCCGCTTGGAATAGTCAACTAACCTATTTCAAAGTACTGTTAAAAGCGAAGCAAATCCTGGATAAAAGCTAACAGCTTCATTAGGGATATCAAGAGATTTAGCCCGTAAATTAGGAGAGAATTACTCCCCAAATATTTACGCGCAAATTTGTTAACTAACAAAATCAACACAGTTTTTTATGGCATCAAGAATAAGTCTAACACTGACAGTTCCAAAGTTACTTTCTTTTAATGGTAGAACTAATCTCAACAATAGACCCGATCCCAAGCCCGATCCTAGTCCTAATTTTGTTACCGCTGAAGGTGATGCTACTTTTTCTAACTATAGTGAAAGTGCTGCAAGCATTTTAACTACGACTCAGGCAGATACCTTAGTTAAAGGTGGTATAACTGCTGCAATTGCTGAGGCTCAAGCAAGTTTTGATCCAACTTTTTCATCACTTTTCACTAAGGCTGCTGTAGTTGGATTAAGTGGTCAATTTGAAGGTACTTCCAACAGCGAAGCAAAGGTACTTGCTAGTTTTGCGGTTGGTCGTAATGACAGCTTCTCTTTTGATTTTTCAGCAGATTTAAAATTGGCAGCTAAAGAAATTGAAAATCCTGACGTTGAATATAACAAGGGCCAGTCGACAACAACTTTTTTGGTATTAGATACCACAAATCCTAATCGGGCCAAAGTTTTAGATTATTTTGGCATCCAAGGTAAATTAGTCTCCTCCGATCAAATCGGGGATCTAACATTTGGTCGTAGTCGCAATGTCACAATCGAGACTCGTGACAAAGATGATGATATTGATGGCGACAATGGTACTGATTTCCTCAATGGTAGTGCTGTTGGGACTTATGAACGGAATTTTAATCGTAATACCAACTTAACTATAGTCAAAATTAATACTACTTCTGTTGAATTGGCAGGAGACACTTTAATCGGCAACCTGGGTAGAGATGTTATCTACGGCACGATTCGCAAGGATAATCTGACGGGAACCAACGGGGCAGACAAACTTTATGCTAGCTTAGGGGATGATAAGCTATCTGGAAAAAGAGGTAATGATAACCTCGACGCCGGCCAAGGTAATGATTCGCTAGATGGTGCCGAAGGCGATGATACACTCTATGGCGGTAAAGGCAATGATACACTCTATGGTGGTAGTGGTAATGATGTCTTAATTGGTGGCGAAGGTAATGACACATTTACTTTCAAACGTAGCGATTCCTTGTTGAAAAAAGATTTTGATGTCATTCAAGATTTTCAGGTTGGTGTTGACAAGCTTGTATTAGATGGCTGGGGAAGTCGAGGTAACATCACAGATACCAGCGATGGCGCTCTTCTCACCTTAAATACTTTGTCTCTGGGTAATACTTTGTCTCTCGGTAATACTTTGTCTCTCGGTAATAATCCTCAACAAAGCATACTATTTTCAAACGTGAGTGCAAGTGATATCAGCTCGGTAATATAATTTGCTTAAGGCTAATTGCTCGTTTCATTTCCTAACAGACTCTGATTTACAAGCATCTCAGTCAAAACAATCGGGTAAGTAAAAAAATCTGATTGTACAATAAAATTTCGATACCTTTTCTGGGAGAGGTTTTGCCAACAGCAAACCCTATGGTGTACGCACTGAAATTACTTGACTTGGTAATGTTCGATCGCTAGCTTCAGGCTTATTTCTCGTCCATACTGTTGACAAAATCTCTCCCTTATTTTAATTAAATAGCCTTGCTTGATTAACAGGCAAAAATAGGGAAAATATTTTATTAGTAGTTATCACTTATGTTCTGAAATTATAGTAATCTATAACAATATAATATCAAATTCAAATATAGTTATAGATACTACAGAGTTATGAATGCTACAAATATTTCAGCATCTAGAGTTAAATCTTTTATTCAAATTGCGATACAAAAGCATCAGTCAGGTGACAAGGATGAAGCTGAATCGCTAAATCAAACAGAAGTAGCTGAAATCCTTGAACTAGCAGTTCAACAGCAACAAGACAATAGTTTATTGGAGGCAGAACTGCTGTATAGTCAAGTTCTGGAAAAACAACCCGATAACCATGAAGCTTTATATGGTTTAGGGATGTTAGCGCAACAGATGGGGCAACTCCAAACTGCTGAACAGTGGCTAAGTGCGGCTTCACAAGTTCAACAAAATTCTGTAAAAACTTGGTTCAGTTTAGGTAATTTGCATTTAGTTCAAGAACAGTTTTCCGAAGCAGAGAAAGCTTATCGGCAAGCTTTAGTTTTATTACCTAATTCATTACCAATTTACAACAACTTGGGCTATACTCTGCAACAACAAGGATTATTTGAAGAAGCAATTAACTATTATCAAAAAGCTCTAGAGCTAAAGCCAGACTTTATCGAAGCAGAGACTAATTTGGGTAATGCGTTACACGCTCAAGGTAAGCTCTCGATCAATCAAAAAATATACTATGCACAATTAAATAATCAATTGGGTGTTGCTCGGAAAAAAGCTCTCGATCTGAAAAATGCTGTTACTTGTTACAAGCAAGCGATCGCACTACAACCAAATTTGTTAGAAGCCCATTATAACTTGGCTTTGGCGCTGCAAGAACAAGGAGAATTAGAAGAGGCGATCGCATCCTACCAAAAACTCTTAGAACTTCATCCCAACGATGGAGAAGTATACCTCAATTTAGGCAAAATTTATCAACAACTCAACCAATATCAGAAAGCTGTTTCTGCCTATCGACAAGGGTTAAAGCTAATTAATCCTCACTATGCCAAAGCATTAGTATTTAGTGAGGATGCCGAAATTCCTCAACAAGTACCAGTCACGCCCTCAATTCCCCAAAGAGAGGTAATTGTAGGGGAATACAGCTTTCCGACTATTCCAACCGTAGCAAATACAGGTAAGCGTCCTTTCTGGAGTGTGGTGGTAACTGTATACAACCGCATAGATTATCTACTCGAATGCCTTGTTAGTGTATTGACCCAATGGCAAGGAGAAGAGCAGATGGAAATCATCGTCATGGACGATGCCAGTACAACGCCAGTATTTGAACTGGTGAATAGTATCGGACAAGGAATAATCAACTACTATCGCAATCCGCAAAATCTCGGTTTGCCAGGAAATTGGAATGCCGGAGTTGCTCTAACTCGCGGTCATTGGATTCATTTACTGCACGACGATGATTATATTCTCCCAGGTTTTTATTCTCGGCTACAAGAAAGTCTAGAAGGGTCTTCAGATTCTATAGGAGCCGCTTTTACAGGTTATGAAAATATTAACGAGAAAGGAGAAGTAATTTTCAGCCAACAAGTCTATGGAGAGCAGCGAGGAATTGCCCAAAATTGGTTGCAAATTATCGGAGTTAGTAACTCATTGAATATGCCTGCGGTAGTGATTCGTCGAGAAGCACACGAACAATTGGGCGTATATCATCCTGAACTGACCTATACAAGCGATTGGGAAGTTTATAAACGCATTGCCTCTGTTTATGATTGGTGGTATGAACCAGAAATTTTAGCTCGTTACCGCGAACATGCTAACAATGTCACCAGCCAACTGTTACTCTCTGGGAAACAGATGATATCCATCCGCCGTGCAATTGAAATTTCAAAGAGTTATTTTCCTATTGAATACTCGGCACAAATTACCGTCCAATCCCAGAGTCATTATTTTCTTTATTGTCTAGAATCGCTGATAATTCCCCTACAGGCTGGGAATCTGGCTGGAGTTTGGCAAGGGTTAGAAGAAGCTTTAAAAATAGATCGTAGCCCGGAAGCAGTGGCAAAGTTATTCCGGTGGTTAACACAAGAAAAAGCAGCTCCTCTGCGTGAAGAAATTGCCTCAAGATTTATCTCACTTCCTTTGTAAAGACTTGTTTAGGAAAAAGCAAAAATTTTCTAGTTTTGGACTAAAAAACTATGTCAATTAGTCAAGTAGAGCATCCTACTATAAATGCTTCATCTTTTGAGCCACAAAATCGACAAGATGGGATCAGCGGTCTGATGCGAGTTCGTAATGAAGAAGAGTTTTTGGCACCAACAATTGAATCTTGGATTGATTATGTTGATGAATTGGTAATAGTGTTTCATCAGTGTACAGACAAAACTCCTCAAATAATAGAGGCATTTGCACAAAAATATCCTCAGAAAATACGGGCTTTTCATTACTTACCTCACGTCTATTCGTTTAGTACAAAAGAACAAGTTGAATTGGATGTAAACAACATTCATTCTTTCGTTTTTTATTCTAATTTTGGTCTTAGTCAGACGCAGTATAAAATTTGCGTTTATATCGACGGCGATTCCATAGGTATTCCTGATAAATTAAAAATTATTTATAATTATTTGAAGCAAAATCATCTGCAAAATACAGCCTTATTTTTTTCAGGAGTAAATTTATATCAACGTCCAAACGATCCCAACTACTACACAAATTTAAAATGTGTTGCTTCTGGTGATGGAGATGTGGCATATTGGACAGTTTCACCGCAAAATATTTTTGATAAAAATGCCAAAATTCCATTTTGTGAAGCAATTCAATTTGAAGGCATCACAGCTTATTATTTAGGCTTTATTTTCTGGCATACACATTGGTTAAAGAAGAACGCATTTTCGAGAAATGGCGGCAGAGAATTAGATGGTGAGCTTTTAGAAAAACTGAACGATATGGAGAAAAGGAATAGAGATAAGGAATTAATTTTACTATCTCCAAAATTTAAGCAAGAAAATAAAAACTTTCAAAATATTCCTTACCAAAAGTTTCTCTTGTATTTCGATTTTGCTTCTTTGCCTGATGTAATAGCCCTAGAGTCAAAGCTAGTAGCAAGACATAATAATTTGGGTTATACTTTGGAACAACAAGGTAAGTTTGATGAAGCAGTTACTTGTTATCAAAAAGCCTTAGAACTCCAGCCTAACTTTGCCGAAGCAAAAGTTAACTTAGGCAACACCCTGAACGCGCAAGGTAAACTATCAAAAGCTCAACAAGCAGACTACGCGGATTTGAATCAGAAATTTGCACATTCTTGCACGATCGCAGGGGATTTTAAGAAAGCAATTAATTATTATCGTCAAGCGATCGCTCTTGACCCAAATTCGCCAGAGACATATTATAGCTTAGGCAACATCCTGCAAGAAGAAGGTTTATCGGAAGAAGCGATCGCCTCATATCGCCAAGCCCTAAAACTCAATCCCTTAAACTGGAAAATCTACGTCCGTTTGAGTCAGGTTTACCAAGCTCAAAACAAGAGAGCAGAGGCGATTTCTGTGTATCGTCAGGCATTAACTTTACTCAATCCTCACTATGCCAAAGCCGTATCTGCTTACTTTGATGCTGCCATCACTCCAGAAATGCTCGTTACTCCCCCCATTCCTCAAGCTGAAGTTACTATTGGCGACTATCAGTTTCCAGCGATTCCACCTGTAATAGAGCCAGAGAAACCTCGACCATTTTGGACTGTAGTGATTCCGGTATATAACCGCACCGATTATCTCCTGGAATGTCTGGCTAGCGTCTTAGTGCAATGGCCTGGGGCAGAGCAGATGGAAATTCTGGTAATGGATAATGCCAGTACAACACCGTTGTTCGATCTAGTAAACAGTATTGGGGGAGGAGTAATCCGCTACTACCGCAATCAAGAAAATATTGGTGGAGCGAGAAATTATAACGCCGGGATTGCCCTGAGTCGCGGTCAGTGGGTGCATGTTCTCCATGATGATGACTGTGTACTTCCAGGTTTTTATGAACGCCTTCAGCAAAGTCTGGCAACTTGTCCAGATACAGTTGGAGTTGGTTGTACGGGTTTTGAATATATTAACGAAAAAGGAGAAACGATCAACACTGGAGAAGTAGTTTCGGTGTATGGAGAACACAGGGGCATCATGACAAATTGGCTGTCCAACATAGGTGTCTGTGGTCTAGTAACCATACCTGCAATAGTCATTCGTCGAACCGCTTACGAACAGTTAGGAGGACATTACCCGAACTTAACTGAAATTTCTGACTGGGAAATATTTAAACGCTATGCTGCTAATTACGATTGGTGGTACGAACCAGGCATTTTGGCACGTTATCGCGAACATACCCAAAAATTGACATCTGCAAATTGGCTTTCTGGAAAGATGCCAAAAGCTATCCGCCATGCGATTGAAATTTCTGATACCTATTTTCCTATTGAGCAGCGCGCCAAGATTACCAGAGAAGCTCGCAGCCAAAATTTCAACTATTGTCTGACACGAGCAGCAATTCCTCTCCAGGTGGGCAATATCGCCGGAGCTTTGTCTATACTGCAAGAGTCCCTCAAAATAGATCGCTCTCCACAAGCAGTAGCAAAGTTATTCGCTTTGTTGACTCAAGATGAAGCCGCTCCCCTACGCGAAGAAATCATTGCTAAGTTGCTATTAGCACCTATAGACAATATTCCTACTGAATTAAAACCCCCACAAACTGCGATCGCACTATAGGATATGAAAATACTTGTAACTGGAACTGAAGGCTATATCGGCTCATTATTAGCTCCCCTGTTGATCCAACAAGGTCATGAAGTTATTGGTTTGGATACTGGCTTTTATAAAGTAGGTTGGCTATATAACGGCACCAAATTAACTGCCAAAACCCTCAACAAAGACATCCGCCACATTACAATAGAAGACCTACAAGGCGTAGAAGCAATAGTTCACATGGCAGAACTCTCTAACGACCCTTTAGGTCAGTTAGCTCCTGATATCACCTACGATATCAACCACAAAGGCTCAGTACATATAGCGAAACTGGCGAAAGCAGCAGGAATCCAACGCTTTGTCTATACATCATCATGCAGTGTCTATGGTTTTGCCACTGAAGACTACGTTAGCGAAGAGTCTACCATCAATCCCCAAACAGCTTATGCCAAATGCAAAGCACTTGTCGAACAAGATGTGAAACTCCTTGCTGATGATAGCTTTTCTCCTACCTTTCTCCGAAATGCCACAGCCTATGGAGCCTCTCCGAGAATGCGCTTTGATATTGTCTTAAACAATCTAGCCGGTTGGGCATGGACAATTAAAGAAATCAAGATGAACAGTGACGGTACACCTTGGCGTCCCCTAGTGCATCTGTTGGATATCTGCAAAGCAATTATCTGTACCTTAGAAGCTCCGCGCGATCTAATTCACAACCAAATTTTCAATGTCGGCGATACAAATAGCAACTATCAAGTCAAACAAATTGCTCAAATAGTTGCAGAAGTTTTTACAGATTGTCAATTGAGCTTTGGTAAACACGATCCTGACAACCGCAGCTATCGAGTTTCATTTGATAAAATTAACCAAAATTTACCAGGATTCAAATGTGAATGGGATGCCCAACGCGGTGCTCAACAACTATATAATGTCTTCCAGCAAATTGATATGGATAAAGGAACATTTGAGTCTAGAGGTTTTACTCGCCTAAAACAACTGGAATACCTCATTCGCACCCAGCAAATCGATCGAGATTTCTTCTGGCAGACTGTTTAAAATATAAATTATGAATTTATCAAAATCAACAAATAATCAACTAATAACTGGTAACTGTCTGTTCTGTGGAACAGGGTTGCGCCATACCTTCGTAGATTTAGGGATGTCTCCTCCCTGCGAAAGCTATCGCAGTCTCAAACAACTGAATGAAGTGGAGCCATTTTATCCTCTGCATGTCTATGTTTGTGAGGAATGTTTTTTAGTTCAACTCCAAGAATACATTAGCCCGGAAAATATTTTTAGTGACTACGCTTATTTCTCTTCCTACTCTGATAGCTGGTTGCAACACGCTAAAAAATACGTTGATTTGGTAGTAGAACGTTTACAATTAAACCAGGAGAGTCAAGTAATAGAAATTGCTAGCAATGATGGTTACTTGCTGCAATACTTTGTTGCCAAAAATATCCCAGCGCTGGGAATAGAACCAGCTGCAAATGTTGCTGAAGTAGCAATTAAAAAAGGTATTCCTACAGTTGTCAAGTTTTTTGGACAGAAGACAGCCCAAGAACAGGTTGCTCAAGGCAAACAGGCAGATTTATTACTCGGAAATAATGTCCTTGCTCACACACCATATCTCAATGATTTTGTCAAAGGGATGAAAATTATCCTCAAACCGTATGGTGCAATTACTATGGAATTTCCCCACTTGATGCGGTTAATCGAGGAAAATCAGTTTGATACTATTTACCACGAGCATTTCTCTTATTTTTCCTTTCTTACCGTAGAAAAGATTTTTGCAGCTCACGGTTTGACAATTTTTGATGTAGAAGAATTAACTACTCATGGTGGTTCTTTGAGAATTTATGCCCGCCACAATGAAGATTCTTCTAAACCCGTTAGTCATCAAGTATCAGAACTGAAATCTAGAGAAGAAGCGGCTGGTTTTACGCAATTAGAATACTATTTTTCCTTTGGAGAACAGGTTAAAGAAACTAAACGCAAGTTATTAGATTTTTTGATCGAAGTTAAGCGGGAGGGAAAATCGATTGTTGGTTACGGTGCTCCAGGTAAGGGAAATACTCTTTTAAACTATTGTGGTATCCGCACAGATTTTCTTGACTATACAGTAGACCGTAACCCTTACAAACAGGGTCAATTTTTACCAGGAACTCATATTCCGATTTTTCATCCAGACAAAATTACCGAAACAAAGCCTGACTATCTACTAATTTTGCCCTGGAATCTGAAAAATGAAATTATGGCACAAATGGCTTATATTCGGGATTGGGGAGGTCAATTTGTTGTACCAATTCCTGAAGTGAATATCTACTCTTGAGTATTTGATATTTTTTTATCAAAAAGAGGTAAGTAACATGAAAGTAGTTTTATTTTGCGGTGGTTTAGGAACTAGAATGAGAGAGTATTCAGAAAGTATTCCTAAGCCAATGGTGAATATTGGTTATAGACCAATATTATGGCACGTAATGAAATACTATGCTCACTATGGACACAAAGATTTTATCTTATGTCTTGGTTACAAAGCTGACCTAATTAAAAGCTATTTTTTGAATTACAATGAATGGCTTTCTAATAACTTTAGCCTTTCCAATGGCAGCAACATTCAGTTGTTTAATCGGGATATTCAAGACTGGAATATCACATTTGTAGATACAGGGTTAACTGCCAATATTGGACAAAGATTCAAGGCAGTAGAAAAGTATCTAGAAGGAGAAGAAGTATTTTTAGCTAACTATAGTGACGGTTTGACAGACTTGCATCTGCCAACGTATATTAATCATTTTTATGAGCGTGATAAAATTGGTAGTTTTTTGTGTGTTAGACCTAGCCAAAGTTTTCACCTAGTTGATATGGATGAGGATGGTTTGGTAAAGGATATCAATGAGGTCAAGCAACGTGATATTTGGATTAATGGAGGATATTTTATCTTTAAAAAAGAGATTTTTAACTATATTAATCGTGGCGAAGAACTTGTTCTTGAACCTTTTCAAAGACTGATTGCCAAAAAAGAACTTTTTGCGTATCGATACACTGGCTTTTTCGGGGTAATGGATACGTTTAAAGAGAAGCAACAGTTAGATGATATGTATGCTCAAGGCGAAAGACCTTGGGAAGTATGGGGAGATGAACAACTAGAAGTTAGCCATCTATGATCCAACTTACCTTGAACAAGACAGAAGAATCTGAGTACAAAATTCTTTGTCTAGGTTCTCATTGCGATGATATCGAGATTGGTTGTGGAGGCACAATCTTAAAGCTAATAGAAAATTACCAAGATGTTGTTATCTATTGGGTTGTCTTTAGTTCCAACGAGCAAAGAGCGCAGGAAGCAACCATAAGTGCTAATCTATTCTTAAAAGAAATCCCAGTCAAGAAAATTATCATTAAAAATTTTCGAGATGGCTTTCTGCCTTTTGAAGGGATAAAGGTAAAGGAGTGCTTTGAACAGTTAAAGCAGGAATTTTCACCAGATATAGTCTTTACTCATCATCGAGACGATCGCCATCAAGATCACCGCTTAATTTCTGACTTGACTTGGAATACCTTTAGAAATCATTTAATTTTAGAATATGAAATACCCAAATATGACGGTGATTTGGGTATTCCTAATTTCTTTGTTCATTTAAATGAAACACTCTGCCATCGAAAAATTCAATATATTTTGGATGCGTTTGCTACCCAAAATAATAAGCAGTGGTTTACAGAAGAGACTTTTCGTGCAATTCTCAGAATTCGTGGGATTGAATCAAATTCACCGAGTAAATATGCTGAAGCATTTTACTGTCGAAAAATGTTTTTCTAAAAAATTAGAGTTTTAATTTTCTCGCTAATTTGCAAATTTATGATCTTTACTGAAACTAAAATAAAAGAAGCATTTATTGTTGATTTAGAGTTGCACCGAGATAGTCGGGGCTTTTTTGCTCGGAGTTTCTGTATTCAGGAATTTCAAGATCGTGGCTTAAAACCTACTATTGCCCAATGCAATTTATCTTTTAACTATAAAAAAGGAACATTGCGGGGTATGCATTATCAAATACCTCCTTCTCAGGAAACAAAATTGGTGCGTTGTATCAAGGGGGCTATTTATGATGTAATTATCGATTTGCGTCCAGAATCTCCTAGCTATTTATCTCATATTGGTATAGAGTTGACTGCTGAAAATCGCCTTGGTCTCTATATCCCAGATAGGTGTGCTCACGGTTTTCAAACTCTCAGCAATGAGACGGAGGTGATGTATCAAATGGGTGACTTTTATGCACCAGAATATGCTGGCGGGTATCGCTATGATGACCCAGCTTTTGGTATTGAATGGCCTCTATCTGTGACTGAAATTTCGGATAAAGATCGAGCTTGGAGTTTATTTGAATCGGACAAAATTGTAACGCCTACGGTAATGTAAGACTTTTAAGAGCAATTTAAAAATATATAGTTGCTGAGTGAATATAGGATTAGGAACGCACAGAAGCGCACAGACAGAGAAAATCAAAATTTGAAAAATTAAATTTTGATTTTCATACTTAATACTGTGTTCAAACTTTGTTACAGCAAATGAGGGCGAAGTGAGTACAATTTATTTTGATTCGATTTTTAGTGATGAAATCAGACGCAAGCATCTTTATGATGGACAAGTGTTTGTCTTTTCTCCTTGCGCCAGTGCGATCGCTCTATGCAATTTTGCTCGTGGCATGGTTGAAGAAGCATTTGCCCCTTTAGATCCAAGAGAAGCACAACATAGCTTGCCTGTAGAGAAATACGTTGATATTTTAGCACAACTCAAGCCAGCTTTTATCCATCACCCTGAATCTAAACAACTCATTCAAGGCATCTTGAAAGAAAGTGGATGTGACTTAAACAAAACCTATTTCGATGTACCTCGCCTGAGAACAGCAACCAGCGATCGCTATCTGACTGCTGGCATTGCTTACGCTTTCCATCCTCATCGTGACACCTGGTACTCTGCTCCTCAGTGCCAGATCAACTGGTGGATTCCCGTCTACGATATTACCCCAGAGAATGCGATGGCATTCCATCCCCGCTACTGGAGTCAACCAGTTAAGAATACCTCAAGGGATTATGACTACGCTCAGTGGACTAAAGAAAGTCGCAAAAATGCGGCACAGCATATTAAAACAGATACGCGCAAGCAACCCCATGCAGAAGAAACTTTAGAAATGGAGCCGCAATTGCGGTTAATTACACAAGTCGGTGGCATGATTCTCTTTTCAGGAGCGCAGATGCACTCCACTATTCCCAACACATCAGGCTATACCCGTTTTAGTATTGACTTTAGAACTGTACATTTTGATGATGTCATAGCTCAAAAGGGTGCGCCAAATATTGATTCAGCTTGTACAGGAACTTCTTTAGGCGACTTCTTACGAGGCACTGACTTCTATCCGATTACTGACACATTGTTGTTGTCTACAACAAACAATCTCTTGTAGAATAACTTTTGTTTTCCCAACTCCAGTCTGTATAAATGGTGAACTCTGTTGAAAAATTGTCTGGACAAACAATACTAATTACAGGTGCTAGCGGATTTCTAGGATCTCATTTAGTCCGTCATTTATGCCAGAATGGTGCAGAAGTACATGCTGTTTCTCGCAGTTTTCATACTTCTGATATCAGCTGCTTGCGATGGTGGCACGGTGACATGGAAGACATTAAGTTTGTTCAAAACCTTTTCCACAGCATTAAACCTGACCTAATCTTCCATTTATCCGGTCTTGTGACAGCAGTTCCTAATCTAGAGTTCATATTGCCTACCTTTCACAGTTTACTGACTAGTACTATTAACTTGTTGACGGTAGCTGCCGAAATTGGCTGTAGTCGCATTGTGTTAATAGCTTCTTTAGAAGAACCAGAACAAGATCGTCCTGAAGTAGTTCCTTCTTCTCCTTACGCTATTGCTAAATTTGCTAGTAGTACTTATGGTCGGATGTTCCATCGACTCTATCAGACACCTGTAGTTCTTGTTAGACCCTTTATGACCTATGGGCCAGGGCAAAATGTGTATAAGATCGTTCCTTCTGTTATTCTTTCCTTGTTGCAAGGGCAAGCTCCAAAACTTAGTAGTGGAAAGCGTCAAGTTGATTGGATTTATATCGATGACGTGATTGCAGGACTTCTGGCTGTAACACAAGTTCCTAATGTAGAGGGTTGTACATTTGACTTAGGTTCGGGAGAACTAGTACCCATTCATGCAGTTGTGTCCCAGGTTGTTAATCTGGTTAACCCTCAAATCCAGCCTCTATTTGGTGCTTTACCTGAGCGGCCGATGGAAAGAATAAGAGTAGCTGATACGGCTTATACATACGATAAACTGGGTTGGCAACCTTCAATTCCTCTAAAGAAGGGCTTAGAATTGACTGTAAATTGGTATACAAAACATCATTAACAATTCAAAATTCAAAATTCAAAATTAAAGACAGTTGAAGTTGGGAATTTAAACCCCAACTCAATTGATACTACGTGTAGACGTAAAGATACCCCTTGATTTCAGGATAAAAGATTAGATACACAAGTTCACAAGGATTCTATTTATGGTTGCAGATATTCAGAATATTAATTTAGTCGATTTAAAAAATTCTTTGAACTTAAAGGATATCAGTCTAGAAATTTACCAACTAATTTCTGATTTATATCCCATTTGCCGTAGTATTACAGGTAACGGTTTTAGAGAAACTTTAAAAAGTCTCCAGCAGTATATTCCTTTGTCAGTTCATGAAGTGCCAACAGGAACAGAGGTATTTGATTGGACAGTTCCTAATGAGTGGAATATTAAAGATGCCTATATTAAAAACTCTCAAGGTGAAAAGATTGTAGATTTTACTAATTCAAATTTGCACGTTGTTAACTATAGTATTCCTATACATCAAAAAATATCTCTTCAAGAACTTAAATCGCATTTATTTACACTTGCCGATTATCCTAATTGGATTCCTTACCGAACTTCATATTACAAGGAAAGTTGGGGTTTTTGCCTGACTCACAATCAGTATTTGCAACTAAAAGATGAAGAATATGAAGTATGTATTGATTCTTCTCTGCAACCAGGTTATTTGACTTATGGTGAGTATTATATTCCAGGGGACAGTACTGATGAAGTCTTGATTTCTTGCCATGCCTGTCATCCTTCACTGTGTAATGATAATCTTTCGGGAATTGCGATCGCTACTTTTCTGGCTAGATATTTAAGTCAAACGACATCAAGATATTCCTACAGATTTCTCTGGATTCCCGGAACCATTGGCTCAATTACATGGTTGGCTCTTAATGAAGCTCAAGTCAATAACATTAAACATGGCTTGGTATTAACTTGTTTAGGAGATGCAGGCAACTTTACCTACAAAAAAAGCCGTCGAGGTGACACTGAAATCGATAAAGTTGCTGCTTATGTACTCAAAAACTCAAAACAAGATCACAAAATTATAGATTTCTTCCCCTATGGCTATGATGAGCGACAATATTGCTCGCCAGGATTTAATTTAGCTGTAGGTTGCTTCATGCGATCGCCTCATGGTAGTTTTCCTGAATACCATACCTCAGCAGACGATTTAAATTTCGTTCAACCCCAATATCTAGCCGAGTCATTCTTTCAATGTCATTCAATGTTGCATATCCTCAACAATAACGAAATCTACTACAACAAAAATCCTAAATGTGAGCCACAGTTAGGTAAAAGAGGAATATATCGAGCAGTTGGTGGTAACAAAGATAGCGGACTAAATGAAATGGCAATCCTGTGGGTTTTAAATTTATCTGACGGTCAGCATACTCTATTAGATATTGCAGAAAAGTCGGCAATGCCATTTGATGTAATTAAATCTGCTGCCGATACATTATCAACACATGACTTATTGAAGAAGAATTCAGAAGTCATAATTTAGGAGCAAAGCCGGAGACGCTCCGCCAAGGCGTCAGAATCAATGTTAACAATTAAAACCAACTAAGCACAGCTAACCCTGAGTTCGTAGCGAATAGACTCAAAACTTACTTTGCGCTCCTTTGCGCTATACTCTGTGTCCCTCTGCGTTTAAACGTTCTGTGAGAATACTTATTTTGTATTCATATATTTAATATTATTTTTACATCCTATTTATAATTACTGCCTAGAAAGTAGCTTAACTTTATAATCTAGAATATACTTCATATTTTCGCTATTGCTGGGAAAAATATCCTATTTAACTTCATGATTACTTGAACTAAATGTCATTACTTATACCATTGTAAGAGCAGTTTAGATGATTGATATTAGAGAAGTAATTTCAAAAACATACCTTATCTAGTACATGAATAAAAAATGGGCTGTTAAACGACTTACAATCAATCTCACATCAGGCGAGGCACAGAAGCTTGAACAATACTGTTCAACGACAGGCAGACCAGCAACTGATGTAATTCGGGAGTTAATTCGCTCTCTTTATCCTAAAGATGAAAAAGCCTCTGAAAGCTCATGAATTAAACTGCAAAAAAGTGAAACAGAATAAGTACATTTTAATTTGTCAGTGAAATATGCTGCTTAACAGTTATCAGCTAACAGTGAATCCCTATAAGTAAAGTTAGGGAATTTAAATAAGAATACTCTCTTACAAAGTTCAGAGCCGAGGAAATCTTCGCTCTGACTTTTGCTTTGGATATCGTGCAATCATTTTGATACACTTGCATAATTAAAAATATCAAATTAATTGAATAAAAGGTAGAATTCAGCATCAAGATGTTCTTACTGGCTTGCTTACTTGTAGCAATAGCGAGTCTGCAAGTGTTTTGTAAACCACCAAATTTAAAGTTTTGTGGCTGTCTTTAAGCAGTAATTTATCCATTTTTTCGCGCAGAATACCCTTCTTGATATCTGGCTTTGCGCTTTTTTCAAGAATATACTCAGCAAAGCAACCACTATGTATTTGCGGCGCGATCGCAATTGAGTTTTGGCAGATTGGGACATTCCCCTGATATCGGTAGACGGTGAAAAGCGATCGCTTCAGGAAAATGGACTGTATTTTTCAGTGAGTTATTCAGCGTTTTGAGGAAAGCGATCGCCTTGTTAAGGGTTCAAAATCATACCATTTTGGGCAACCTAAAATACAAGGTATAAATAAAGGCTTGGCAATGACAACGACCTCCATTCGCTTGGGTCTATGCAGTAGAATAGTGCCGTTGATGGTAATACCACTTTGGTGCAGCTTTGCCAACGCCCAGGTAACTCCTGATGGCAGCTTGAATACTACTGTCTCCCAAAGCGGTAATAACTTCACCATTACTAATGGTAGTGCCGCCAACAGTAACTTATTTCACAGTTTCCAGCAGTTTTCGGTTCCCACTGGCGGTTCGGCTACTTTTGATTTAACGAACACGCCCAACATTTCTACCATCTTCAGCCGTGTTACTGGCGGTAATATCTCTAGCATTGATGGCTTGATTCAGACGATTAACGGCAACAACCCCGTTAGTCTCTTCTTGATCAACCCTAGTGGAATCATCTTTGGAGCCAATGCCCAACTAAACATTGGGGGTTCGTTTATTGGTACAACTGCCAGCAGTATTAAATTTGCCGATGGTGCTGAGTTTAGCGCAATTAATTCCCAAGCTACCCCGTTGTTGACTATCAATGTTCCCATTGGGTTGCAACTGGGTAACAATCCCGCACCCATCAATGTTCAAGGTACAGGACATACTTTGAGGAATGTCAGTGGACTGGCTCTGCTTCCCCCGATTCAGACTCCCAGTTCTACAAAACTGCGGGTACAGCCAGGAAACACTCTAGCCTTAGTGGGTGGCGACATAAATCTAAATGGGGCAAACCTGATCGCTGAAAGAGGGCGAGTTGAATTGGGTAGTGTAAACGGTACAGCATTGGTAAACCTGATACCAACCGCACAGGGTTATACACTGGGATATGGCGATGTACAAAGCTTTGGCGATATTCAATTGGCACAGCGATCGCTATTAGATATTAGCGGTGTGAATGCAGGTTCCGTTCAAATTCAGGGTAGGCAAATTCAATTCACCGATGGCTCTCTGGTACTGGCGCAAAATTTTGGCAATCTCCCCGGTGGTGATATTCGCCTTCAGGCTACAGAGTCCATTAATCTGATTGCCAAAACAGCTGATGGTACTCGGAGCGGAGTGCGTAGTGATGCTTTGGGTAGCGGAGCTAGTGGGAATATCAGCGTTATTACTCCCAACCTCACTATCAAGTCGGGAGCGGGGTTGAATAGCACAACTTATGGAACAGCTCCGAGTGGCAATATTTACATTGATGCAACCGCCATTGAACTGTCTGGCTTTTCACCCAATAATCCTGCTGACGTCACCACACTCAACACTACTACACTAAGCACTGGAAATGCTGGTGATGTTTTCGTCAATAGTAATAGTCTACTAGTTTCAAGCGGTGCCTCACTATCTTCGGCTACCTTTGGCAGTGGTTCTAGCGGTAAAGTGACGATTCGCAACAACAATACCACGGTGATGGGAGAAAGTCCCTCTGGACTTTACAGCAACATTAGCTCAACTACATTTGCAACTGGAAGTGCCAAAACCTTGACCCTGGATACTGCGAAATTGCAAATTTTGGATGGCGGAGCAGTTGCCACTACCGCATTTTTTGCAGGTAATGGGGGAGATTTGAGCATTAATGCTGCTGAAGCGATCGTCATCAGTGGTCAAGGTCGGGCAACTAATAGTAGCATTAACGCCTCCACCATCCGACCCAATTCATTATTGCGGAAACGATTTGGTCTGCCAGATATATTAACAGCAAATGCCGGCACTGTGAGCATTACCACACCGAACTTAACGCTGACGAATGGCGGGACAGTCAGTGTCACCAGTCAAGGCAGTGGAAATAGTGGCAATATTAACATCAATGCAGCCAGCATCCAATTAAAGAATCAAGGGTTTATTCAAGCACAAACAGAATCCGGTAATGGTGGCAATATTAAATTATCCACCACAAACCTGTTACTTCTGCAAGACAATAGCCAGATAACCTCAACAGCTGGCGGATTGGGGAATGGAGGTAATATAAACATCAATGCACCCATCATCGTCGGCTTAAAAAACAGCGACATTATTGCCAATGCAGTGCAAGGCAGAGGTGGTAATATCCAAATCACTACTCAAGGCATCTTTGGGCTGAACTTTGGCAACCAACTCACTTCTGATAGTGACATCACCGCCAGTTCCCAATTTGGGGTAAGTGGCACGGTTCAAGTTAATACTATCGGTATCGATCCAAATTCTGGTTTAGTCGAACTGCCTGCAAATGTCACCGATCCATCCCAGCAAATTGCTACAGGCTGCGCAGGCAGTGAAGGCAGCCGCTTTGTGGCAACGGGACGAGGTGGTGTGCCGCAAAATCCTAATCAGGTGACGAGTGATGTCTACGATGGGCTACGCCTACGAACTTGGGATGATATACGAGATTTATCTGCTTACCGCAAAACGGGTGAGCTAAATGCCCAGATTCCAGCATCCTCAAAGGTTCTCGTTGAAGCTACAACTTGGCAGCGCAACGCTGACGGTAAAATTGAGTTAATTGCAGTTCAACCAGCGTATATACAACCATCTTTAACCTGTGCTGCAACGCCAAATTAATCAGTCTTGAGAGTTCACCATATAACCGTAATTTATTGGTTAAAACAAATAGGCTCTAAACTACCTGACGTACCGCCTAGTGACGACGTGCCAGAAGTTGGAGAACTTAGATGAACTAGAAACATTCATCGGTTCAAAAAAATAAAGTTTGGTTGTGGACGGCGATAAATCATTTTCATGAGGGTATCTTAGCTTGGGTGATCGGCGATGCCTTCTCTACCAGAGGCTTCTCTTTCAGAGACGCTAACGCGAACGCCAACGGCGGGCAAAGCCTACGCAGTTCAGAAACATTTAAATTCTTGTGGGACATTGTTTCTCATTTAGGGAATATTAAAATTGCCACCCAATCTACTGCAAATAAACAGCCGCAGTTAACTTGTGCATCTGTTCCAAAAAGTTAAATTGCCCAGGAATTCTCTAAGCAATCCTATCAAGATGAAAGTAACAGAATATGGAAACTCCTAAATATGTATACTGAGAACTACTGATGATTTTCCCAATTAAACAACGTCGTTGGCTATATATTAGTCTGAGTATTTTGAGCTTGTGTTTGATAGTAACCATCACACCTGCTAGAGCATCTCTGCAAATACCAACAACTTCTACCCTGAATGTATCAGTATCAACTTCCCAGCCTAGCAATTGGCTAGAACAGGGACGAAAACTCTACCATTCTGGACGCTTTGCTGAAGCAGTGACGATTTGGCAAACAGCAGCACAACAGTATCATACCCAAGGCGATCGCTTGAATGAAGCTCTAAGTTTAAGTTACCTCTCACTGGCACAACAGGAACTTAATCAATGGCAAGCAGCCCAACAGTCTATTGAGCAAAGTCTGAAACTGTTGCAAACCTCCATTCCCTCTGCTGATGCAATTCTCTGGGCACAAGCACTTAATACGCAAGCAAATTTGCAATTGCACACTGGCAAAGCCGAAACTGCCCTCGACACTTGGCAACAAGCTCAAAAATATTATGAGCAAGCAGGCGACACAATGGGAAGCTTAGGTAGTCAAATCAACCAGGCACAAGCTTTACAAACTTTAGGATTTTACCGCCGTTCTAAACAGCAGTTAGAGGCACTGACTCAAAAACTCCAAAGGATGCCGGATAATGAAGTCAAAGTCAGTGGACTGCGATCGCTTGGTTTGGCTCTGCAAATAATTGGCGATAGTAAAAGTCAACAGGTTTTAGAACAAAGTTTAGCGATCGCTCGCCAAATTTCAGCCCAACCTCAGTTAAGTTCTATTCTGATCGCCCTGGGCCAAACTGCCGTTGACTTGCAAGATCCAGAAGCCGCATTAGATTACTTTGAACAGGCTCAACTCTTAACAACTAACCCAAGCGATCGATTACAAGCCCGTTTAGCTCAGTTCAAACTTTTCCTCAATTACGACAAACTGGAGTTTGTTAACCCACTCGCACCTCAACTACTCCAACAACTCCGGGAACTGTCCCCCAGTCACACCTCACTCTACGCAGCGATCAATTTTGTTGCCACTCTCAACCACCAGTCAAATTCTGAGCAAATTCTACCTCTGAAAGATTTGGCACAACTGATGGCAGTCACAGTCCAGTCTGCACAGCAAATCCAGGATACTCAAGCCGAAGCTCATGCACTCAATCAGTGGGGAAAACTCTATCAGCGTACACAGCAGTTATCCCAAGCACAGGAGTTAACTCAGAAATCCCTTAACATTGCCCGCCAACTCCAAGCTAACGATATCATTGCTCAATCTGCTTGGCAGGTGGGACAGTTGTATAAACAACAAGGCGATCGCTCAAAAGCGATTACCGCCTATACAGAAGCAGTCAACGCTTTAAAGGCACTGCGGGGAGATTTGGTGGCTATCAACCCTGATGTCCAGTTCTCTTTTCGCACCAGTGTAGAGCCTGTCTACCGAGAACTGGTTGATTTACTTCTAGAGAATCAACCTAGTCAAGCAGAACTAATACAAGCTCGTGAATTGATTGAGGCACTCCAAATTGCGGAACTCGATAACTTTTTTCGGGAAGCTTGTTTAGATAGAACTCAACAGATCGATCGAGTCGATCCGACTGCAACGGTCATTTATCCGATTATCCTGCCAGATCGTTTAACAGTAATTCTCTCCAAAGCAGGGCAACCACTGCGTTCCTATGTCACTCACAAATCTCAAGCTGAAATTGAGCAGACTCTAGACAATTTTTTGGTTGCTCTTAACCCTGTTTCGGATTCTAAAAACCGAGATCGATTATCTCAACAAATTTATGGTTGGTTGATTCGTCCAGAGTCAGCAGAGCAAGCATTTATTGATACCAAGACATTGGTGTTTGTTTTGGATGGTCGATTGCGGAACATTCCCATAGCAGCTCTTTTTGACGGTAAGCAATATCTGATCGAGAAGTATGCTGTGGCACTCTCACCAGGATTGCAACTAATGGCGACGCGATCGCTTCATCAAAACCACATCAGTGCGATCGTTGGTGGCATTAGCCAATCTCGCGCTGGCTTTAGTGCTTTGCCCGCCGTGGAATCAGAAGTGAAACAAATCTCCAAGGCGGTATCTTCTAGGGTGTTACTGAATCAGGAATTCACCAGTCAAGCCCTTGCTGAACGTGTGAAATCTAGTAGTGCAGGTATTGTCCACCTAGCAACCCACGGACAGTTTAGTTCCCGCCTCGAAGACACCTTCTTGCTCACTTGGGATGGACAAGTCAATGTTAAAGAATTATCTGAACTCCTGAAAAATCGGGGTAGCGATCCATCAAAAGCCATCGAGTTGCTGGTACTAAGTGCCTGCGATACTGCCACAGGCGACGATCGCGCCGTCCTGGGACTGGCGGGGTTGACTGTCAAATCCGGCGCTCGCTCAACTATCGCCACCCTATGGCCCGTCAAAGATCGGGCAGCCGCGATGCTCATGACTCGCTTCTATGACCAACTCCGACAACCCAAAATCACTAAAGCCGAAGCACTAAGACAAGCACAAATTAGCCTAATTCGCCAAACTGATTTCCACGAACCGTTCTTTTGGTCTGGCTTTGTTTTGATCGGCAACTGGATTTAGCTAAGTAATAAAACGCAGTTTATTGTAAATAAATTAGACTATTTTTTACAACAGTTACTTTCCATATCGCCTATACTGCTAGTAGAAGTTCCTTGATTTTACTCTTACTTAGACTGATTATCTGAACTTCTGAACATAGTCGAAAGAAACGTATTTTGTTTGTATCATATTTCAACAACATAAGGAAAAAGATCGTGAAACGTCGATATTTAGCTAGTACATTGAGCGTCATCGCTCTGATCGCTAGCAGTACATGGACTACTGCCCATGCTGTTACATTTACCCCACCCCCCAACAGTAGCTCTCCTAGACAATCAACTGGGGGAGCTTCTCGCGGTAGTATGTTTACCCCTGCTGTCGGCAAAGGTGCGCCCAGACAAGCAACTGGAGGAGCTTCTCGTGGCAACCTCTTTACACCTGCTCCTGGCAAAGGTGCGCCCAGACAAGCAACTGGAGGAGCTTCTCGCGGCAAGCTCTTTACACCTGCTCCTGGCAAAGGCGCTCCCCAACAAGCAAGTGCGGGAGCTTCTCGTGTTGGTACTTACTACTTGAATCCATCGACTACAAGTACAACGCAACCAGCAGCGCTAATCGCCCTCTTGCCCCAAAATTTCTATGGCACAACAGTATCTGAACGTCCCACAATCTTGGTGTATCTCCCAGCTTCCAATGCCGAAGAAGCAGTGTTCAGCCTCAAAGATGAAGCTGGCAATATGCAACATCAGATGAACATTTCAGTTGCAGGAAAAACCGGAGTAATCGCGATCGAATTACCAGCTAATGCACCCGCTTTAGCCGTTGGTAAAAACTATCAATGGTTCTTAGCACTGAAAGTAGATGGGCAACTCAGTCCAAGTACGCCTTACGTCGATGGTTGGGTTCAGCGTATCCAGCCCAGTGCTGAGTTGGCAACAGCAATCCAAGAGCAAGATGCTCTGAAGCGGGCTACTATTTTGGGTAAAAACGGTGTTTGGTATGACTGTGTGGCAACACTTGCATCGGTATACACCACTCAACCTAACAATGCAACTCTCCGCAAACAATGGGAAGAACTTCTATCCTCAGTGAGTTTGAAGGAGATTGTAACAGCGAACTTATTAGCATCTACTAACTAATACCAGTTTGGGCATTGGGCATTGGGTTAAAAGTAATTATTCTCTTTGTTCCTCTCTTCTTGCTTCCACCCAGTCCCCATTACCTCTTATCCCCAGAGGGACCCTACCTTCCCCAATCCCCATTGCATAACACAAATATGTGGCGCAGATTCCAGGCTTTTATCCAACGTACTCGCAGCGTTTTGATTATTACTCCTAGCGTTGCCTTGACGGTTATGGTTGGGCAATCGTTGGGACTTTTCAATTTACCGGAATGGAAAATTCGCGACGAATGGGTTCGTCAGCGATCTTCACAGGCGATCGCAGATGAGATTGTGATTGTTACAATCGATGAGCGCGATATCCAATCGGTGCGTAAATGGCCAGTTCCAGACTGGGCGCTGGCACGATTACTAGAAAAAATCCGGGCGCAGCAGCCAAGAGCCATTGGCTTGGATCTCTATCGAGATTTACCGGAAGGAAGCGGACACGAGCAACTCGTTCAAGTCTTTCGCAACACTCCCAATTTAATCGGAGTTGAGAAAATTACTGGCGAACGCGTCAATCCCCCACCGGAATTGAAAAAACAGGATCGGGTAGGATTAGCAGATTTAGTCTTGGATGGCGATCGCTTTGTACGTCGCGCCCTCTTGACAGCTGAAGATGCCAAAGAGAAAAACACCATTAAAGCCGGACTAGCAACCCTTGTAGCCCTAAAATACCTCGAAGCTGAAAAAATTAGCTTAGAAAGCATTGACCCTCAACAGCAAAAGTTTCAGTTGGGCAAAGAAATTTACTTACCACTGCAAAATCAAGAAGCAGGTTATACCGATGCCGATTTAGGAGGCTATCAAATTCTACTGAATTGGCATGGAACAGAAGCCGCATTTCGGACAGTTGCGATGCGCGATGTGTTAGCAGGGAAAATTCCGGCAGATTTGATGCGCGATCGCATGGTATTTATTGGATCGATTGCTTCCAGTACCAATGATTTCTTCAGCACACCCTTCTCTTCTTGGGTATCTGCTCAAAAACCGACTCCAGGTGTGGTTGTTCATGCCAATATTGCTCATCAACTAGTACGAGGAGCAAAAACAGGAAATGCCAGTCTGCACGGTGTTTCTGGCATTTATTTATCACTCTGGATTGTTTTGTCGTCTGTCATTGGTTCTACAGGCAGTTGGTTGTTATCCAGTAGCAAGCTGCGGATTCCTGGCGGCAAAATTCTTTGGGCAACTGTAGGCATCAGTGGAGCCTATATATGGGGTGGCTATGGGATGTTTTTGTCTGGTGTTTTAATTCCGGTAACACCCACCTTAACTGCGTTTATCGGTAGTGTGATTGCAACAACTAATGCCTACAAACAGCGGAAGTTAGAAGAAACCAATCGCCAACTAGAAATTGCCAACAGTCAACTATTGGATTATTCCAAAACCCTAGAGACAAAAGTCGAAGAACGCACTCATGAATTAGTGGAGGCAAAGCAAGCTGCCGATGCTGCCAATCAGGCCAAGAGTGAGTTTCTCGCCAACATGAGCCACGAACTACGCACACCTCTCAATGGCATCCTTGGTTTTGCCCAGGTACTAGAAGGATCGCCAAATATGACAGCTAAAAACCTAGAAGGAGTCAGCATTATCTACCAATGCGGCTCGCATCTTTTGATGCTGATTAATGACATTCTCGATCTCTCGAAGATAGAAGCAAGGAAATTGGATTTGGTTCTTACTAGCGTGCATCTGCCCAGTTTCTTACATGGTGTGACTGAAATTTGTGGTATCCGGGCTGAACAGAAAGGAATTGGATTTAATATCTTAATTAGCGATCGCCTACCACTTGCCATTGAAACTGATGAAAAACGACTGCGACAAGTGTTAATTAACTTACTGGGCAACGCGATCAAATTTACAGATAGCGGTAGCGTAACCTTCACAGTGGAAGCCATTAGTGATTCGTCACTTGTACTGAGCGAAGCCGTTGGCGCAGCCTCTCATAGAGAAGTATTGGTCATTGGTCAAGAGTCTAAAACGGCCAATGACAATGGACAAATGACACATCAAAAGATTCGTTTTCAGATTGAAGATACGGGTATTGGGATGTCACCAGACCAACTGGAGAAAATCTTTTTACCCTTTGAGCAAGTGGGTGAAGCAGGGCAACGATCTGAAGGTACTGGCTTGGGATTGGCGATTAGCCAAAGAATTGCGGCATTGATGGAAAGCCAAATTCAGGTGCAGAGTCACTTGGGTGAAGGAAGTCTATTTTGGCTGGATTTGACAGTATCGGTACCACTCGCTCATGACTGGCGTGGAGGAACGATGTCTGTGACGGATTACACGCCAACTCCCCAGAAAATTACTGGGATTCAGGGTAGTGCGCCTCAAATTCTGATTGTCGATGACGATCGCAACCACTGTTCTATGTTGACCAATTTGCTGCAAGAAATTGGCTGTCGAACCTTGGAAGCAACCGATGGCAAACATGGGCTACAAGTAGCAATTGAACACAATCCAGATGTGATTCTACTCGATTTAGCGATGCCTAATATGGATGGTTTTGAGCTAATGGTTCA
Organism: Nostoc sp. DedQUE07; assembly: GCF_034530975.2. Taxonomy (NCBI): domain Bacteria; kingdom Bacillati; phylum Cyanobacteriota; class Cyanophyceae; order Nostocales; family Nostocaceae; genus Nostoc; species Nostoc sp. DedQUE07. The sequence goes on along the minus strand of NZ_JAVRCC020000011.1, from coordinate 47,393 downwards.
CCTGCAAGCGAATCCACAAACCTGTTCTATTCCGATTATCGTCTCTAGTGCCAGCGTTTTTGAGTCAAATCGTCAGCGGAGTTTAGAGGCAGGGGCAACAGCATTCCTACCCAAACCTCTCCAGATTGACGAACTACTCAATAGACTGCGATCGCTATTAGGAGTGGAGTGGATATATGCTGAATCTTCGCCTCCCAAAGATGAGCAGATAACTAGTAGTGAATGGGTTCTACCATCTCAAGATGTTTTGCAACAACTCTATCATCTGGCAATGATGGGAGATATCTCGGCGATTGAGGGAATGTTAAGAGAACTAATTGAAGAAAACACTCAACTAGCTCCCTTCGCAGCAGAGTTAAGCAAACTCACTGCCAATTTCCAAACCGGAAAAATCCGTAAGTTACTCAAATCATTTGTCACAACGGAGTTACATCCATGATCGCTGTTCCGATCTCGAAACCCATACATATTTTATTAGTGGATGACAATCCAAACAATCTCAAGGTGCTATCTGAAGCGATTCAGAAGTGTGGCTGGAAAGCTCTGATGGCAACAGATGGAGAGTCAGCGATCGAACAAACAGAATATGCTCATCCCGATCTGATTCTTTTGGATGTGATGATGGCAGGTATTGATGGATTTGAAACTTGTCGCAGACTGAAAACCAATCCGATCACCCAGAATATTCCAGTAATTTTCATGACTGCCCTATCTGATTCTACAGACAAGGTGGCCGGACTGGAAATAGGTGCAGTTGACTACATTACCAAACCCTTCCAACACGAAGAAGTTATTGCCCGTTTAAAGTTACACCTCAAGATTTCTCATCTCACCCGCACACTAGAAGAACGCGTGCAAGAACGCACCAGAGAATTAACTCAATCTCTACAGCAATTACGGCAAACCCAACTACAAATGATCCAGAGTGAGAAAATGTCCACATTAGGGCAGTTGGTTGCAGGTATTGGTCATGAGATTAATAATCCGGTTGGTTTTGTTGGCGGAAATTTATCTTATATTGAGGAATATGTAAATAATCTACTTCGCTTAGTAAGCCTGCAACAGCAGAAGCTAACGCAGCCAGACTCGGAAATTCAAGAGCTTGTTGAAGAAATCGACTTGGAGTATCTGACAGAGGATCTGCCAAAACTACTGGCATCAATGCACCAGGGAATTACCCGTCTGAAAGATATCAGTCTTTCTTTGAGAACTTTTACTCGCGCAGATATTTCATCTCAGGTGGAGTTTCAGATTCACGAAGGAATCGATAGCACCTTAATGCTGTTGAAACATCGACTCAAAGGCAATGGCGATCGCCCTAAAATCCAGGTTGTCACACAATACGGTGAGTTACCTCCAATCAGTTGCTATCCCGGACAACTGAACCAGGTATTTATGAATATCATCGCTAATGCCATTGATGCATTTGATGAAGTTCATCAAAACAATTGCGATCGAGATATTGCTGTTTGCCCGAACACGATCGCCATTACCACATCGGTCGATCCCCAACAAAAAACCGTCACAATTTGTATCCAAGATAACGGGCCCGGTATGCTTACTGAGGTGCAATCTCGAATTTTTGAGCAATCTTTCACAACCAAGGCTGTGGGCAAGGGAACCGGGCTAGGATTAGCGATCAGCTACCAAATTATTGTTGACAAACACAACGGACAAATCAAATGCTTATCAACACCTGGTGAGGGGACAAAATTTATTATTACTCTGCCGATGTAGTTTCTATGCCAAAACCTCCAGCTTCGATATGACGAACTAGCGATTGAATAATGGGTGTAGCAATACTAATACCAAATAAAGCATTGAAGCCTGCAACAACAACTGGTGCTGACAAAATAACTGTAAATTCTGGAAATAAAGCTAACACAGCCACTAAGACTAAAAAAACAATTGGTGTCGCAATACCTGCTGCCTTTGCTGCTTCAAAAATTAGATTTTTATACTCTTCAACAGTGATGTCACCTCGATAAAGATCCAAAGAGTAAGAAATCGCCGTGACTACAACCTGAGTAAGAATAGCTGTTCCCGTTGCAGTAATCCCAAGTTTCGCGATCGCCCCAGAATTGCTGACAATAGAATCTACCGCATTATAAACTCGAATATAAAACTGTTCGCCAACGGTCATTACTTTGGCTCCTCGGCGGAGATTGTCAACACCTACTTCCCAAAGAATATTATCAGCAGCATTCGAGCCACCTTGGGAACGTGGATTGATGTGGCTACCATGCTTATCTCTAAGAAATTGACGAATTGTATATTCTTTACCTCCAAGCTTTGATGTGCCAGGAATTTTCTCAAAAAGCTTCATGACATCTGCATCAGAGCGAGGTAAGTCTCCCACCCGAACACCAGCACGATATCTCAGCCGATTTGCAATCTTGGGCATCTCTTGGGCTAATTCGGCAGCTGTCTTTGGTAAATTTTGCAAAGCATCAGTCATAACCATGCTAGATGCGGCAACTCCAACAGCAGTTTGTTGAAATGTTTGACTAACATTTTGAACAGTTTGAAAACCTGATTGTGTTGCGATAGTTGACAAACTTTGTAAATCATTGACTGCATGGACACTTGAAGTAGTCATCTCGCTAGTAGCGTTCTTGATTCCATCAACTACCTCATTCATCCCGTTTACTACATTGTTGGCTGCTTCTTGAGCTTTATCTCTAACCGTATCTGCCAACTTTTGTGCTTCGTTGATAAAATCCATGTTTTATGCCGTGGAGTGTTTGCTCCAGTTTCTCTTTCTCAAACTAAGAAGCACCTCAGCATTCATGACGAATTTGCTTCCAAAAATTTTAAAGATATAGTAATCATTTTATATTGTTTGTGTATGTTACTTTTAAAAACTTCACTGTCCGATTATGTACAGCAGATGATGCCATGCAGTCTCAGCCATAAAGTTACAAGTATACTAACAGTAATGGTCATACCAATTACTAAAAAATAGCCTCATGGTTTGAGGTTTAGCGATTTAATAAAAGATGCACCATTTGTTTTTAGTTCTTCAGATGATGGGGTTATTATTACAGCTTCAACAGCATAATTTTTCTTTATACAAAGCAGACTTCTCTGATATAATAATTTATTATTTATATTCAATCCTTTTTTCTTAATTTCTTCTTGCAAGGAAGTACTGGGTTTGCCCATTAAAGTAAAGTCTTGACAGTTATATCCACTTTGATTAATGGAAGACTGAGATATTTGTTTACCCTGAATAAAATTTGTTTGATTAGCAGTTTTAACTAGAAGCTGTAAAACTTTTGGAATTCTCTGCGGGGCTATTTCTTTGGGAAGAGTTGAATGGGTCACTGAATATATAGATTCACTCTTAATAGTTGCCCAATTTCGGTTATTAATCCCTTTTGTTGGAGAACTAGCTTCTTCTAAAATAGTCCCTGGCATTAAGATACTAAAATTTCCTTCTTTAGATGTTAAAAGTTTTTCTTGGGATGATGCAGGTGTGCAAGCCGATAAAACAAATATCCCGAAACAATTAATTATCCAAAAACGTTTAAGAATGTTGATAAGTAAATCCATAAGTGTTACTGTTTAATAATTTTTATTTAAAATGTCAAGTTATTCTTTCAACTCATGCACAGGCTGTTGTAATTTTTAGCGTTTGGCTGACGAATTACAGCCAATATCTTCAACACAAGGTCTTGTTTTAAGTTTTCCCATAAAAGTGGTTTTTGTAACACAAAAGCTGCCAAATCAAATCTTGACTCAATATTTCCCAACAAAACGGCACTTATCATTTCAATAACCCACATCAGCAAGGCTTTCGGTAATTTTGAGAAAATTGATTGTTACTGTGATGGACTACACCCCGCCTTCTTGCGATGTCTACAACAGGCTGCGCCTACGCGTCCTTCCTTTATCCCCAGCTTTCCTTAATACTAAGGAATTTGTCACTTACGCCGCTAAAAAAGGTGACTCGGAAAATACGATTAAATTGAGCTTCCAAACTCGGAACTTGAGCTTTAGAACTTGAGATTACGAGTTCTCTACTCAAACTCCGAGTTTCTAAGCTATAACTTTCAACCTCTTAAGCAAAATTGCCGATAGATTTTCTGCACTATTGATGCTTACGGCTGCACTTTTCCAGATTTACAGATGAAATTGCGCCTCGATCAATTTTTAGTTTCTACCTTTGAAAGAGTTTAACCATTCTTGAACTTGCTCTCTTGCAATATCGCGTCCCCCAAGACCAAAGGCTAGGGCAATAGCAACTGCGATCGCACCTAGTAAAAGTCCAAAGGCTAAATTCACAATATCACTGGCAACTCCAATCTGTTGCAGTGCCATTGCAGAAACTAAGGCAATAATGGCAATCCGTGCCACTTGTCCTAAAATCTGGGCTTGGCGATCGCCTGAACTGGTAATGATGTTAAAAGCCAAATTTGCCAGGAATAAGCCAATGGCAAAGATTACCAATCCGGCCAAAATCCGCCCGAATATAATCACAATCCCAGACACTAATGCTGTCAAGGCTGGAATATTCAAGATATTCACCGCCGCCACTGTAGCAAACAGCATGATCCCCACTAAGGCAACAATGCCTACAACTTCCGATGGAGTGCGGGTTGGAATCGGTGGGGTTGCTGATTCTGTGGAAATGACGATTCGTCGGCCGGGTGTAGTCAGACCCAAAATAGTGAAAATGTTATTAAACCCTAAATTGGTGAGGATACTTGTAACCAAGTCCGCGATAAACCGCCCAATGAAATAAGCAACAATCAAAATTGCTGCGGCTGTAAAGATGGCAGGTAAGGCGTTGAGAATCTGTTGCAGCATAGCGATCGCCGGGACAGATATCGCATCAATTCGCAAGGCATTCAGCGCTGCGATCGCTACAGGAATCAAAATCAAAACATAGACAATTGTGCCGATAATACTCGATAGAGGTTGTACCCCTGCACTTGTAGATAATCCCAAGCGACTACCTAAATGGTCAAGACCAGTTGTCGCCAGCAAGTTTGTCACAATCCGCCGTACTACATTAGCGATGAACCAGCCAACTACAGCAATCAAGATCGCCGCTAAAATGTTCGGCAGAATTAGCAGAACTTCTGTAATTAGAGCTTGTACTGGTTGTAGAGCCTGCTGTAGTCCGAGAGTATCCAAAATTGGAGCGAGAAACAGTAAAAATATAAACCAATACAGAGCGTTGCCAATCGTCTCACTTAGAGACAGCTGATTGAGGCTGGGTGCTCTGTCTTCTGGTTCTGGATTCAAACGCTCATCCAGGTTAAATGCCTGTAATGAGCGCACAGTGATAATCTTCACAATCGTCGCCAAAAACCAGGCTGCTACCAAAATGATTCCTGCACCAACCAACTTTGGCAAAAAGCCAATAAGTTGATTGAGAAAATTATTCAGGGGTCGAGAGGCTATCTCCAGATCCAATGTCTGTAAAACAGCAACCGCCGTCAACAGGATAATGCTCCAAAAAACTAAACTGGAGATTAATTTCTCCACTTGGGGAACATCTTGACGACCCGTTATCCCAGCAGCAATGCGGTTATCTATGTTTGTGCGCTTGAGGATTCCTCGCGTCACTGCTGCTGCGATCGCTGCAATCAGCCAACCTACGAGTAAGATTGCTACCGCCCCTAAAAGACGAGGCGTAAATAGAATCAACTGTTGAACAATACCTTGCACATCAGCGATTCCTTGATTCACTGCTGGTTGTATTGGTTGCAGGCTGGGCGATGATTGTGCCAAAAATTGCTGCACCTTTGTGGATAAACCAACTCCATAGGCGTAGCCCGTCGTAGACATCACCTGGGTTATTTCTTGCCAAGTTGTGTTCATGGTTTTCGGGAATTATGCTTAAGTATTCGCCGCAAACACTGAGTCAGTGTTTTGCCTATCAATTTACCAGTAAAAACATACATATTTACTCATATTTGATTTAATATACGAGCATTGGGCATTGGGCATTGGGCATTGGAGAAAGACTTACTGCAACTTCTCCTCTCCTCCCCTGCTCCCCTGCTCCTCTGCTCCTCATCTTCCACTTTGCTGAATTTTGCGTTACTCTAATTGCAGCAACAGCACTAAAGATGTGGAATGTCCCAAGTTTTGGAACAATCGATTCAAATTAATGCTACAGCTACAGTGGTGGAGCGCTGTATTACCGATTTAGCTCTCATGCACCGCTGGCTCAACCCCGTTCTCCGTTGCGAACCTGTGGGCGAAGCTTGGAGTACCGATGTCGGCAGTAAAAGTCGTTTTATTATTCAAATTCCTCTACTAAAACCCACCTTGAATAGCGTAGTTGTAGAACGACAACCGGGTTTGGTAGTCTGGGAATTTCAGGGGTTTTTTCAAGGGCGCGATCGCTGGGAATGTCAGCCAACAGAAAAGGGAACGCTTTTACTCAACCGCTTTGAGTACGATATCCCTAACCCTTTAATTAGTTGGGGCTTCAACACTTTTGCTGCATCTTGGACAAAACAAGATATGCAAGCCCAACTCCGCCGCCTCAAACGAGTTGCAGAAGAACAAAATTAGTCATTAGTCATTTGTCATTGGTCATTAGTCATTTGTCATTGGTTATTGGCTTACTAAAATTTTCCCAGTTCCTAGTCTTTATTCCCTACTTGTTTTTACCCAATTCGGTAAGTAGCCGCCGAATCACAGATGCATCCTCGGCGTCGGGAACTTTTGCTAAATAATTTTGTAAGTCGTCTATGGCTTGGGGGTAGTAACCGAGTTGATAGTAGATCAAACCGCGATCGCGCAATTCTAAGGTTAAACCAGGAAACAACAACAAAATTCGTTCGACTGCTGCCAGCGTTTTTTCTAACTCTTGCTGTTTGAGGTAAATAAATTTTAAATTTGTCAACATCCGGGCCAAAAATTGCCGATTACTAACTACAGCCAAAAATTCTGGTTGTAGCGTCACAGGTTGCTGATAAAGTTGAGATAGGCGTTCTTCGCAATCTTGGGTAAATATTATTTCACCACCATCGAAAGCATCCACAAAAATCTCTATATCAGGAATATCTGGGCGGATCAGAAAATGTCCTGGCATACCTATACCGACCATCGGAAAATCAATACGTCGAGCAACTTCCAGGTAAACCAGCGCTAAGGTAATGGGAATCCCTAATCGGCGATCGATTACATCATTGATAAAGCTGTTACGGGGATCGTAATAGTTAATTTTATTACCAGAAAATTTTAAACCATCGTAGAGATACTGATTAATAGTTTGAACTATTCGCAAAGGATAACGTGAATCAGGCAGGCGTTCTTGAAGCTCCCATGCCATTGTATCAAGGGCGTTGAGATATTCCTCTGGGTCTAACTTGGGATATTCTTCTTGTGCAATGTACAAAGCTGCCTTTGCTAGGTCAATTTGCTCGTCAGACTGCTGAATCTCCTGGTAAAAATATTGTCGTGCTGACGAGAAGTTCATAGGCTATTGCTCGGTGTAAGTGTGAGGATGAAGCCGCAGGTACGCCCAATTCAAGCATCGCGGCTTGGCTAAAAACTGTTTTTGTATCTATCTTTCTTTATCTTATGGATATTCAGAAGTTTTGGAAATGTAGTTTATGGATAGCTTTATATATCTATTACTAACTAACTTTTAGTAAATGCTGCCTTGGTGATGTATTTTATGGGCTGTAACCACGCAAAATATATGACGTAATACAAATATGCATTATTTTAAGACCAAAGTTTAGATATCAAAATATCTGCTTTTTGCCTGCAAGTGTAAATATTTAGGGAAGTTAGAATAATAGTATGTTTTGATACAGTATAGGAAAATTAGGGCGATCGCATTTGAAAAATGAAATTAAGATAAACTTGAGCGTATTCTGTCAATCTGGTCAGGATCGGGACTACAACCCCAACCACCAAACTCCTTTTTAAGGAATTACTAAGAGAGTTATGTCCCCGTCCGATGCTAGAGTGAAAGGTGACATTTCTTATTCTTATGTCTTCTCCGACCTTATCTGAAATCTAGCTTCACTCATTAGGCGCAGCATGGTAACAACCGCAGAAAAAACAAACATTGGTTACATTACCCAAATCATTGGCCCAGTTGTAGACGTTAAATTTCCCGGCGGGAAATTGCCACAAATCTACAACGCCTTGAAAATCGTTGGCACCAACGAAGCTGGACAGGAAATCAACATCACCGTTGAAGTACAGCAACTGCTGGGCGACAACCAGGTGCGGACTGTTGCGATGAGTTCCACCGAAGGCTTAGTGCGCGGTTTTGAGGTGTCCGATACAGGCGCTCCCATCAACGTACCAGTTGGGAAAGCCACTTTGGGTCGGATTTTCAACGTCCTTGGCGAACCTGTGGACAACAGAGGCCCTGTAAATGCTGAGGCAAGTTTACCCATCCACCGCTCTGCTCCCAAATTCACTGACCTGGAAACAAAGCCTTCCGTGTTTGAGACTGGGATTAAAGTTGTTGACCTTCTGACTCCCTATCGACGCGGCGGTAAGATTGGTCTATTCGGCGGTGCTGGTGTTGGTAAAACCGTGATCATGATGGAGTTGATCAACAACATCGCTACTCAGCATGGTGGAGTATCCGTTTTTGCTGGGGTGGGTGAACGCACCCGTGAAGGTAATGACCTCTACAATGAAATGATTGAATCTGGGGTTATCAACAAAGACAACCTCAACGAATCCAAAATTGCTCTAGTTTACGGTCAAATGAACGAGCCACCCGGAGCTAGAATGCGGGTTGGTCTTTCAGGATTGACAGTAGCAGAATACTTCCGCGATGTGAACAAGCAGGATGTGCTGTTGTTTATTGACAACATTTTCCGGTTTGTACAAGCAGGTTCTGAAGTATCGGCGTTACTAGGTCGGATGCCGTCAGCGGTGGGATATCAGCCCACATTGGGAACCGACGTAGGTGAACTGCAAGAGCGGATTACCTCGACTACCGAGGGTTCGATTACCTCCATTCAAGCAGTGTACGTACCAGCGGATGACCTCACCGACCCCGCACCTGCTACCACCTTCGCCCACTTGGACGGAACTACAGTACTGTCTCGCGGTTTGGCTGCTAAGGGAATTTACCCCGCAGTTGACCCCCTTGGCTCAACTTCCACCATGCTTCAACCAAATATTGTCGGTGACGAACACTACAATACGGCGCGGGCGGTGCAATCAACTCTGCAACGTTATAAAGAACTCCAAGACATTATCGCCATTCTCGGTCTAGATGAATTGTCTGAAGAAGACCGTCTGATCGTAGCGCGGGCGCGGAAAGTTGAGCGTTTCTTGTCTCAGCCGTTCTTTGTAGCAGAAGTATTCACCGGTTCTCCTGGTAAGTATGTGAAGTTGGAAGATACCATCAAAGGGTTCCAAAAAATTCTGTCTGGTGAGTTAGATGCTCTGCCAGAACAGGCTTTCTACTTGGTTGGCGATATTAACGAAGCGATCGCCAAAGCTGACAAAATCAAAGGTTAGTCATTAGTCATTGGTCATTGGTCATTGGTCACTGGTCATTAGTCATTGGTCATTAGTCATTAGTTCAAGGCTAATGACTAATGGCAATTACAAATGACAAAGCGCAAAGTCTGAGCGCCGGCTTCCGGCGTTGGCGCAGCCCGCCGTAAGCATCAGAACTTTGTAAGAGAGGACAAAAGACAAAAGACAAAGGACAAAAGACAAAGGACAAAGGACAAAAGACAAATGACATTAACCGTTCGTGTAATTTCCCCAGATAAAACAGTCTGGGATGCCCCGGCTGAAGAAGTAGTTTTGCCTAGCACCACTGGTCAACTAGGTATCCTCACTGGACACGCACCGCTTTTGACCGCCCTGGATACTGGTGTAATGCGAGTTCGCGCTGCTAAAAATCAGAATTGGGAAGCGATCGCCCTTTTGGGTGGCTTTGCCGAAGTCGAAGAAAATGAAGTGACAATTCTGGTTAACGGCGCTGAACGTGGCGACAAAATTAACCTTGATGAAGCTCGTACTGCTTACAACCAAGCAGAAGCTCGTCTAAGTCAAGTGTCAGCAGACGATCGCCAAGCCCAAATCCAGGCAAATCAAGCCTTCAAACGCGCCCGCGCTCGGTTTCAAGCGGCTGGCGGTTCGGTCTAATTTAACTTTCTATTTCAACTTTGTAGGTTGGGTAATGTCCAACCTACAAATTATTTATGAATAACTCAGGAGTCAGGAGTCAGAAATCAGTATTAATTCTGTATGGGTGCTAAAACTTTCTCCGTAAATGGATGGAGTATTCTGAATCCTGAATTCTGAATTCTGAATCCTTGTTTATTAAATTTTAAAAAAATTACGTCAAGTTTAAGAAATCGAGGCAAGCCTTAGTGAAGTGTTAACTTAGCTAATTAGTTGCCCAGATGGGCACAGATTATGAAAAGCCTTTCATCTTTGCTTGGTACTCGTAAACAAAATAAGGTAGCTCGTTTTGCAGCATCGATCGTAGCAACCTTAGCGATGGCTTCGCCAACGTCTTTGACGATCGCTGAAAGTATTCACTCTGCCAATGCCACGCCTGTAAAAACAACTACTGCATCAGTCCAGCTAAATCAGACCAAACCAAATATTGCTCAGTTACAAATTAGCAGGACTCAATATCAAGCTGCTGGAATTAATCCTGTTGTAGTGGTTCCAATTCTACTTGTGGGCGGTTTAGTTATATTTGTACCCTTATTCTTTGGCGGACTTGTAGTAATTGGCGAACGTGAAGTCGGTATTGTAGTTAGAAAATTTACCCTTTCCGGGCGCGGACTCCCTGCCGGCAGTTTGATTGCCCTCAACGGCGAAGCTGGCTTGCAGGCAGATACTTTAGCTCCTGGTTGGCATTGGGGTTATTGGCCTTGGCAGTATTCTGTAAAAAAAGAGCCAGTGGTTGTCGTCCCCCAAGGAGAAATCGCTTTGATTGTGGCAGCAGATGGTCAACCCAACCCACCAGAGCGGATTTTGGGTAAAATTGTCAGTTGCGACAACTTCCAAGATGCTCGAAAATTCCTCACCGAAGGCGGTGAAAAAGGGCGGCAAATGGGTTTTCTCACCGCAGGTACGTACCGGATCAATACCGCTCTGTTTAAAGCGATCGTGGCAGCAAATGCCAGCGCTCATGGCATGGCTCCAGAACAGTTGCGAGTGTACAGTCTGGCATCGGACAAAGTTGGCATCGTTACTACCTTAGATGGTGTGCCAATTTCTGCCGGCGAACTTGCAGGCCCCATAATTGAGGGACACGACAACTTCCAAAATGGTCAGAAATTTATTAATGGCGGTGGGCGGCGGGGCTTACAAGAGCAAACCTTGCTTTCTGGTTCTTGGAACTTAAACCCTTGGTTTGTCCAGGTTGAACAAGTGCCGATGACGGAAATTCCCATTGGGTATGTGGGTGTGGTAATTTCTTTTGTGGGTAAGGCACATCAAGATGTCAGTGGTGCAGCTTTCACCCACGGTAACTTGGTGAATCCTGGACATAAGGGCGTGTGGGTCGAACCGCTATATCCTGGCAAGCACCCGATTAATTCCCGGATCATGAAGATGGAACTGGTGCCAACGACCAACATTGTATTAAATTGGTCAGATCGCACCGAACGCCACAGCTATGATGCTCAACTGGCTTCCTTGACAGTGCGATCGCGAGATGGGTTTGCTTTTGATTTGGAAGTAGCGCAAATTATCCATGTGGGTGCTTTAGATGCTCCCAAGGTAATTTCTCGCGTTGGTGCAATGCAAAATTTGGTAGACCATGTATTAGAACCAACTATCGGTAATTATTTCCGCAACTCAGCCCAAGACTATACTGTACTAGACTTTCTTACCGCTCGCAGCGAACGACAATCTGAGGCTGCTGAGTATATTAAAACAGCATTGCGGGCTTATGACGTGCAAGCGATCGACACCCTGATTGGTGATATTCAGCCACCAGCGTCGTTAATGCAGACGCAGACAGACCGGAAAATTGCTGAAGAAGAACGCAAGACTTATGAAGTCCAGCAGATGGCACAAACCCAACGGCAGCAGCTTGTCCGAGAAACGGCACTGGCTAATATCCAGCAAGAAATGGTGAAATCAGAGCAGAGCGTGCATATTGCTGAATTAAAAGCCCAAGCCCAAATCAAAGAGGCGAACGGTGAAGCTGAGGGGACAAAACTCCGGGCAATTGCTGAGGCTGAAGGTATACGGGCCACAGGTAACGCCAAAGCTGAAACCTACCGCGCTGGTGTGGAAGCCTTGGGTTCACAAGGTTATACAGCAATGCAACTAATGCAGATTATCGGCGATCGCAATGTCCGCTTGATTCCAGATGTCTTAGTTGGCAGTAATGGCAGCAATAACGGCTTAGTGGATGGGCTACTATCCATGATTTTATGGAATCAAACTGGTAAAGGTGAATTGACACCAACACCTTTGCATCCACAACCAGTAACCAAAGCACAACCAACCCCAGAAAACGGTCATCCACCGATAGTTGTGAATTTTCCTGTAGATAAGTAACATTAGCAACATCTGGTAGGGGCGTAGATATGTGCGCCCCCAATACGGTTTGGATAAGCAGGGGAGGCAGGGCAGGAAATAGTTACAACGAGATACGTTCAGCCTCTTCTGGCAAACTAAAATTCAATCGTTTTACCTTCTAATTGTCCGTCGCGAAAGATAGATTCGCTCTACATCAGAACGAGCAGCGATCGTTTGGATTAACAAAGGGGTAACTTCCGCCACCACAATTGGTGTATAAAGAGATTGATAAATGACCCGTTGGTTACTTTCTTTAAGTTGGTTTACAAGAGGTTGCTGAATTACCTGATAGTGAGATTTAAGAGTATTTAAGTGATTTTGATGCTCAGTACGGTTCGATCCTTGATAAGGCTGAACTGTTTCTCCTTTTAGATGAAAAATGACCTTGATAGGGGTATTACCGCCTTGAGCAATGCGATTAACTAATTCGGTTTCCAATTTGCCAACGAAGCCCTTATTGTTGATTGCTTGAATAGCCTGCTCTAACACTTCCTGACTAATTTGATTGCCAGCAGCATCAAGGGATACACCATAGATATTGCCTTGGGTATCTCTTAGCTTAAACTGCATGATTCCAGTATCAGCTAGAGTTGCTTTGTTAACTACAGTGAGGTGTTCAGCCGCGATACCTATAGTCTTAGAAACCTCTAACTTAGCTTTTTCAGCTAAATTGTTTAATGTTTGTCCTGAGAGCGGAAGGCTAAAGGCTACTGTAGGCACAAATGAGATAACAATAGATAAGCAAACGGTTAGACCTAAGAATTTCTGCATCTTGATAACAAGCTATTTTTACTAGTATTTTTTAGAAATTTTTATACTCGATCGTAAGCAGTTCCGAGTTATAAGTAACTAAAAACAGCTATATTTTATTGTGGATGCTGTGTAGGCAAATAAATTTTGCTTTTACAAGAACGTTATCGTTTACTCAAGCAGATTGATAAAGGTGGATTCTGTAAAACCTTCCTCGCAATAGACGAAGGTAAGTTTCCGCCAGTTCCTTGCGTCGTTCAAGAATTATCGCTGGAATACGAAATATCTAAAAATTTTCAGCAAATGGCGCAAAAGCTAGATGAATTAGGAAAGCATCCGCAAATTCCCGCTTTATTGGCTTATTTTCAGCAGAACAGGCATTTTTATTTAGTGCAAGAGTTTATTGCAGGCACTAATTTAGCTGAGGTGGTTAAAGAAGAAGGTGCTTTTAATGAAACTCAGATTTGGCAACTGTTAGAAGATTTGTTGCCAGTTTTGCAGTTTATTAGCGATCGCCACATCATCCACCGCGATATTAAACCCCAAAATATCATCCGTAGATCCTCAATTACCAAGAAGGGAGATTTCGTCATAGTCGATTTTACCACTGCGAAAATCGTCACAGAAATCGATCGGCTAACATCTGAAACCAGTATTGGCAGTGCAGAATACGCTGCACCAGAGCAGACAAAAGGAAAAGCGGTTTTTGCTAGTGATTTATATAGCTTGGGTGTAACTTGTATTTACTTACTTACCCAGATTCCTCCCTTTGATTTATTTGATATTGCTAATGATTGTTGGGTTTGGCAACAATATCTTACGACCAAAGTTAGCGATATCTGGCGACAAGACTCAAAGAGTCTACGCTTGGCGCAAATCCTCGACAAGCTGCTGCAAAATGCTGTTAACCGTCGCTTTCAATCAGCTGATGAAGTTATGCAAGCAATGGGTATGGAATGTAAAACTCAAAATTTTAAATTACCAAATCCTCCTTGGCGATGCTTACATACCTTAACTGAGCATTCTGGGACATTTAGTAGTGTGAATGCCCTTGCCATTAGTCCTGACGGTTACACTTTAGCCAGCACTAGTGATGACAAAAACATCAAATTGTGGGATTTAAATACTAAAAAAGTCCTAGCTAGCTTGTCAGGACATTCCCAAGCTGTAAAATCAGTTACCTTCAGTCCAAATGGGAAAATTCTGGCAACTGCTAGCAATGATAAAACTATCAAATTGTGGCAGGTTGAAACATTAGAGGAAATCTGCACTCTCTTGGGACACGCACAGGCTGTAAAATCAGTTGCTTTCAGTCCAGATGGGCAGATTCTCGCTAGTGGTAGCTGGGATAAGACAATCAAACTCTGGGATGTCAATACTGGCAGAGAAATTTGCACCATAGCTGGACACCAATTAAAGATAAATTCAGTAGCATTTAGTCCCCAAGGACAGCTTTTAGCCAGCGCTAGTTATGACAGAACGATTCGCCTGTGGCAATTGAGAGCATTTGGAGGCTTTGAGGAAAAATTTGAAAACCGCCCATGCTATAGCTTGTTAGGCACCCTTTCAGGTCATGCATGGGCGGTTTTGACAGTCGCTTTTAGTCCTGATGGTCAAATTTTAGCGACGGGTAGTGATGATAACACTATTAAGTTGTGGGAGGTAAACACTGGTCGGCTAATTTGCACACTTGTAGGCCATTCTTGGTCTGTGGTGGCTGTGGCTTTTACTGGCGATGGCGAAACGCTCCTAAGTGCAAGTTGCGACAAAACAGTTAAACTTTGGAGGGTAAGCACAGCAGAAGAGATTGTTACTCTCTCTGGTCATGTAGACTCAGTATCTGCTGTTGCTGTGAGCAAAGTTACACAATTAATTGCAAGCGGCAGCCGGGACAAGACTATCAAACTGTGGCAGCTTGTAGAACAGGACAATAGCTAATTTTGTAATATCAAGCGCTACCTGTAAAGGCAACTTCTGGAAATTTCAACTGAGCTTCTGCCATTGGACGGTTTCTGCCTTCCTCTTGCCAGTAGTTAATCACTTCTGTTGCTTTGTTAAGCAACTCAACACGATCCAGATCGGTAATCCAATGTTTGGACTCTAATTCCTTTTTTAACTCTTCCCAGGCATCATTTCTGGGCCAAAAAAAGTACTTAGTCAAGGGACTGGTGCCTTTGCCTACAACTTGGTCGACTGCGAGAGCAACGTTCTCGTCTAACCACAAAATTTTCAAAATAAACTTGGTCAATCACACCTCCGGGAATTTCCGGGCATTATTTAACTAGGATAGCGATCGCTTATTTTAACGCAATACCCTATCAAATGACCAAACTGTAATTAGATTGGGCTAGCATAAGGTATAGTCGGCGCTAACTAAAGAGGCTTATGACTGCCCAACTGCCCCAATCTCAAACAACATCTGGTTCAGATTTGTATGAGCAAGACTTTTACCTGTGGATTCAAACCACGGCAGAACTGCTCAAACAAGGTCGGCTCACAGAACTGGATTTGGAGAATTTGATTGATGAAATTGAAACGATGGGCAGGAGTGAAAAGAAAGCACTCAGAAGCAATTTGGAAGTGGTGCTGATGCATCTATTGAAGTACAAATATCAAGCCGAGAAGCGCTCTGGTAGTTGGCGAGCAACAATTCGTGAGCATCGCAAACGCCTCAGACAAGCTCTAGAAGAAAGTCCTAGCCTTAAACCCTATTTTGATGAAGTTTTCGGGCTGTGTTATGACGATGCTAGACTCTTGGCTGCTGATGAAACGGAATTGCATTTGGCTACCTTCCCGGAACACTCTCCCTTCACGCCAGAGCAAGCCCTTAACCCCGATTTTTTACCTGAGCCATAATCACACCCTGATTTAGAAAATTTTGCTGTTAATTTTGAATTCGGAGCGAAGCGACGTGACTGCCCAATTGCCCCAATCTCAAACAACATCTGGTTCAGATTTATATGAGCAAGACTTTTACCTGTGGATTCAAACCACAGCAGAACTGCTCAAACAAGGTCGGCTCACAGAACTGGATTTAGAGAATTTAATTGAAGAAATTGAAACGATGGGCAGAAATGAAAAGCGGTCATTGGAGAGCAATCTGGAAGTCTTGCTGATGCATCTGCTCAAATATCAAATTCAAACTGAAAGACGGTCAAAAAGTTGGCAGTACACAATTCTGGAACACCGCAGGCGAGTCCAAAAAGCACTTCAGGAAAGTCCGAGTTTGAAACCTTACTTTGAGCAAGTTTTCGATGAAAGCTATCAAACCGCTAGACGACTGGCTGTGATTGAAACTGGATTAGCGATCGCTATCTTCCCCGAACAATCTCCTTTCACGCCAGAGCAAGCCCTCGACCCCAATTTTTTACCTGAGTTATGATCTCACGTTTTATGATGATTTAAAACTCTTTTGCTTCCTACCCCATGACTCCACAAACTTCTACAAAGGCGATCGCTATTTTCGATATTGATGGCGTTGTACGCGATGTTAGCGGTTCCTATCGTCGTGCGATCGCAGATACCGTAGAATATTTTACCACCCAAGCATATCGTCCAACCCCGCTAGATATTGACCAACTGAAGTCTGAAGGCGTGTGGAATAACGATTGGGAAGCATCGCAGGAATTAATTTACCGTTATTTTGAAAGCCAAGGACAGAGCCGCGAACAACTGCAATCAGATTACAGTGCGATCGTTGCTTTTTTTCAATCGCGTTACCGCGGCCTAGATCCAAACAATTTTACAGGGTATATCTGTAATGAACCTTTATTATTACAACCTAGCTATTTAGAACAACTTACTCAAGCTGGGATTGCTTGGGGATTTTTTAGCGGTGCAACTCGTGCTTCTGCGAACTATGTATTAGAAAAACGCCTGGGTTTGGAATCTCCGGTGTTGATTGCGATGGAAGATGCACCAGGTAAACCAGACCCTACGGGGCTTTTCGCTACAGTTCGTGAATTAGATAATGGAATTGAGCAAAAATTAGCGATCGTGTATGTGGGAGATACGGTAGCAGATATGTATACCGTCGAGAAAGCGCGGGGTCTAGATTCTTCTCATACTTGGATTGGTGTAGGAGTTTTACCTCCCCACGTACAGGAAACAGCAGCGCGTAGTCATGCTTATGGTGAGACACTAATAGCAGCAGGAGCAGCAGTAGTTTTGCGTAATGTCCAAGAATTGACTCCAAGGCAGATTCAAGAATTGGTGAGTTCATCTGCTTGATCTGTGGTCTAAGATTAATCAAGCTAGGGGTGCATGAATAACTGGCTGATAACAATCTTGCTTTAATCATTGGGAGATTAATAAAAATGTCTGCACTTAAACTTCCTAACGGCCCTCAAACTCACCCTTGGGTACAAACGTATCAGTGGCTGACTAATCCCTTAGAATACATGGAAGACTGTGCTAAAAGCTATGGTGATATCTTCACTCTCCGAATTGGCCCAGTTTTTACGCCTCAAGTATTCATTAGCAATCCTCAAGCGATTCAGCAGATTTTTACGACAGATCCCAAACAGTTAGATTCTGGTGCAGCAGCAGGTTCAGGAACGCCTTTATTGGGGCCAAATTCTCTACTATCCTTAGAAGGAAAACCTCACCAGCGCCAGCGTAAACTGCTGACACCTCCTCTACATGGGGAAAGAATGCAGGCTTATGGTGATTTAATCTGTGAAATCACCAAGCAAGTAACTAGCCACTGGCCAGTCGGGGAAACCTTTACAGTCTTGTCATCCATGCAAGAAATCTCCTTTCAGGTGATTTTGAAGGCTGTATTTGGTCTAAAGGACGGACTTCGTTATGAAAAACTCAAAGAAACACTGATTGCTATCCTGAATCCAAAAAGACCTGTTGTACGGGCAATAATGCTGTTTTTCCCATTATTACGACAAGATTTCGGGCCTCGCAGTCCTTGGGGAAGTTATCTACGTTTGCGGCAGGAAATGGACGATCTCATCTATGCTGAAATTCAAGAAAGGCGATCGCTTGCTGACCAGTCTCGAAGTGATATTCTGTCTTTAATGATGGCGGCTCGTGATGAAGCAGGTGAGCCGATGACAGACATAGAATTACGTGATGAATTGATGACTTTGTTGATTGCAGGTCATGAAACTACCGCTAGTTCCTTAGCATGGGCACTGTATTGGATTCATCATCAACCTGAAGTCCGTGAAAAACTGGTGCAAGAATTGGATAGCCTGGGTGAGAAAAAAGACCCGAACGCCATTTTCCGATTACCCTATTTGAATGCAGTTTGTTCGGAAACAATGCGCCTGTATCCGGTGGCGATGTTGGGATTAAATCGATTGGTTAAATCGCCTCTAGAAATTGCAGGCTACAAATTTGACTCTGGGACTATATTAGTTCCTTGTATTTATTTGAGCCATCATCGAGAAGATTTATACCCCAATTCCAAGCAGTTTAGGCCAGATCGTTTTCTAGAAAGACAATTTACTCCAGCTGAATTTTTGCCCTTTGGTGGCGGGAATCGTCGCTGTATTGGCATGGCATTTGCCCTGTTTGAAATGAAACTGGTATTGGCAACTATACTATCTGATTGGCAAATGAAACTAGCTGATACAAAGCCAGTACTGCCAGTTCGGAAAAGCTTCCTGTTAGCACCAGGCGGTGGTGTACCAATGGTGGTAACTGGAAAGCGTCAGCAAAATCAGCGAGTTCTTGAGACTAACTCAGTGTAAAAACTTGCACAATTAGGTAGGAGCGATCGTTTCGCTTCCCCTGTTATTTACCTGCTAATTACTGGATTTTCAAGAACTTATCCAAAGCAGTAACTAGGCTGGGAGGCCAACGGCGGATATTTTTTACCCAGTCGATATCCTTGTAGCGGCTATCAAGTCCATAAGCTGCTACCCAGTTGCTTTCGGCTTCACCTTGTTCTCCATTTACCCAATATGCAGCTGTGAGGGCGGCACGCACATCAGCAAATTTGGAGTATTTACGGGCGATATTTCGCATTTCACGGATTGCTTGCTCTTTTTGACCGATTTCATACAAAGCCAAGGCGTAGTTAGCACGGGCGAAGGCAAAATTTGGGGCTATCTCATTAGATTTTTTATAGTCTGCGATCGCCGAATCCCATTTTCCTAAACCTGTTTTGGCATTTCCGCGATTGTTATACGCCATCGCATCATTAGGATCGAGTTCTAAGACATGATTATAATCTGCGATCGCATCTTCCCATTTTCCCATCCCTTCCAACGCCGCGCCCCGATTTAAATATGGATCGGTAACATTTGGCGCTAGTTCTATCGCTTTGTTATAATCTGCCAGCGCCTCTTGCAATTTATTCTGACTCACCCGCGAATTTCCCCGGTTACTCCACGCCCCTGCATTAGTGGGAAATTGCTCAATAATCTTTGTCCAGTAAGTTTCAGCTGTAGCAAAATCACCTTGATTCGTTGCTATAAACGCTTGATTGGCCCACTCATCGCCTTGTTTTAACTGTTCTTCAGTAATAGGCGCTTGAGATTGTGCCATGACTGGCGCACCCCAGCCAAACAGAATTAACAAACTGAGAAAAATACTAATCAACTTAATCATCTAGGTTTACCTGTTTATCTTGAAGATGGGGAGTGGGGAGTGGGGAATGGAGTTCAAAGACTCATTCACGAGTATCAAAGACTCATTCACGAGTATCAAAGACTCGTCGTCGAGTATCAAAGACTCATTCACGAGTATTAAAGACTCGTCGCCGAGTATCAAAGACTCATTCACGAGTATTAAAGACTCGTCGCCGAGTATCAAAAACTCATTCACAAGTATCAAAGACTCGTCGCCGAGTATCAAAGACTCATTCACGAGTATCAAAGACTCATCCCCTATTCCCATTGCCCAATGCCCAATGCCCAATTTCCCATAATTACAATAATGACAACTGTTCATTAGGCGGCGTAAATCCCAAATGCTTATATGCTGCCTTTGTCGCCATTCTGCCGCGATGAGTCCGAGTTAAATACCCAATTTGCATCAGGTAAGGTTCGTACACCTCTTCAATTGTTTGGGTATCTTCACCCGTGGCTGCTGCCATTGTTTCTAACCCCACTGGCCCGCCATTAAATTGTTCAATTATTACACTCAGCATTTGGCGGTCTGTCCAATCTAAACCGCAAGGATCTACTTGGAATAGTTGCAATGCTTCAGATGCAATGTTTTCATCAATATCCCCAGATTCTTTTACTTCCGCATAATCACGCACACGCTTTAGTAATCTATTAGCAATACGTGGTGTTCCGCGTGAACGACGGGCAATTTCTGTGGCACCATCTTCTGTAATAGGGGTTTTGAGTAATTGAGCGGTTCGCAGTACAATTTGAGTCAGTTCGTCAACTTCGTAAAATCGGAGTTTTTGAATCAAACCGAAGCGATCGCGCAGTGGTGAAGTTAAAGCACCAACACGGGTTGTAGCCCCTACTAGAGTAAACTTTGATAGCGGCAAACTTCTGATCCGAGCGCTGGAACCCTTACCAATAGTAATATCTAAGCGATAATCTTCCATCGCTGGATAGAGAATTTCCTCTGTCATCCGCGAGAGACGATGAATTTCATCTACAAATAAAATATCTCCAGGCTTGAGGTTCACCAGTAGCCCAACAATATCTCGTGGACGTTCTAGGGCTGGCGCACTAGTAATTTTGTAATTTACCCCCATTTCCGATGCTAAAATCATTGCCATTGTGGTTTTGCCCAATCCCGGCGGCCCATACAGCAGCAAGTGATCCAACACCTCACCACGAGACTTAGCTGCTTTAATGGCAATATCTAGCACATCCTTTAAATCTTTTTGCCCAATGTAATCAGCAAAGCGGTGTGGTCGAATACCTTCTTCTTGCTGTTCTTGCTCATCAATAGCAGCTTCAGGCTGCAAAATATTTTCTGTGGATGTTGCTTTCGCGGACTCTCGACGCTGCTTTGGTTCGCCGTTGGGTTCTGGAGGCTGTTTTTTCGATGAGATTATCGCCATAATTCAGCTATCTATGTTTAAGGGACTGGGGACTGGGGACTGGGGACTGGGGACTGGGAACTGGGGACTGGGGAAGGGAATAGGTTACAGGTTATAGGGTACAGATTATTCATCTATAACCTGTCACCTGTCACCTCTTTCCTAATTCCAATGCCTCATTCCTCATACTTGTGAAAATTTTCGTTTGAGAATACCCGCGCCAATTTAAAATTTAAATTCCGGCTAATTACCCAGAAGTACAAAAGTTATTATGTTATCTAAAAGAATCTTACCGTGCTTAGATGTGAAGGCGGGACGGGTTGTAAAAGGAGTTAACTTTGTTAATCTCCAAGATGCAGGCGATCCGGTAGAGCTGGCCAAGGTTTACAACGAAGCCGGTGCTGATGAGTTAGTATTTCTGGATATTACAGCTACTCATGAAGACCGAGCTACAATTTTAGATGTGGTCTACCGCACTGCTGAACAGGTCTTTATTCCATTGACTGTAGGTGGTGGCATTCAATCCTTAGAAAATGTTAAAGCTTTGTTACGGGCGGGCGCAGATAAGGTTAGTATTAATTCTGCGGCAGTGCGGGAACCAGACTTGATTAATCGGGCAAGCGATCGCTTTGGTAATCAGTGCATAGTTGTTGCTATTGATGCCAGACGCAGAAATAACCCGGAGAATCCAGGTTGGGATGTGTATGTGCGGGGTGGCAGAGAAAATACAGGCTTAGATGCCCTATTGTGGGCACAGGAAGTTGAAAAACGGGGGGCCGGAGAACTGCTAGTCACAAGTATGGATGCTGATGGAACCCAAGCTGGGTATGACATTGAGATTACACGGGCGATTGCCAATGCTGTAGAAATTCCAGTTATTGCTTCTGGTGGTGCAGGTAATTGTGAACATATCTACACTGCCCTTACTGAAGGCAAGGCTGAAGCCGCATTACTCGCGTCACTGTTACATTACGGACAATTAAGCGTAGCAGAAATTAAAAGTTACTTGCGCGATCGCAACGTGCCAGTCAGAACATTCTGTTGATCCACCATTACTCATTTAATGACATCTATCTAAGGTTAGACACACTTCCTGAAAAGGGTGTTAATATTATTTTACAAGTATTAACAAATATTAAGAAATATGTTGCTTCCTATTTTACTTTTTGATGTCGCCCTGGTAGCGTGGTCGCTGCACTTAATGGAAAAAGCCTACGAGAGTAAAGAATTTTCTCTAATGCTAGCTGGTACCTTGGTTGCTCTTGCTGCTGCTGCCATGTTAGTAGTTTACTTTTTGATGGGGCATTGTATGACCTATTTGTTGCAAGTATCCTAGAGAGTGCTGACTGCTAGAGGGGATATTTAAAATTTAGTTTCCAGAAAGCTTGACAAAGTAATAATAACTAAGCAATTATATATAGCTGATTTTAAGAGGATATTTTAAAAGTATCCGAAAGTATAATTTTTGCCTTCTGGAATAAGTAAGTGCAAGGATAAATATAGCTGACCAAACCTAATTTATACATCACTTTTTGAGTTTTACTTTCTGGAGTAATTCATCTTTAATCCGGTTAAGAATTGAAGTCTCATCCAAATTTGTCAAAATTCGATTAATCACTGCTTTCGGGCCATCAGGCCCCCAAGTTGCGCCATTGGCTAAATAAACTTTGGTAACTTGTCCAATACCGTAAGAAGAAACACCAGCTACTCCTCCTTGGGTAATCGCCACCGATATATAAGGGCCTAGTGCAATGCCACCCGTAGCTGTTGCAGAAATTCCCAGTAAAGTTTTTAATCCACTCAAGCCTAAATTTGCTAACAATTCACTAGCACCGATACCGCCCATACTCAGGGCGATTTTTTGTAGCAACTGTACAGCCCCAGCTTCGGTCATAGAGAAGCCATAGAGTTTAGATAAACCCAAAATCAGAGCAATATCAATTACCACACTACTGAGAATATCTACCACAGTTAGAGGATTGAGTGCGATCGCTAATGCCTTAGTCATCACAGCTTTCCAAATCAACTGATTGGCATTCTGTTCCCGAATCATCAGTTTTCGTTCAACCAATTGCTCATTTACAATGTCGGCATAAAGCATGGTATTAAGGGCAACCAAGGCTTTACCTTCACGATGCAGAATTTCCAATATTTTCAGCTTCAGTTCCTCGACTTGGGCATTCCCTGTACGCAACTGTATGCCCCTCGTACCATCAGGGCGACGAATCGCCGTCTTCACCAATGGCGATGCCGCAGCCATAACAATTTCCAAAGGTGTGAGTAATTCCCGCACCCTTTCATCCCGGATTTTGTGATAAATTGCCATCCGGTCTGCTTCTGGATACTGGTCTACTTTGTTAAACACCAAAACAATCGGTTTACCTGCTTCCCGCAACTGAGAAAGGGCTATGTATTCCAGTTTTGTCATATCGCCAGAGATCACAAACAGAATCAAATCTGCTTGTTTTGCAATCTGTTCAGCTAAGGCGGCACGAGTTGCACCATCTACTTCATCTAACCCAGGAGTATCAATTAATTCCACCTGGGATTGACCTACACCAGGAAGAGTCACACGCAAAGCACGTTCAGTTTCCCCAATCATCTCCTCGCTAATACTCCAATTAACTGTTTGTGCAGTACGGGTGACACCGTGCAGCGGCCCAGTTTCAAATACCGTTTGCCCAACCAAAGCATTTAGTAGCGAAGACTTACCACGTCCCACCATGCCAAAAGCCGCAATCTGCACCACCATGCGGTCTAACTTCCCTAGCATAATTTCCAAATCAGCAATTTCTGCCTCCAATCCGGTTTTTTCCTGGGGAGTAAGATCGAGATTGGCTACCAAGTTTCGCAACGCTGTTTGTGCTTGTTTATAGTTCAGTTCCGTCTGAATGTCTTCAAAACTGAAAATAGCACTATCCAATTCTTCCTCCCAGCTGAGAGAATTTGCGTCAGTGTTAGCGGAATCGCTTTGATGAGGTTCAGGCACGGGCAATGTCGAAGTCATATTAATTTTAGATTTTAGATTTTAGATTTTAGATTTTAAATTTTAGATTTTAAATTTTAGATACAGTTCATTTACTATCCTAGTTATTTTTATGAGGCGTTTGGCGAGACGATGCAGACAAAGGAGACAAGGGGCAAGGGGAATAAATATGCCCAATGCCCAATGCCCAATGACCAATGCCCAATGCCCAATGCCCAATGACTAATGACTAATGACTAATGACCAATGGCTAACAAAACGTCATAAACTGAAAAATGCATCTAATATAACGCGTTAGGATCTTGACTAAATTACCTGTGCGGAAAATCGTTATTGCCGGCAACTGGAAAATGTTCAAAACCCAGGCAGAAACCCAAGAGTTTTTACAAGGATTTCTGCCTCATTTAGAGGAAACCCCCCAAGGGCGAGAAGTGATATTGTGTCCTCCTTTCACTGATTTAAACGTTTTGTCCAAGACTTTGCACGGTAGCCTCATCCAACTGGGGGCACAAAATATCCATTGGGAAGAATATGGAGCCTATACGGGTGAGATTTCTGGCCCAATGCTGGCAGAAAGTGGTGTGCGCTTTGTGATTGTCGGTCATAGCGAACGACGGCAATATTTTGGAGAAACGGACGCCACCGTTAATCTGCGCCTCCGAACTGCTCAAAGGTTTGGTTTGACTCCAATTCTTTGTGTTGGCGAAAGTAAACAACAACGAGATGCGGGAGAAACTGAATCACTGATTGCTCTCCAACTCGACAAAGCCTTGGTAGATATCGATCAAGATAATTTGGTGATTGCTTACGAACCGATTTGGGCGATTGGCACTGGCGACACTTGTGAAGTAGAGGAAGCTAATCGAATAATTGGCTTAATTCGTAGCCAGTTGACTAATCCGAATGTATCAATTCAATATGGCGGCTCAGTCAAGCCGAATAATATTGATGAGATTATGGCTCAACCAGAAATTGATGGTGTCCTCGTGGGAGGAGCAAGTCTAGAACCTGAGAGTTTCGCTCGGATTGTGAATTTTAAATCACTGTGATGTGCTTTTTTCTCGTTCCCATGCAGAGCATGGGAATGCCTAATGTAGATAAGAAGAATTTAGAACTCAGGAGCGGAGCCGGAGACGCTCCGCCTCCGGTCAAAATTCAGAATTGAATTTTGTAAGACTATTTTTAATGACAAATGTTCCAGATATTAAGTATTCAGAAGTTGGAAATCTTTATTTCCCACCCACTTACTTACTCTAATGGATGTTGCATCCAAATGAGAACCGCTATATATATATTCCAAGACTAGATCAAATTTAAGTTCATCTATGATCGCAAAGCCTTGGGATGCTCAACTTGCTTACTGGCTAATTAAACCTCTAAAAGACAGTTGGGTAAATCCCAATCATCTTACTACAGTGCGACTTTTGACAGGGTTGGCGGCGGCTGTCGCCCTCGCAGTTGGTAATACCATTTGGGTTAATGTTGGAGCATGGTTATTTGCTTTATCTAACTTTCTCGATCATACAGACGGTGAATTAGCTCGTTTGAGTGGGAAAAGTAGCAAATGGGGACATCAATATGACCTTACTAGTGACGCTATCATCCATATTCTATTGTTTGTGTGTATGGGATATGGTCTTAGGGAGGGAAAATTTGGTTGGTGGGCGTTGGTGATGGGGATAATATCTGGCGTGTCTGTTGCTTGCATCTTTCATTTGCGAAACCAAATGGAACAACGTTTAGGTAAAGATGCCAGCCGTCAACCAAATTTCGCCGGCTTTGACATTGAAGACGTGCTATATTTGTTTCCCATAGTTCCCTTACTGAATGGACTAGAGCCGTTATTAATGGCAGCGACAATTGGCGCGCCAACCTTTGCAGTATGGGTAATTTGGCAATTTTGGACACTCCCGCAGCCGGAATCAAACTAGATAAGGAAGCAGTGAGAGAATAAATAATTATCAATGGAGCTTCAAACTGAAATTGATAAAGCTATAGCAGCCGTTGATTACCAGAAACTTCAAGCTGAGTTTCAAGCTCAAAATGAATTTTTGGTGGTTGAAAACTTTGTCCCTAACTCCATTATTGAGCAGTTTTTGGCACTGTTGCCGTCTTTGCAACCTGCTATTAACCGCAACTATATTCCCAATCATAAAAAGGGCGGTAGTATCAGCCGCTATAGCTTAGATAGCCTTGCTCCGATTTTCGGAGAGTTTTATCAACTCAGTGCCTTTTTCGAGTTCCTGAACAAAATTACGGCAGAAAAGCTCCTTCCCTGTCCTGATACCGATCCCCATACTTACGCGCTGTACTATTACACTGAGCCTGGAGACCATATCCAGTATCATTACGATACTTCTTACTATCGCGGAAAACGCTATACAGTGTTGCTTGGTTTGGTTGATAATTCATCCAGTAAGCTGGAATATCAACTCTACAAAGATATTCCAGAAGGGGAGACACAAAGGCGATCGCTCTCTTTAACCCCTGGTACTCTAGTATTATTCAATGGTGACAAACTTTACCACAGAGTTACCCCTTTGGGTGACAACGAAAAGCGCATTGTTTTGACTTTGGAATACGTTACCGACACCCGCATGGGTATGCTAAAACGTTTTGTCTCAAATATGAAAGATGCGATCGCCTATTTTGGTTTTCGCCAAGTGTTTCGCTCTTAGCACTACCATTTTCCCTTCTGCCTCACTTCGACTACGCTCAGTGACCACCTGCCTCCTGCCTGCTCTATGTTAAGAATTAATTAACAAATATTGTCTTGAGCAAAAAACAGTCATTATAAAATACTGGGAAAATTTCCAGATTTACTGGTGTCTAAGCTACTGTTGGTGATTTGACGATGAAGGCAATTATCTTAGCTGCTGGCGTTGGACGACGCTTAGGTAAAGATGGGCAAATCCAACCCAAATGCTTACTGAATTTTAATGGCAAATCTTTACTAGAGCGCCATTTTAACAATCTCCGTCATTACCAAATTGATGAAGTAGTGATTGCTGTGGGTTATCAAGCAGAAAGAATTCAGGATGAAATCAAAGCATTAGGAGCCGAAAGTTGGGTCAGTACAGTTTATAATCCTGACTACACCAAAGGCAGTACGATCAGCCTTTGGACTGTACGTCAGCATTTAGTTGCTGGCGATGACATATTATTAATGGATGCAGATGTATTGTGCGATCGCCGCATCATCGAACGATTGGTAAAGACAAATATCCTCAACAGCTTTTTATTAGATCGGGATTTTGAACCGGGAGATGAACCCGTAAAGCTTTGTGTTAGAGATAATTATCTCGTGGAGTTTCGTAAACAACTAGCTCCTGGTTTAGCTTATGATTTTGCGGGTGAGTCAGTAGGATTCTTTCATTTTGAAAGTGCTGTTGCTCGCCGTCTTGCGATTCGCACAGAACAATATGTTGCAGACGGACGGGATAATGAACCTTATGAAGAAGTAATTCGGGATCTGCTCTTAGAAACTCCAGAAACATTTGGCTACGAAGACATTACTGGTTTACCTTGGCTCGAAATCGATTTTCCCCAAGATATTCAACGCGCCCAAAACGAGATTTTACCTCAGATAGAAGTCGCAGAACATGTCTGAAAATATCTTCATTTATAGCGGTTTTGGTTTGGATGCATTACAGTTTGACCTCTCTCCAAACCTCTCTCCTAAAAGGAGAGAGGCTTTGAATTCTTACCCCCTTCCCTACAAGGGAAGGGGCTGGGGGTTAGGTCTGTATTCCATGCAATTGAAAATCGCTAGCCATATTATATAGGTTGAGAAAAGCAGAATAAATGCATCAAATATTTGCACCCATTGACACCGCTGCAAAATTAAATAAATGTGCCCAATTACGGTTATTACTAGAATCGCCTCAACTCGACTTCATTATGGAAGCTCACAATGGGATTAGCGCCCGGATTGTGGAAGAGGCTGGATTTAAAGGAATTTGGGCGAGTGGACTAGCCCTTTCGGCTCAGTATGGCGTTCGAGATAATAATGAAGCCAGTTGGACTCAAGTTGTAGAAATGCTTGAGTTTATGTCTGATGTCACCAGCATCCCGATTTTATTAGACGGCGATACAGGTTATGGCAACTTTAATAATATGCGTCGCCTGGTCAAAAAGTTAGAACAGCGAGGAATTGCTGGAGTCTGTATTGAAGATAAGCTTTTTCCCAAAACCAACAGCTTTATCAATGGTAGTCGCCAAGCTTTAGCTGATATTGATGAATTCTGCGGCAAAATTAAGGCGGGTAAAGATAGTCAGACAGATGCAGATTTTTGCATCGTCGCCCGACTCGAAGCTTTGATTGCCGGCTGGGATCTTTCGGAGGCGCTGCGCCGAGGTGAAGCTTACCACGCCGCAGGAGCAAACGCGATTTTGATTCACAGTAAATCATCGCGCCCCGATCAAGTGCTAGCCTTTGCTAAAGAATGGGCGGGTCGTTCTCCGTTAGTGTTTATACCGACTAAATATTACAGCACACCTACTGATGTTTTTCGCAAAGCGGAAGTGAATTTGGTCATTTGGGCAAACCATCTGATTCGAGCTGCTGTTGCTAGTATGCAAGCGATCGCCCGCGAAGTGAAAGCCAGCGAAACTTTAATCAACATTGAAGATGATATTGCTCCCGTAAAAGAAATCTTCCGGCTACAAGGGGCAGATGAACTCCAAGAAGCTGAAAAACGCTACTTTAACAACGGACGACAAAATACCCAAGCGATCGTTTTGGCTGCTAGCAGAGGCCAAGAATTAGCAGGATTGACGCAAGATAAACCAAAAGTAATGTTACCTCTTGGAGGTAAACCTCTACTCAGGTTGTTAGTAGACAAATTCAAGAAACTTGCCATCAATGATATTACCGTTGTCGCCGGTTACAAAGCAGAAACCATCAATGTTCCGGGGACTAAAGTCATCCGCAACCCAGATTATGAAACAACGGGAGAATTAGCATCCTTAGCCGTAGCTCAAGCTAGTTTTGGCGAAGAAATGCTGGTGCTTTACGGCGATTTACTATTTAGAAGCTACATCTTGCGAGATTTATTAGAATGTCCCGGAGAAATTGTGGCTGTAGTTGATTCTGTAGCCAACAGCAAGTCTGTTAGCGGTTCACCTGACTACGCCTATTGCTCAATTCCAGACGATCTTTCTCTGTTTGGACAGGATGTCAACCTGTTGAACGTTTCTAAAACGACACAAACGCAATTAGGAAAGTCTAGCGGTCGCTGGATTGGGATGTTGCGCTTGCGGAGTCAAGGTAGACAATGGGTTAGTGAAGCACTCAATGAGTTGCAAAAACGACCGGAATTCAATAGTCTGGGTTTGCCAGAATTATGCAATTATTTAATCGAGCAAGGCAAACCGATCAAGGTGCTTTATATTCGCGGTAACTGGTTAGATGTTAATTCTTTAGACGATCTTGACCTTGCTTTTCAATTGAAACAATAGAAATGGGGCATGGGGCATGGGGCATTGGGCATTGTGAGGTCGGAGTTTTGAGTGCAAAGGCTGAAGTTTCGAGTTCAAAGGCTGAAGTTCCGACTTCAAAGGTCGAAGTTTCGAGTTCAGAAGTCGGAGTTTCGAGTTCAGAAGTCGGAGTTTCGAGTTCAGAGGTCGAAGTTCCAAGTTCAGAGGTCGAAGTTCCGAGTTCAGAAGTCGGAGTTTCGAGTTCAGAGGTCGAGGTTCCGAGTTCAGAGGTCGAGGTTCCGAGTTCAAAGGCTGAAGTTCCGAGTTCAGAGGTCGAACTAATAATCTTTCCTCCCCACTCCCAACTTCCCACTCCCCATTTCAATCGTTTAAATACCTGAAAATAGCTGTAAATTTATAATTATGATTCAGGCAGAAGAATTTGTAGAAGCTGCGCGTAATCTTGGCTTTGGCTGGTACACAGGCGTACCCTGTTCTTTTCTCACGCCTTTTATTAACTACGTCATCAATGACGTTCAACTTAAATATATCTCCGCAGCCAATGAGGGAGATGCAGTAGCGATCGCAGCTGGAGCCGCAATTGCTGGAAAACCAGCTGTAGTAATGATGCAAAACTCTGGTTTGGGAAATGCAGTTAACCCGCTAACCTCCCTAACTTATATCTTTCGGATTCCACTGCTGCTGATTTGTACTTTAAGAGGCGATCGCGTGTTGCAAGATGAACCGCAACATCAATTAATGGGGCAAATCACAGAGAAATTGCTGCAAACAATGACTATACCTTGGGAATATTTTCCTACAGATGCAGCAGAAATAGAACCAGTTCTGCAAAGAGCCACAGCCTATATGCAACAAGAACGCTGTCCTTATGCTTTAATTATGCGTAAAGGAGCGATCGCCCCCCATGCCCTCACCCGTTCTTCTATCCCCGAACGAGAAAATACTAGTAGCGCTCATATTCAGCAAAGCTTTTTTCGGGATAACAAAGAACAACGCATATCTCGCAGTGAAGCATTAGCTCGGATTGTGGAACTTACCGATCCAGAAAACACTGTAATAATTGCCACCACCGGATACACGGGACGCGAACTCTTTGCTAGTAAAGACAGTGCCAATCATCTTTATATGGTCGGCTCGATGGGCTGCGCTTCCTCAATGGGATTGGGATTATCCTTAGCGCGGAAAGACCTGAAGGTAATAGTAATTGATGGTGATGGGGCAGCATTAATGCGAATGGGTAATTTTGCGACCATCGGCACTTATGGCGGTGCTAACTTGACCCATATTCTGTTAGATAATGAAGTCCACGATTCCACAGGCGCACAAGCCACTGTTTCGGCGGGTATTTCCTTTGCCAAAATTGCCGAAGCGTGCGGTTACGGCGTGACATTAGCCGGAGATGACCCCGCCCTTTTAGATACTTTATTTACCGCAGATGCTAACACCAGACCTAAATTCGCTCATTTAAAAATCCGTCCCGGAACTTTAGAAAAACTACCCAGACCCAACATCACCCCAGAAGCAGTTTTACAACGCTTCATGAAACACATTGGTAATTCGTAATTCGTAATTCGTAATTCGTAATTAATAAATTCAAAGTACAAACTCTTTATTTATTAATGACCAATGACAAATGACCAATGACCAATGACAAATGACAAATGACAAAATGATTTTACTAAATCCCGGCCCCGTTAATTTGAGCGATCGCGTCCGAAACGCCTTATTACGTCCCGATTTATGCCACCGTGAAGTAGAATTTTCTCAACTTCAAAGCAGAATCCGCGAACAGCTACTTCAAGTTTATGGGCTTGGAAAAGATCGCTGGGCAGCAGTTCTCCTGACCGGTTCTGGAACCGCCGCGATGGAAGCAATGATTAGTAGTTTAGTACCCACAAACGGAAAATTACTAGTCATTGAAAACGGTGTATATGGCGAACGACTATCCAAAATCGCCAAAATTCACGGCATTGATTACATCACACTTTCCCATCCTTGGGATGCCGAAATCGATATCAAAGCTTTAGTCAAACTCCTAGATGAAAACACCGACATCACCCACCTTGCTGTTGTCTATCACGAAACTACTACCGGCCGCTTAAATAATTTGGCAGAACTTGCCCCAATTTGCCAAGAACGCCGTATCAAACTATTAGTAGATGCAGTCAGCAGCTTTGGTGCTGAGGAATTAAATTTTGCAGATTGGGGAATCACTGCTTGCGCTGCGACAGCGAATAAATGTCTGCATGGCGTTCCCGGAACGTCCTTTGTCATCCTGCAACGGGATGCACTGCCTTCAGTAGACACAATCCCCCGCACCTTATATTTAGATTTAGGAACTTATTACCAGCAGCAAGAACGAGGCGGCACACCTTTTACGCAATCAGTACAGACATTTTATGCTTTAACAGAAGCTTTGCAAGAAATGGCAGAAGCAGGAGGTTGGCGTGCCAGACACAACCATTACAACCAACTTGCCAGCTTAGTTAGAGACGGGTTAGCCTCACTCGGAATTAAACCCTTACTTCCTCTTGGCAGTTCATCCGTTGTCTTGAATGCCTACTACTTACCAGACGGTTTCAGCTATGAAGAATTTCACGACCAACTGAAAGCACGAGATTATATAATTTATTCTGGACAGGGGAATTTAGCTCAATCAATCTTTCGAGTCTCGACAATGGGAGCTATTACCCAAGCCGACATGGAACGCTTTGTTGGCGTTGTTAAAGAAATTATTCGGTAAACTGACTTGAAGCGTAAGTTTTACCCCTCCCTAACCCTCCCCTTGCAAAGGGGAGGGAACCGGATTTTTCTTGTTTCCCACCTTTACAAGGGGGGATTAAGGGGGGTAATTCGACTTGTGTGTAAACCAGAGAGGTTATTTTCCCCACTCCCCATTCCTTAAATACTGTGCGATCGCATTTACCAGTGGGAATCATAACAAACAGATTTACCACAGTAAATAACCAATGGCTTACCAAAATATTACAGGCTCCCTTTCCCCAGCAGATATTCAAGAAATTAAAGCAGCGTTTGCGACTATCCAAGCGAAGATGCCTTTTCTCGTAACCCTGAGTGTGGAAGAACGACGCAAGTTATTTAAGATGGGCGATAAAAGCCTAGCTTTCGTCAATACCAGCCTGACTGCGGCCCAGTCTAACCGAGATATTCTCCCAGCCAGCTTTGATGTCGATGAATTTGTGCGGGATTATCAATTAGCAATCACACTTACTGAGCTTTTGATTGGATTGCGACAACTGACAGAACAAGTAGATGATACCTTAATGGCAGTCGGCAGCGAAGCAATGGGCAGTAGTTTGACAGTTTATGATTACGTCAAGACTGCTGCTAAGAAAACTCCAGGGTTAAAAAGTCTTGCCGAACAGTTAGGCGATCGTTTTAAAGCTATTAAAAGTAAACCTGCTAAAGCTGCTTCTGGTTCATAGGCTTTAAACCTCGCGGGAGAGTCTTTAGGGATTTCCAACCAATAAATTATTCAATCTTGTGGGGCGGGCATCTTGCCCGCCTTTAGCTATGGGCGGGCGAGACGCCCACCCTACAAGAATTATTTGAGTCCTTTTTTATTTGAAAGTTCTTTAATACTCGCGGGAGAGTCTTTGATACTCGTGAGCGAGTGTTTGATACTCGTGCGAGAGTGTTCGATACTCGTGGACGAGTCTTTTATACTCGTGCGAGAGTGTTCGATACTCGTGGACGAGTCTTTGATACACGTGAGCGAGTCTTTTATACTCGCGGGAGAGTCTTTTATACTCGTGGACGAGTGTTTGATACTCGCGGGCGAGTCTTTTATACTCGCGGGCGAGTCTTTTATACTCGTGAGCGAGTCTTTTATACTTGTAAATGCAGATCGTCTACTACTTGTTGATACCAAATTGCATTCTCAATCAGGAATTACGGATTGCAAGGTTGTTATTATACTCATAATCGGGTCTAATCTGCCACCTTGCTCCAAACATGGTTACAACTCTCCACCACCGCAGCAAGCCTTCTCGCTTTATCCTTTATGCTTTAGCCTTTATCCTTTCTTTTCTTTTTTGTCTACCTTGGGTAAACGCCAAAGAAACCCCCAAACCCAAACCGCAAGATTGGCAGATTAACGGTATAGTAGCAGCCCTTGACGACAGCTACCCCAAAGTGAAGGGATATGCTTTTGACCAATTAGCTACATATGAGCTAAAAGACTTGAAAACCGTGATTAAGAAACCGGAGGACATAGCACAGAAAGTTGCCAACATCCTCAAAGATGAAAAGGTTGACTCAAATGTTCGTGGCAGGGCGGCAGAGGCATTGAGCAACTTCAAGCAG